>AAZW01000003.1 GCA_000169995.1 Vibrionales bacterium SWAT-3 | reverse complement strand
TTATTTGAGGTATCTGAAACAGCCGTTGAGTGGATTGAACAATATCAACACTTCAAAGGTGTCACTAAAAGCATAGTTGAGCTTCTTAACCTAATTTCACTTCGTGGATTTAGCAGCAAAGATGGATACGTTTCAACGACCGAGATTATTGAATCAACCGATGGTCAAGTTACCCGCGCAGCTTTGCAACAAAGATTGAGAGCGGCGGTAAATATCGGTCTTTTCAAGCAAATCCCCGTTCGCTTTGAAGAAGGCCTAGCAGGAAAAACCATGCTGCATCGTTTTGTTAACCCTAACCAATTAATATCAGTATTGGGTGCCACCAGCTTGGTGACGGAAAGTGTCAAACAAAATGAAAAGCAGAAGCGTTCTAAAGCCCTAGCCCAAACCAAAGTTAACAAACGCCTGCTGAATGAACACGGACTAAATACTCCCCCAACAATGAAAGATGAAGCGGACCAGTTCATTGTGTCTCCAACAAACTGGGCGGGGATTATTGATCAAGCGTTAGCGCCACCACGAACGCGTAAGAGTTACCAAAAATCAATGGTTTCGATCTCAGGCACTCGCGCAGTGATCGAGACAAGATCATCGAAAAATATCATGACAGTTGATGATCTCATGACGCTATTCGCGTTATTTACACTCACCGTTCAATACCATGATCACCACCAAGATGATTACCATCTTGATGCAAAGCACACACCGAACAAAACCCCACTCTACATTACAGATATTTTGTCGCTTCGAGGCAAAAAAGATAGCGGCCCTGCACGTGACTCAATTCGTGACAGTATTGATCGTATCGAGTTTACCGATTTTCAATTGCATGAGCTTACTGGTCGTTGGCTTAGTGAGAACATGCCAGAAGGCTTTAAGAGCGATCGTTTCCGTTTCCTAGCGAGAACCATTACTGCATCGGAAGAAGCGCCTACAGAGGGCTCTGACGGCGAAATTCGCATTAAACCGAACCTATACATCCTTGTTTGGGAGCCATCGTTCTACGAGGAGCTTCTGACACGTGATTATTTCTTCTTGTTCCCGCCAGAGATCCTGAAGCAGCATACCTTGGTTTTCCAAATGTATTCTTACTTCAGAAGCCGTATGGCACGTCGTCATTCTGATTGCATGCTGTTAAGCGAACTTAATCAGAAGCTAGCTCGCAACATCGATTGGCGACGATTCTCGATGGATCTGATCCGTGAGTTGAGAAAGCTTGGTGAAGCAGGGGATCAAGAAGATACCTTCCTGGTTAACTTATGGGGTTACCATTTGACGATCACAGCTTTGATCGAGAAAGGGAAAACTACAGACTATCAAGTTGATATTAAATGTAACGTGGAAGAAGTACTGCGTTACTCAAGAGCACGAACTACTAACGCCGGCAAACGTAATATGGCGCCGACGCTACCGAACCCGCTTCGTAACGAAATGGTTTCCAAGCAGAAGCTGGAAGAGTTGTCTGAAATCATTGATGGTGAGTTCGAGCCAATCCAACGTAAAGCACCATCACCAAGAGGCAAGTTAGGACGTCGCGTTAAACAACGTAAGCACTCTGTAGAGATTAACGCTGATGAGATCATGATAACGCTCTCTAAATATACCTCTGCAGAGGCTCTAGAACGCAGTATAACGGCTTTATCTGCTATGACAGGGCACTCACATGCCTCAATCAAAGAAGAGTGTTCAGAGCTTATTGAGAAGCTTGATTGGCTGAGAGTAGGGGATGAGATCATTCCTTACGAAACACTAAGTAAGTTAATTGAGCTGTATAACGATCGCGATAGTAACAGTAATCGCCACCTTTCGATTGAACGTCTTATCTCAGGCTTAGCGGTGCGTCGTAAGGTTTGTAAGCAAGTTCACGAAGGGCATTTGGATGAAAATGTGTTCCTAGCGTTGGATGAAATGGCGATAGGTCATTAATTCTTTGCCAGTTTTCAGGGCTATGAATGGGTCTTTGAAACACATTAGGTGTTGATAAGAACCGCACCTAACGCTGACAAAGTGATGACAAAGTAGCGCACTCGGTTGATTATTATTTATCCCGAATAGACAACCTTTTGTCCTTTCTTATGATTAATAGATTGGCTCATATTTTGTTACATCATACTGAATAGATTTTTGCGAGTTCCCCCAAGGGACTCGCTTTTTTTTGTCTAAAATCCACTTAACTATTAAAAATCAATAGCTTAAGATATTCCTTACAGAAGCATGATCAAGGCTAGATCATGCTTTCATAGATCCAACTCATCGCTACCGATGAAAACTTTTACGAAAAAGTATCAGATCAATAACTCGGTGATCAGTGAATCTGATGTTTTACATTACCTTGATCATCGTTTCGGGGATGGCTGGCCATAAAGCGGACATGTGACTCGATCAACTTCTCTGATTCTGCTTGCCAGCGCGGCTCCTGCTGCTGATTGGCAAACTCTAGAGCCAGCACACACAGGTGCTGAACCCGCTGAGTACACCACTCTTGCAAGTCTGGCTCTGCTTTAGGGTCACACGACACTGCTTGCAGCTTGCCGTAAGCAAACATTAGGTATTGGTAAGCCTTTTCTTGATGGTGTGCATTTTCGTTCGGCTGTCGATAGAAGGTAAAGATTCTCAGGCAGCCATCTAACCAACATGCGATGCCTTTGCTTTGTTCATCCGTGATCAACGGCCCCCAGAGTGCATCTGGAGGCGTTAAGATCAAAGGTTCTAACCGTTCCACTTGATCATGCTTTCGGGCTTTGTACCAGTCTCCGATCCGCTCTAACCAAGTGTCTAGTTCATTCATGCAACATTATCCCATTGTTTTACAAAGTGATTATCAGCAACTTGCTTAACGTTATGCTGTATTTCACTGCTTTGCTCTCGAATACGATCTGCGTCTATTGAATAGTTTGGTTCATTTTTAACGAGTTCGCCAAACGGTAGATCAGGATCTGGCACCGCAGAGATCAATAGCTTGGTGTATGGGTGTTGAGGATTGGTCAAGATCGACTGAGTAGATCCCCATTCGACGATCTGTCCTTTGTACATGACTGCTGTCTCTTCTGCGATGTAATGTGCGGTGGCGAGATCATGGGTGATGTACAAAAAGCCAATCCCGAGCTCTTTCTTCATTCTTTGCATTAGGTTAAGTACGCCAAGTCGAATCGAAACATCCAGCATGGAGGTGGGCTCGTCGGCAAGAATGACCTCAGCGCCAACAGCCAGTGCTCTTGCTAGGTTAACCCTTTGTCTTTGGCCCCCACTGAGCTCGTGAGGGTACTTAGCCAATGTTTCAATGGGTAACTCCACCAGCGTTAATAACTCTTCCAGGCGCTCTGCTAGCGCTTGTTTGTTGGCGACTTGCTTATGAATCTTGAGAGGGCGTGTTAAGTGGTGCTCTATAGTATGTGTCGGATTCAACGAGCCAAACGGGTCTTGGAACACCATTTGTACTCGGTTGCGGTAGTCCAAGATGTCTTTGCGGCTGTTGAGGGTTGAGATGTCTTTGCCATTGAACAGGATTTCGCCCTCTGTCGGTGGGTAAACCTTGGTCATTAGCCTCGCACAGGTACTTTTTCCGCAGCCTGATTCGCCAACGAGTGCTAGCGTTCTTCCTGGGTATAAATCAAAACTCACGCCGTGTAGGGCTCTAAATATCTCCTCTTTGCCAAATCCACCACCTACGGTGAACTCTTTAACGAGGTTTTTTACTTGCATAATTGGTTGTGACATTGAGGCTCCTAGCACGCTGTGGCGTGAGCATGTTTGTGAATATTAGGGAATGAACTCCACAGCTTTTGGGTGTAGGAGTGTTGAGGGTTATTGCGAATCTCATAGGCTTGATTGACTTCAACTATCTTGCCATGACGCATAATGGCAATGCGGTCACACAGCTGGCTCATCAGGGCCAAATCGTGGGTGATAAACAGGATTGAGAAGCCGAACTCTTCTCTGAGTTGATGTATTTGTTGCAATATTTCTCGTTGAACGACGACATCCAAAGCCGTAGTTGGCTCATCCATGATGATCAGTTTGGGATTGAGCGCGAGAGCAATCGCAATCACTAATCGTTGACGCATACCGCCGCTAAATTGATGAGGGTATTCGGTCAGGCGATAGCGAGGAATATTCACTAGGTCGAGCAGCTTTTCTGCGCGGTCCTTGGCTTGTTCATCACTCATTCCTTTGTGGTGGCGTAGTACGTCAGCAAATTGTTCTTCGATAGTTAATACAGGGTTGAGTGAGTTCATGGCACTCTGGAACACCATGGCGATCTCACTCCAGCGTAATGTATTAAGCTGGCTGTCAGATAGTCTCAGTAGGTCTTGTCCTTCAAAAAGTATTTGACCGCCAGAGATGAATGCGGGCGGCTTGTGAAGTCGGTTAATAGCAAATGCGATGGTGCTCTTGCCACAACCTGACTCGCCGGCCAGGCCAAAGATTTCTCCTTGCCCTATGCTAAAGCTGACGGACCTTACGGCATTGAAGTCACCGTCGTCGGTGATGTAGTCGACGCATAGATTCTTCACTTCAAGAAGCGGTGTATCTGGTTTTTCCATAGACATGATTGATACTCAGTTATGATATTGATAACCATTATCATTAACATGTGTTGGATTTAGTGAAAGCGAACAGCGCAAAAACAATGAAGTGCCTCGAAATTTATTTTGGAGAATTTCAGGAATTTTCAGGGTAAAACAAGAAATGAGAGGGAGGAAAGTGAGAGTTGGATCAAACCACATTTCTTATGGGGAATCTTTTAAATGTAATGGCAGAAAATGGCTTTGGCAAAGTTTAAATGAGCCATTTATTAATTAGCTTTGTGAAGCGTCGGAATCATCACATTTCAGTGCAGAATTTCTTAACAAGCGAAATAGCATTTGCTACAGATTACCTGTCCATTACATGGTGCTTTTCGGAGGAAAACATGTCCATTAATTCTATCAACCATGATGAAATGACAAATATTGCAAACAAGTGGGATGCTGAAGAAGAAGTATCTTTCAAGCCAGAAAAGAAAATGAAGTCCGCTGAAGCTCGTCGTCGTATCGAGGCTCTAAGAGAAATTAGAGAAAGCGGTTTGAGTCTGGAAGAAGCGAGGGAGCTGGGTCTTATTCACTAATATCCCCGATTGCATGTAATAGGGTGGCTCAAGGCCACCCTTTGATTTATAAGCACTTTATTCATTTCTCATTTGATTCTCATCTGTAATTTTACCTTCTGGGCACAAAGCTCACTCATACAAATTTTCTCGGCAGCTTTTACTTTTCGTTTAAAAGCAGGCTGACGGCATACTCTTGAACTAAGTTGTTTGACAGCAATATGTGACGCCACTAATTTTAAAGGCAAAGCAAAAATATGCGATGTCATTGGTGAGGAGAAGGCTATGTCGAATTCTGTGGCTCAAGCTGAAGAAGTGTTGTTTTATGAACCAGAAGATCCGAACGGATACCTTTCAAATTTCGCCGCTTGCCCGATCAAGGTGGATGGGCAAGTGTGGGCAACCAGTGAGCACTATTATCAGGCGATGAAGTTTTCTTCACCGTCGCTGAGAAACATGATCCTTGAAGCCTGCACACCTGCTGAAGCATTCTCGTTAAGCCGACAATACGAAGAGCAGGTTCGAGAGGACTGGTACGATATTCGTGTAGAGGTGATGCGATTCATTGTGACCGAGAAATTCACACAGAACCCGCAGTTTGCTTTGTTTTTAACGAGCACGGGCGATTCGGTGATCAAAGAGCACTCTCATAAAGACCATTTTTGGGGAGATGGGGGAGATGGAACCGGTGAGAATCACTTAGGGAAAATTTTGATGGCAGTGCGCCAACAACTTCGTAGTCAGCAACTGCATTTGATCACATCACATTAATTACACATTAAAAAGGCCGCTCTGGTTAGCTTGTACGCTAAAAACAGAGCGGCCTTTTGTATTTCTGTAGTTCCGGTATCCGAAGTCGCTAGAGTGCGCTAACGAGCCATAGAGTGACGCTAGGACTATAAGTAACTTTGGACGATGTCATCAAGCTGTCCATCGTCTTTCATTTGGTCTAAACGTTGGTTAATAAAAGTCTCGAGTTTGGGATCCATTTCTGGGTCGAAAGCCAAATGAATTGGGTAGTTATTGATGACTGAACCGAAGTCCTGCATTTGGTAATCATCGATATTGAGTTTCTGATCGTTTAGGTTGTATTTGATTCGTGATTCCATTTCTACAAATACGGTATCACCAGGTGCACGGTTAATAACGCGGAATGCAGCTGTATAATCTTTTACTCGGATCTCATTGAGCTTACCTTGTTGTATGTAAGGCTCTAAATTTGGATATTCAAATCCCACCAGCAATACCACTGCTTTACCATCTAAATCGTCAATGGTATTGAACTCGAACGGCTTTTTACCGCTACTCAGCAATACGTGTTTTACATTGTAAATTGGCTCTTCAGATAGGTTTGCTGATTGGATGTTTCCCCAACTAGGACTGCCGTAGGTAACCCAATTTGGGTTCTCTCTCGCATCTAGCTTGTCAATCATTCGATTAAAAGGGTAGGTGTGGTAGTTAATCTCGTACTGGCTATCGTCAAACACGGCTTCAACAATATCAGAAACGATTCCTCTGTGGGATGACCCGTCAGTTTCGATCTGAAAAGGTTGCGCTTGGCTGGCAATAATGTAGTAGTGAAGAGGCTCGCTTGAGAAAGCATAACTGCTTGAAAACAAACTGACTATGGATGCAACGATAAGATGTTTTTTCATAACCTTCCCTAGTTATTTGATGAATGACTACTACTATACTAGTTGAGTAATTGTAGTTTACTAAGATAACAACATTGGTAATTTTTATATGGTGAAAAAAGGAAAACGCTATATTGGACTCTCTCGACAGTTAATCGGGGCCATCATTGCCATCAGTACCTTATTCACAGTTATAGTGACAGGTCTGGGGCTGTATGTGGAGTACCAAAATCGAGTTTCTTTTATCAGTTCTCAGATCGAGCAGGTTAAAGCTGGCTACCTTTCTGGTTTGACGTCAAGCCTATGGGTTGAAGATCGTGCTCAGTTGTTTGTGCAAGCGGAGGGCATTTCTCGTCTCCCTTCGGTCAGTTATCTCCTCATTGAAAGCCCTGATGAAAAAATCTTAGAGCTTGGCAGCCCAACGACCGGACAATCGTATTCTCAGTCATGGGAAATGGTGTATCAGATGGGGGGCAAAGACTTCCCACTGGCCACCCTCACGGTGCAATCCGATTTAAGTATGATCCTCAATGACTTCGAAGAACGAGTGCTGTTGCTACTCGCTTTTGAAGCCGTGAAAATCTTTTTGCTGTCATTGGTCTCTTTGGCCATTGTTTATCGCTTGGTTGTCAAACGCTTAATGACCATGTCCTCTCAGATAAACGAACAGCAAGTTGAAGACAATAAACCACGCTTTTTAACGCCAACCGACTCTACTTATAAAGATGAAATATCGACGTTGGAAAACAGCTACAACCAATCAATTGAACGTATTCGTCAACAGTATCAAGAGTTGATTAAAGCCAAAGAGACGGCTGAAGTTGCTAATCGCAACAAGAGTGAATTTTTGGCTAACATGAGCCACGAAATCCGCACTCCAATGAATGGAATTATCGGACTTTCGTCTCTGCTTTCAGAAATGGATATGCCGAAAGAGCAAAAAGAGTACGTCAACATGCTCAATACCTCTTCGTTAACTCTTCTAGACCTTATTAACGACATCTTGGATTATTCGAAAATTGAAGCGGGACGTTTAGAACTGCAACAAGAACCAATGAAAATGATGGGTATTGCAGCCGATGTTGAATCGACCTTCAGAGTGAAAGCCGAACAAAAAGGTTTACGATTCCAATTGGAGATAGACCCTAAGATCCCAACCATGGTGATCGGAGATGGAACCCAGCTCAGACAGGTACTGAATAACTTAGTCGGCAACGCCATCAAATTTACCGAGCGAGGTCATGTGACGCTTTCTCTTCGCTTAGAAAAGGTGATTGAGCCTGAGCAGAAATTGAGAGTTCGATTTGAAGTTGCTGACAGCGGTATTGGTATCGCAGAAGACAAACAAAAATCGGTATTTGATAAGTTCCAGCAGGCGGATGGCAGCACCACGCGCATATACGGCGGTACCGGTTTGGGCTTGACCATATGCGATAAGATTGTGACCTTAATGGGCAGCAAGCTTGAGCTAACCAGTATTGAAGGCAAGGGCAGTACCTTTTACTTTGTGGCTGACTTTGAACCGTGTTTGGAGATCGACGAGAGTAATATCGATTTCAATAAGGTCTCGGTGTTGCTGGTGGATGATAGCCAGCTGAACATGCGTATCACGTCGACACAGCTACAATCGTTTGGTGTGTCCTCTACATGTTGTGAAACCGCAACCGAAGCGCTAGAGCTCGTTTCAGAGTCTGTCGAAAACGCTTCGCCTTACGACTTAGTGTTGATTGATAAAGTGATGCCTTCCATCGATGGGTTCCAGCTTGCAAGAAAACTGATAGAGCGCTTTGGCAAAGCCTGCCCTAAGCTTGTCATGATCTCTGCCGACCCTCGTAAGCAAGACGAAATGCATGCTCAGCAAGTGGGGTTTATTGCCTACATTGCTCGCCCGTATCAAGATAACCAGCTTAAATGGACCATCAGTGAGGTGTTAGCGAGAACAGCTGAAACCGAGACCTTTACCTATCCAAACCGAGGTGAAGTCGCGTTTAAGGACAATGACCCTCTATCAACCACTAAACCCGCGGTGGTGGCGAAAGAGAGCATTAAGGCTGAAGAGTCTGAGCCTCAAACTGAAACTTCGTTATTTAGCGGTAAAGTACTGGTTGTCGAAGACTCCAGAGTCAACCAACAAGTTGCCAAGATGATGCTCAAGAAGCTTGGTTTTGAAGTGGACATTGCCGACAACGGTAAAGTGGGAGTCGATAAATTTAAGCACAACGAGTATCAGATGATCTTCATGGATTGTCAGATGCCAGTGCTTGATGGCTTTGAAGCGACTAAACAAATTAGAGCACACGAAGAAGGGACGTCGAAACATATTCCTATCGTGGCGCTAACAGCCAACGTAGTGCAGAGAGATAAGCACTTATGTTTTGATGTGGGGATGGATGAGTTTTTACCTAAACCTGTGAACCAAGGCAAACTGAGAGAGATTGTCGCGAGTTTTTTGTCAGATAAGAGCGAGCTTACAGGCGACAGTGAGCAGAAGATTGTTTAGTCCGCGCGCCATTAAATCTCATCGTTAAAACCCAAAACTCCGACCTAATCAGTCGGAGTTTTTGTATATGTGACTTTACTCTCTAAAAAGATACTGCACTAGCCAATGCTATCAATGTGGATCACTACTGAGTCAGGTCGCCAGTATTCCAATTCGCAGTCCATCAACTCACCATCTTGTTTGTAGTTCACTCGGCAGATCTTCAGCACCGGTTGACCCTCAGCCAAATTTAGCGCCTTAGCGACATAGGCTGGGGCTGAAGTGGGAATGACATCAAATCGCGAACGTTTGGTCTCATAGCCATACTTCTCTCTATAAATACCTGTTAGTGACATGGTGAGGTTTTCCGACAATATTTTTTCAAATAGGGGCGCTTTTAATACGTTTTCAACGAACAGTACCGCTCTGCCATCAATAAAGCGTAATCGCTCAATCACGTGTATTGGCGTTATCTGCTCTATCTCTAATGCTTTGGCGTAATCACCTGCCGCCATCTCTGTGCGAGTGCTCAGCAGTCGTGTTTCTGCGATGTGATCTTGTTCGCGAATCATTTGATGAAAGTGAGAACGAGACAATGGGTTGTAGCGAATACGTTCGGGTGACACATACCAGCCTCGGCGCTCCTCTCGGTATATCAAGCCTTCGGTTTCTAACGACACCAATGCATCTTTGAGCGTGATTCGTGTGGTGGAAAACAGCTCACTAAGCTCTCGTTCGGATGGTAGTTTTTGCCCCTCGGTGAAGATGCCAGATTGAAGCTGTTCTCTGATGCTCGCCTTAATTCTGCCTAGCTGTGTCCCTGATTGCGCTGTTGCCAATGTTCTCATTACTGATCTAGTCCATAAGTTCGTGTGCTCAATAAGGTAAACCACGGAGTTAACAGGAATGTGACAGTAAACAAAGGCTTATTGTCATATGAGTGAAATATAACTGCCACGGAAATGCATCTTAACTGTCAAATAAGTTGCGCGAAAGCGTCACACTCTGGCGATAGCATACAAAACGAACTTACTGACCTAGTCCAGAGGGATAGAGGCAATGAAAACTTTGCTTAGCCGTTCAACTGTATCGCCAGCCAAACTGATTGGTTCACCTGCAAAATTAATCGGCGCAACGCTAATAACGGCAACACTTTCAATGCCAGCGATGGCGAAGGATGCTGATCTTGAGTCACTGATTGAAGCCGCTCAAAAAGAGGGTGCGGTTTACAGTGTGGGAATGCCAGACAGTTGGGCAAACTGGAAAGGCACATGGGCTGATCTGAAAGCAAACTACGGCTTGAAGCATCAGGATACAGACATGAGCTCGGCACAAGAGATCTCGAAATTTGAAGCAGAGAAAAGAAACGCAACCGCAGATATCGGTGACGTTGGTTTCGCCTTTGCACGTGTTGCGGTGAAGAAAGACGTGACTCAGCCATACAAGCCAACCACTTGGAATGACATTCCAGACTGGGCGAAAGACAAAGATGGTCACTGGGCTCTGGCTTACACAGGCACTATCTCGTTCATCTCAAACAACAATCTTGTTGAAGATGCACCAAAATCTTGGAGTGACCTACTAGAAGGCGACTACAAAGTTACTGTTGGTGACGTAGGCGTAGCAGCGCAAGCAAACAACGCGATTCTCGCGGCTGCATTTGCGAACGGCGGTGACGAGTCGAACCTAAAGCCTGCGATTAAATTCTTTGGTGAGCTAGCGAAGCAAGGCCGCCTATCTTACACCGATCCAAGCATTGCGAACCTTGAAAAAGGTGAAGTGGAAGTAGCGATCATGTGGGATTTCAATGCACTGAACTACCGTGACAAGATTGACCGTGAGCGCTTTACTGTAAATATTCCACAAGATGGTTCAGTGATCTCTGGTTACACCACCATCATCAATAAATACGCAAAGAACCCGAATGCGGCGAAGTTAGCTCGTGAATACATCTTTAGCGACCAAGGCCAGATCAACCTAGCGGAAGGTTACGCGCGCCCAATCCGTAGCAACGTGACGCTACCTCAATCAGTACAAGACAAGCTGATCTCGAACGAGCAATACAGCAATGTTCATCCAGTCACTGACTTCTCAGCATGGGAAAAATCAGCACGTCGTCTGCCGCGTCAATGGCAAGAAAGTGTCTTGATTCATCAGCAGTAATCCATATTCAAATAAGCAACAGAGAATAGACCATGAGCAATAAGGTTATCCTTGTTGTTCTAGATGGACTGAATTATCAGATAGCCCGTGATTGCATGGGCTACCTGAACGGTCTTCTAGAACTGAGCGATCTTCATGAAAAACAGGGCGATTTGCATAATAAGCAGGTCGACTCGCTAAACGTGAGCGCGCAAAAAAACAAGCTGCGTGCCACGCTTTACCCAATGCAGTGCGAGCTGCCGTCCATGTCACGTCCACTGTATGAATGCATCTTAACCGGAGTTCGCCCCGTTGAGAGTGGCATTGTTAACAACCAAATTGTGCGTTTATCGAATCACGAATCGATTTTTAGCTTGGCCAAATCGCAGGGCAAAGTGACGGCTGCCGCGGCGTATCACTGGGTGAGTGAGCTGTATAACCGAGCCCCCTTTGATGCGGTGCGTGACCGCTTTACCAACGACGAAACCATGAACATTCAACATGGCTGTTTCTATCACTGGGACCACTACCCAGATGAAGCCTTGTTCTTGGATGCTGAGCACTTGCGTGTCACTCATCAGCCGGACTTCTTGCTGATTCACCCAATGAACATTGACGACATGGGTCACAAGCACGGGTTGGACTCTCGCCAATACCGCAATAGTGCACGTGGCGCGGATATTTACCTATCGAACTACCTTGAGAAATGGGTTGACGATGGTTATCAGGTGATCATCACCAGTGACCACGGCATGAACAATGACTTATCGCACGGTGGCATTCTGCCTGAAGAACGTGAAGTGCCATTCTTTGTGATTGGCGATAAGTTCACACACCAAGCCTGTTCAGTGAAACAGACTGATATTTGCGGCAGTGTGTGTCAGCTACTCAACCTTGAACACGATAAATCTTACACTCAGGAATTGTTGGCCCTATGAGCAGTTCTGTAATCACGCAGAGCGATGGCTCTGCCCTTAAACCTCAAACCAAATCTTGGTTCAAACGCTTCAAGCCCGCTTTGTGGCTTGCGCCTTTCGCCCTGTTTTTCTATCTGTTCCAACTGGCCCCTATGGTTTGGGTGCTGATCAACAGCTTCTTCTACGACGATGAGCTTTCCTTAGAAAACTATTCTGAAGTCTTCGACTCTGCTTTCATGATGCAGGCCTTTGGCAACAGTTTATGGTTGTCGATTTGGTCGAGCATTGTTGGCTTGGCGATTGCGACTCTGCTCGTTTCTTCATTGCGCCGCGTTGATTCTAAAATCCGCGATGCGGTGATTGCTTTCACTAATATGAGCAGCAACTTCTCTGGCGTACCTTTGTCGTTCGCCTTCATCATCATCTTAGGCACTAACGGTGCAATCACCTTATTGCTCAAGCAGTACGGATTGCTGGGGGACTTCGATTTGTACGGCAAGTGGGGTTTGCTAGCAATTTACATCTACTTCCAGATTCCACTGGCGGTGTTGTTGCTGTATCCAGCGTTTGATGCCCTTAGCGACGACTGGCAAGCCGCCTCAGCGCTGCTTGGTGCGAAAACCTGGCAATACTGGACCAAAGTTGCGCTTCCTGTGCTGTCTCCGGCCTTATTTGGCACCTTCATCATCTTGATTGCTAATGCGATTGGCGCGTATGCAAGCGTGTATGCGTTGACCTCGGGTAACTACAACGTGATTACGATTCGTATAGCGAGCTTGGTATCGGGCGATTTGTTCCTAGAACCTAATCTAGCTGCGGCGATCTCCGTGATTCTGATGGCGATGCTGGCCTTCATCACAGTGATTAACCAATGGCTGATCAGCAAAAGCTACGCAGGGAAGAGAAAGTAATGAATACTGTAAATACTCACTTTCATAAAACCGTGGTCTATTCGATCGTGGGTATCATGATGATCCCGATCTTAGCGACCTTTATCTACTCGATCTCGTCGCGCTGGGGCGCCACGATCTTGCCTGATGGCTTTACTTTGGATTGGTACATCAATCTGCTGACGGATCCTCGCTTCTTACAAGCCTTCGGCCGTTCACTGTTTATCTGTGTGGCGGCGCTGTCACTGAGTGTGGTGTTGGTTCTACCTGCGATTTTCGTGGTGTTTTACTATTTCCCGAAACTCGACAAGGTGATGAATATCCTCATCTTATTGCCGTTCGCGGTACCGCCAGTGGTGTCGTCGGTGGGTTTGCTTCAGCTGTATGCCGATAGCGAAATCTCACTGATAGGCACGCCATGGATTCTGATTGGTACTTATTTCACCATCGCGCTGCCATTCATGTATCGCGCAATTGCCAACAGCTTTGAAGCGATCAACTTGCACGACTTGATGGACGCGGCACACCTGCTCGGTGCAAGCACTACTAAGGCGTTCTTGTTGATTATTTTGCCAAACCTTAAAAAAGGCTTAATGGCGTCACTGTTCTTATCGTTCTCGTTCCTACTAGGCGAGTTCGTGTTTGCCAACATCTTGGTGGGGACACGTTACGAGACATTGCAAATCTACCTATACAACATACGTCAAACCAGTGGTCACTTCACGTCAGCCCTTGTGATGACGTACTTCCTGTTTATTTTCTTACTGACTTGGTTGGCAAGTCGTTTCAGCCAGGGAACCAAATAATGAGCTATGTAAATGGGAAAAACCTCACCAAGCGTTTTGGTGACAATACAGTATTTGAAGACATTGAATTCTCCATCGAGAAAGGTGAATTCATCACGCTACTTGGCCCAAGTGGCTGCGGTAAATCAACGCTGCTGCGCAGCTTAGCAGGTCTAAATCCGGTCGATGGTGGCGAAATCTGGGTGAATGGTGAAGAGATCACTCACCAAGTGCCGCAAGAGCGTGGCATCGGCATGGTATTTCAATCTTATGCGTTGTTCCCGAACATGACAGTTGAAGGCAACATTGCGTTTGGCCTTAAGATGAAAAAGCTTGCTGCTGATGAGATTAAGCGCGAAGTGGCGAAAGTGATTGGGCTGGTGGATTTAACGGGCAAAGAGAAGTTCTACCCGCATCAACTATCAGGCGGTCAGCGTCAGCGTGTGGCTTTGGCAAGAGCCTTGGTGGTCAAGCCGCGTATTCTATTGCTCGATGAACCACTTTCAGCGCTGGATGCGAAGATTCGTAAACATCTGCGCCAACAGATCCGAGACATTCAAAAAGAGATGAACCTGACCACGATCTTCGTGACTCACGATCAAGAAGAAGCGATGATCATGTCTGACCGTATCTTCTTGATGAATAAAGGCGAGATCGTGCAAGCGGGAACACCTGAAGAGATCTACACTCAACCAGCCAATGAGTTTGTGGCAGGGTTCATGGGACACTACAACTTGGTACAAGCGAACAAGGCTAAGCAGCTGTTTAATATTGAAACCGAGTGGAAAGTGGCGATTCGACCTGAATCTATCTACGTTAAAGAGCAAGGTCGACAGTATGGCGAACATATCTCTGCGCCGAAAACCGGCACCATTCGTAACCACCAGCTGTTGGGCAACGTGATTCGCTACCAAGTGGACGTTGATGAGTGTGAATTAACGGTCGACCTGCTTAACCGTTCTTCTGAACGACTATTGGCAAACGGCAGCCAACTTGAACTCCTGTTTAACCTTAACGAAATTCAACCTGTGAGAGCCTAAGATGTTCAAACCTTTGTATGTATTTGATATGGACGAAACGCTGATCAATGCCGATGCAGCAATGCTTTGGAATGAGTTCTTGGTTGAAAAGGGCATTGCCACTGCGCCGAACTTTATCGAAGAAGACCAGCGTTTAATGGGCCTGTATTCAGAAGGTAAGTTGAACATGGAAGATTACCTCACGTTCGCTATGCAGCCACTGGCGGAAATGCCAACAGAGCAAGTGACCGCCTTGGTTGAAGAGTGTGTCGAACAGCATATTCTGCCTAAGCAGTTCAAACAGTCTAAACCTTTGATTGAGCAGCTAGAGAATGATGACATCGACATGTTGATCATCTCAGCCAGCGTCACTTTCTTAGTGGAAGCGGTCGGTCGCAAGATTGGTATCGAGAACGCACTCGGTATCGATTTAGTCGAAAACCAAGGCCGTTTCACGTCTCAAATATCAGGCGTGCCAAGCTACCGTGAAGGTAAAGTGACGCGTTTAAAAGAGTGGTTAGACAACCAAGAAACCAACTACTCAGACATTCACTTTTATACGGATTCAATAAACGACTTACCTTTGTGTGAACACGCTTATTTTGCGTATCTAGTGAATCCATGCCCGCGTTTGAAAGCACTGGCTGATCAACCGAATTGGTCGATTTTAAACTGGGATTAACGTGAATCCTATATTCGAATTAGCTTCGTTTTAGAACTTATCAAGCCGCTGACTACAGCGGCTTTTTGTTTGCCAGTGAATGAGATTTGATGGAATTCTCTAATCTGTACTTTCCATTGAAAATCTCACATGTAACAACTTAATAACATCTCTTGCTTGATTGTAAATCAAACCACCATCTTTCAATCCCTTGATAGCGCTCACTTTCTTGTTACTAGAGAATGCGTGTAACAAATATTTTACAATTTGACGGGTTTTTAGCGTGATTGCCCATTTCTCTCCATCCATTCCAATCTGTCAGCTTGTGAGCCAAATTTAATTAAGGACAAAAAACACACAACTATTTCATAAAAAACGTAACACAAGACCGATAGGTACAAGGAGAAAGTTCATGGTGGAGTCATACAACCCGCTTGGTACGGATGGATTCGAGTTTGTTGAATACACAGCTGTCGACCACAAGGGAATTGAGCAACTTAAAGCGCTGTTTGTGTCACTTGGTTTTGCCGAGATTGCTAAGCACCGTTCAAAAGAGGCTTGGCTTTATCGACAAGGTGACATCAACTTTATCGTCAATGAACAACCACACAGCCAAGCTGAAGCGTTCGCTAAAGTTCACGGCCCATCTGTGTGTGGCATGGCGTTTCGTGTTAACGATGCAACCACGGCAATGACGCAGGCGTCTAGCGGTGGTGGTGAAGAGTACAAGACCGAAATCGGGCCAATGGAGCTGAGCATTCCTGCTATTTACGGTATTGGTGAAAGTTTGCTTTATTTCGTAGACCGTTACGGCAAGCAGAGCATCTATGATGTTGATTTCCGATTCTATGACGATGCGGAAGAGCGCATGGCAAAAGCTGATGTAGGCCTCTACGAAATCGATCACCTTACGCACAACGTGAAACAAGGCAATATGGATCTGTGGTCTGGTTTTTATGAGCGTATCGGTAACTTCCGCGAGATTCGTTACTTTGATATCGAAGGTAAGCTGACAGGCCTTGTAAGCCGCGCAATGACTTCACCATGTGGAAAAATCCGTATCCCTATCAATGAGTCTTCAGACGACAAATCACAAATTGAAGAGTTCATTCGTGAATACAACGGTGAAGGCATTCAACACATCGCGCTTGCTACGGATGACATCTACAAAACCGTGAAAACCCTGCGTGATCGCGGCATGGACTTTATGCCAACCCCAGATACCTACTATGAGAAAGTTGACGATCGTGTGAAAGGCCACGGTGAAGATACCGATCTGCTGCGTGATCTACGTGTGCTGATTGATGGTGCGCCGACTAAAGACGGCATCTTGCTGCAAATTTTCACGCAGACAGTAATCGGGCCTGTGTTCTTTGAAATCATTCAGCGTAAAGGCAACGAAGGCTTTGGCGAAGGCAACTTCAAGGCGCTGTTTGAATCGATTGAAGAGGACCAGATTCGTCGAGGAGTATTAGACGATGCATAAATGGATCTCGTTTCCTCATCGGGAGGGTGTGTGCTCTAAACAAGCGCATGCCGACTTCCCTGAAGAGGCAATCTATGAGCGAGAGGCGGGTCGAAGTGGATTCTTCGGCCCTGCCGCTCACTTTCATCACCAACATGCGCCGACAGGTTGGTCTGAGTGGGAGGGCGATTTACGCCCACGCGCTTTTGATTTTACGCTGGTGGACAAAGCCAGCCAGATAACCCCTTGGGCTGTGCCTCATCTATTGCATAACGCGGACTGCAAAATTCGCGTATGGCGTATGGATGAGAAGATGGATTTCTTGGTACGTAACTCCGATGGCGATGAGCTACTGTTCATTCACCAAGGTAGGGCGATTCTCTATTGCGACTATGGTCATTTAGAGGTGAGTGAAGGGGATTACGTGATGATCCCGCGCTCGACTAATTGGCGCTTGGAGCCAAGTGAGCCGATGTTCATCTTGATGATTGAGAACACCGACGCGGCTTACTCCCTGCCAGAGAAAGGCATGGTTGGCAATCACGCGGTGTTTGATCCTGCGGTTCTTGAAATCCCGTCGATCAACGATCAATTCCGCGCTCAGTATTCAGAAGATCAAACCCAGGTTCAGGTGAAACGCCACGATAAAGTTAGCGTGATCACTTATCCGTTCAATCCACTGGATGCAATTGGCTGGCATGGTGATTTGGCTGTGGTGAAAGTGAATTGGCGCGATATCAGGCCGCTGATGTCACATCGCTACCACTTGCCACCTTCTGCACACACCACCTTTGTTGGCGCAGGCTTTGTAGTGTGCACCTTTGTACCACGCCCGATTGAGAGCGATCCCGGTGCGCTGAAAGTACCGTTCTATCACAACAATGACGACTACGATGAAGTGCTGTTCTATCACGCTGGTGACTTCTTCAGTCGCGACAATATTGAAGCTGGCATGGTGACTTTCCACCCTGCGGGTTTCACTCATGGACCTCACCCGAAAGCCTTTAAGGCTGGGCAAGCGTATAAGAAAAAGTTCACCGACGAAGTGGCAGTGATGATCGATACCCGCCATGCACTGCAGTTTTCCGATGAACTCGATAGCGTTGAGAACAAAGAATATGTCTACAGTTGGCAAGAGAAGTAAGGGGCAACAAGGATGAAATTAGCAACCAAGAAAAATGGTACTCGCGATGGTCTATTGATGGTCGTGAGTAGAGACCTCAAACAGTGTGTGCCAGCGACGGAGATTTTCCACGCGATGCATCTGGCGCCAACCATGCAAGTCGCTTTGGATAATTGGGAAAGCGTTGCGCCTCAGTTAGAAGAGTTATACACCTCGTTAAACAACGGGCATGTGACGGGCAGTGAAGTGTTTGCGCCTCAATATTGTGAATCGCCTCTGCCACGCGCTTATCAATGGGCAGATGGCAGCGCGTATGTAAACCACGTTGAGCTGGTGCGTAAGGCTCGTGGTGCTGAAATGCCAGAAAGCTTCTGGGTTGACCCGCTTATGTATCAAGGCGGCTCAGATGCCTTTATTGGGCCACGTGACAACATTGAATTTGCCAGTGACGAATGGGGTATCGATTTCGAGGGTGAAGTTGCGGTTGTCACCGGAGATGTGCCAATGGGAGCCAGCGCCAAGCAAGCGCATGATTCGATTCGTCTGCTAATGTTGGTGAATGATGTGTCGCTGCGTGGTTTGATTCCGGCTGAGCTCGCTAAGGGCTTTGGTTTCTTCCAATCCAAGCCCTCTTCAGTGTTCTCTCCGGTTGCTGTTACGCCCGATGAGCTGGGTGAACAGTGGAAAGGGAGCAAAGTGCACCTGCCACTGACTTCAACCTACAACGACACACCTTTTGGTTGTCCGAATGCGGGTGTCGATATGACCTTCAATTTCGCTGAGCTGATTGTCCATGCAGCGAAGACTCGTCCACTGTCGGCCGGTGCGATCATTGGTTCGGGCACTGTGTCCAATAAACAAGGTACTGACCACGGCACCTCAATTGCGGAAGGTGGTGTGGGCTATTCCTGCATTGCTGAAGTACGCATGATAGAGACGATTCGTGATGGTAAGCCTTCAACTCAATTTATGTCGTTTGGTGATTCGATTCGTCTAGAGATGTTCGATGTCGATGGTGACTCGATCTTTGGCGCGATTGACCAAAAAGTCAGTCAATATCGACCACGCTAATTACAATGACAAGAGTAAAACTGCAGAGAGGCACGTTATGAACGAGGGCTCTTTATGAACAAGAAGGTCACACTCTATGGTTATTGGCGCTCTTCGGCAGCCTATCGGGTGCGTATTGGGTTGAACCTAAAGCAACTTAGCTATGAGTCGAAATCGGTGCATTTGGTGCGTAATGGCGGCGAGCAGCATGATCCACAATATCGAGAGCTCAATGCCAGTGAATTAGTGCCTGTGCTGGTGGATGGTGATGTTCAACTCAATCAGTCGCTGACAATCTTGCAATACTTGGACGAAAACTATTTGTGTGAGAGTAGCCCAGACACCTTGTTGCTCCCTGAGCGAACACCACTGCGCTATCAAGCGTTGGCGATGGCTCAGGATATAGCGATGGAAATTCACCCTCTGAACAATCTGCGTGTGCTGCAGTATTTGGAGAGAGAACTGTCGTGTGAACAAGAGGCGCAAATGGATTGGCTTCATCATTGGATGAGCCAGGGGTTCCATGCTTTAGAAGAGAAGCTGGCGAAGCACAGAAAAGCGCACGGCGACTCGGTATATAGTCTCACGGATTCACCTTGTATCGTCGATATTTGCTTAGTGCCGCAAGTCTACAATGCACTGCGTTTTGGCGTTGATATGTCGCCTTATCCGCTAATTAACTCTATTGTTGCAGCGTGTAACCAGTTACCCGCGTTCATTGATGCTATGCCAGAGAATCAGGCGGATGCGACTTCCCCCTTGTAAACAAACACAACAAGTTGAGCCTAAATTAAACGGAATGTTTTATACCATCAGGGGAGCATGACCGAGTTGTCATTACTGGTTGTGCTCCTCTAATTTCCCTGATAGGAAAACGACTTAACCCTTATCCCTAACGCTCTCTTTTTCAGCGTCATCTCCATTCTTCGCCAATGCATACTCACTTTTCCTATGACATTACCCTAAACTGAGTGCGTACGGTTTATTGAACTTCGATTGACAGTCGTTGTACATTGAATCTCCCCTCATCAAGGAAGTGCTTTTATGTCTCATAAGTTCGATCTAAACCTGTTGCGTATTTTCTCTGTGGTTTATCAACAAGGATCAGTCACTAAGGCTGCTGAACACTTGGATCTGACACAGTCTGCAATCAGTAATTCTCTTAATCGACTTAAATCGAGCCTTGGGCAGGAATTGTTTAACCGGACGGGACGAGGCGTAAAACCAACGCGTTTTGCTCAAGAATTGTACGAACAATTGCAATTTTCTTTGATGGAGATAGATACCGTCATGGAGGGAGTGACTCATTTCAATGTCGACCATCCTCATCGATTTATTGTTTATAGCCACGAAGCTATCTTCCACACATTGAGACAGAGTCTGGATCGTAAACTTGCCGGAAAACCGATAGAGGTTTTGTTGGTTGAAATTCCGTCAGATGAAACGCGAATCTACGATGACTTAGTGAATGAAAAAATAGACCTCGTTATTGATATCAGTCGTCCACAAGGCGCGATGTTTCAATCATCGGTGCTGCGCGAAGAACAGCTTTGTTGCATCGTAAGGCATAACCATCCACGCATGAACTTGGAAAGTATAAACAAAGAAAGCTACCTACAAGAAAGACATGCACTCTTCGACTTAACACGACTAAATCTTAAATTTGTCGATTGGATAACCGATGAAGTTCTGCCACAAAGGAAGGCTTACAGTGAACATAAATCTCTATTAGGGATGATAGAGGCAGTGTCTTACAGTGATGCGGTTGGTGTTGTTCCGTTATCTGTTGCCAAGCGTTACCAAAAAGCGTTCAACCTTGATTTGCTGCCCTTTCCATTCGCAAACCATACCTTCGACTCATTCATGATTTCATTGAATAAAATGCGCAGCAATGCTGCAAACACCTGGCTTCGTGAATTAATTTACAGTGCCGTGTGAATCCTTTTGATATCACTAAAATTAATATCAGATATATCCTAAGTGACTTAATTGATGATATCAGACTCGTTAAAGTAACCCCATCAACACGATGCAAGTAAGCAGCGTTAGTTTTTCCAAGGATGGCAACGAGTCGAAGGTATTATCATGAAAAAAACTATTTTAGCTTTAACGATCTCTGCTATTTCATGTGGCGCAATCGCAGACAGTGATTACGGCTCACTGGATACGTATATGGGTAAAGCAGCGACTGAACATACTGCTGCCTCGAACAAGGCGTTGGATAAAACCTTGCCTTGGGAAGATGTATCAGCGTTTGAGCGTTCTGAACGTGGACTTATTGCTGCATTCGATGATCATGATGCTGGTCGCCTGCGCAACAGCATGGCGCACCTTAATGTGAAAGATATGCGTGCTGATCGCCCCGACACCGTAAACCCTTCCATTTGGCGTCAGGCTCAAATGAACTATGTGTCTGGAGGTTTGTATCAAGTGAATGAAGGTGTGTATCAACTTCGTGGTGCAGACCTTTCTAACATCACTATCTATAAGGCAGACAACGGTTATATCATTCACGATCCACTGCTAAAAGCGGAAGCAGCCTCTGCGGCTTGGGCTTTTGCAAAAGAGCACCTACCAAAGATCAACGGTAAACATAATATTGTTGGTATGATCTATTCTCATACTCACCCAGATCACTTCGGTGGTTCACGCGGTATCATTGAATCTGGTGACTGGGTTGAAGGTTCTCCAATCATTGCTCCTGATGGTTTCATGCGTGAGTTCGCTGACGAGAACGTTTTAGCAGGCGCTGCTATGGGACGCCGCGCTTCATATCAATACGGTTCAGATCTACCAACTAACGAAACCGGTATCGTCGATAATGCTTTAGGCATGGGATTGGCTGAAGGTAACGTGACTTTTGTTCCTCCTACGCAGTTCATCGTTGAGCGTGAAGAAACCGTTGTGATTGATGGCCTTGAGATGCTGTTCATTAACATGCCTGGTGCAGAAGCGCCTGTAGAGATAGTTAACTACGTACCAAAATATCGCTCATTGAACACCGCTGAATTGACTTATGACGGTCAGCACAATGTGTATACATTCCGTGGCGCGAAAGTTCGTGATACTGCTGCTTGGACTAAATATCTGACTGAGTTGAAAATGCGCTTTGTTGATTCTGGCTTAGTTGATGACATCCATGCTGCTCACTCTGCGCCAGTGTGGGGCCAAGAAGAAATTTCTGAGTATATGGGGCTTCAGCGTGATAACTACGGTTGGTTACACAATAACACCATGCGATTAGCTAACCACGGCGTTAAGATTCACGATGTTGGACGTGAGATTGACAAGATCATCCCTAAAACTCAGTTACAGACTTGGCACACCAACGGCTATCACGGTTCATACTCGCACAATGCCCGAGCAATCATGAATTTATACCTTGGTTACCATGACTTGAACCCAATCAACACCAACCCGCTACAGTCTGCTGACCGTGCATGTATGTATGTTGAAGTTTCGGGCGAAGACAAGCTATTTGAAGCCGCAACAGAGTACTTTAATAAAGGTCAGTACCAAGAGGCTGCGGAGCTATTCAACAACTTGGTGACGTGTGATCCAACAAACGTTACGTATCTTGAGAAGCTGGCTGATACGTTTGAACAACAGGGTTACCAGTCAGAGACTATGGCGTGGCGAAACTCTTATCTGCAAGGTGCGGTAGAACTACGCACGGGCACCATTGGCTCGGGTACAAAAACAGCATCTGCTGATGTAATCGCCAATACTCCAACCTCAAATTTCTTGGACTTGGTCGGTGTACAGTTAAATGGACCTAAAGCGGAAGAGCTTGGTTTAGATTTCAATATGACCATCGTTCACCCTGACGTAAATGAAACTCACTATGTTGAAGTCTCAAATGCAGCGATGTCGAATATTTCTGTGACAGAACTCGGCCTGGAAGATAATTTGCCGAAACTAGATACTCAACTGATTGTAAATAAATCAGATCTTACTCGTGTGCTACTTGGTGAAACTACCTTGGATAAGCTTGTTGAAGCGGGTCAAGCCGGTATAAAAGGTGATGCTGCAAACATTAAGCAGTTAGCAAGTGCCTTAGATCAGTTCGACGGTAAATTTGAAATCTTACCGCTTGGCTTAGAGAAGTAATGCTCGGATATAGATGAAAAACAGCTTAAATGAAGGGTAATCGCTATGCGATGAAAGATATTTAAGTTGATTCGAACGAGCACCAAAAGTCCGATATTAGGAAACTAATATCGGATTTTTTCGTGCTGATGTTTTATTTCGCAAACCTACAGCGAAATTACATGCTTTATCTCATCGAGCACATCCGCATTGGCTATCGCACCTATGTTCTGAACGGGTTTGCCATTTACCACCTGTTTCACCGCCAACTCCACCAGTTTTCCTGAGCGTGTTTTTGGCACGTCGCTGATAGCAAATACTTGGCTTGGTACATGCCTTGGGGAACAAGATGATTTGAGCTTGTGCTTAATGGCGGCCAATAGCGTTTCATTGAGAACCACACTTTGCTGTAGCTGAACGAACAGCCAAATTTGCTCATTGCGGTCGACGTCTTTACCGACGGCGATGGAATCGATGATGCCCTCAATGGTGTTCACTTGTTGGTAGATCTCAGCAGTACCGATACGCACGCCACCAGGGTTGAGCGTGGTGTCGCCTCGCCCGTAGAACAGATAACCGCCATGCACGCTCTGTGCGACCTCGTCACCGTGATGCCATACATTGTCGAACCTATCCCAATAAGTGCTGTGATAGCGCTCTCCGGTGTCATTCCAGAAGCCTACTGGGAAGTTTGGGAGGGAATTCGTACACACCAGTTCACCACGTTCGTGATCGACTTTATGACCTGTTGAACTGAACACCTTAATGTCGACGCCAAGCCCTGCCTGTTGGCACTCACCGCGATACACTGGTGATATAGGGTTACCTAACACAAAGCATCCGCAAATATCCGTGCCGCCAGAAATGGATGCTAAATGTAGGTCTTGCTTGATGTGTTTGTAAACGAAATCAAACTGCTCTGGGTAAAGCACTGACCCAGTTGAGCACAGTGTTCTTAGATTAGGCAGAGAGTGACTGTCGATAGGTGAGAGCTCTGCCTTCTCAATCGCTTCTAAATACTTGGCAGATGTACCAAACAGAGACACATCAGTGCGCTGTGCTAAGTCCCACAGCACATTGGGTTGCGGGTAAACAGGGCTGCCATCAAAGATCACTAAACAAGCACCGCTGGCAAGTGCAGAAACATGCCAGTTCCACATCATCCAACCACAGGTGGTGTAGTAGAAAACGCGATCTTTCGGCTTAACATCGCTGTGCAGTTGATGCTCTTTTAGGTGGTTAATGATGGTGCCACCAACAGAATGCACTATGCACTTTGGCTTGCCTGTGGTTCCAGAAGAGTAGAGCACAAACAGCGGCTCATTGAAGCCGATACGCACAAATCGAACAGGCTGTGGCTGGTAATGATTGATGATGTTGTGCCAGCTTTGCAGCGACACGTCATGCTCAAAATCATTCTTTTTTAAATAGCCGATCTGACACACCTGTTTTAGCTCGCTGAGATGCTCAATGATGGCGCTGTTCTTGTCTGCCATATCAAATGTTTTACCATTGAAAGTGTAACCATCGCAGGTGAATAGCACCTTGGGTTTCACTTGGCCAAAACGCTCAATCACACTCTCAACGCCAAAATCAGGCGAGGTTGACGTCCAAGTCGCCCCTAAGCTGGTGGTTGCGAGCATGGCTATCACGGTTTGTGGTAGGTAGGGCGTATACGCAGCAACCACATCACCTTGCCTTACGCCGCTATCAACAAGCCATTGCTGAACGTTGGACACAGCCTCACATAGGGCTTTCCATGTGTAGCTCTGCTGCTCACCACGCTCATTCTCAAACCAAATTGCGTGCTCGTCAGGCATGGTTTGTGCGAAGCGCAGCAAGTTCTCGGCGTAGTTTACTTGCGCATTCGGAAACCAAGCTGCATCACGATTGGATTTAGGTTGCTGCCAGCGGCTCTCACCTTGCGTTTTGATGTCATCCCCTTGCGAGCCAACCACTCCACAAAACTGCCACACGTTTTGCCAAAACGACTCAGGCTGATCCACCGACCATTGATGGAGTTCGGCGTAGCTTTGTATGCCTCTATCTAGGTTTAAATCAGGCAGATTAAGGCTGTCGATAAATCGGGTTAAGTTGGCATCTGCGATACGATGCTCGCTAGGGTGCCAAACTGGCTTATTGCTTTCGTGCATTCCTTTACCTTTAACAAAAACTTAACGATTTCAGTCTGGTATGAAGGTTTTACAAAGTCAAAAGATCAGGGAAATAAGGCTTTGATATATTTATGTAAATAAAATGTTACATAAAGAGCTGTTTCGAAAAATAGCGTAAATTTGGCGCTTACAATGAGTGGGGATAGGCTTAAAGGGAGACATTCGAAAGGAGGTACGTAATGACTCAATATCATTCTAAGCCCGTGAGCCAAGAGGGATGGGTTGAGTGGAGCCTCGAAGAAGACGCCATTTGGCACGACTTGGTGAAAAGGCAACTGGACGTCATTGATGATCGCGCATGTGAAGCCTATCTGCATGGATTGACGCTGCTTGATCTGCCATTAGACAGAGTTCCTCAGCTCCCTGAGATAAACAAAGTTCTAAAGGAAACAACAGGTTGGCAAGTACAGCCCGTACCTGCGTTGATAGACTTCGACCGTTTCTTTGATTTGCTTGCGAATAAGAAGTTTCCCGTCGCGACGTTTCTGAGAACGCGAGACGAGTTTGATTACCTACAAGAACCAGACTTTTTCCATGAGATTTTTGGTCACTGTGCCATGCTCACTGATCCTGATTTTGCCGCTTTCACTGAGCAATATGGAAAGCTAGGCCAAGCCGCTACCTCTAAACAGCGAGGTTATCTTGCCCGTTTGTATTGGTTTACGGTTGAGTTCGGATTAGTAAAAGAGGGAGATAAATTGAAAATCTACGGCGGCGGCATTCTCTCTTCTCCAGCAGAAACTAACTATGCGCTGGAAGGGGATTTGGCCGTTCGTGAGCGTTTTGATTTACAAACGGTGCTAAGAACGCCTTACCGCATCGACATCATGCAACCGAAATATTATGTGATTAATGACTTGGCTGAGCTATTTCAAATCAGTCAACAAAACCTGTTACAACAAGCTGATCTCGCGATTGAGGCGGGGTTACTACCACCACTTTTTGAACCCAAGGAACCGACACATGTTGAATGAACTAAAATGCGAAGCTTGCAGTATCGATGCGATTGCCCTGACTAAAGATGAACAACAGTCGCTATTGTTGGAGTTGGCTGATTGGCAAATCATCGAAAGAGACGGCATCCCGCAGCTTGAAAAGGTATACAAGTTTAAGAACTACAAACAAGCATGGGCATTCAGCAATAAAGTGTCAGAGTTGGCTGAAGAAGAGTTCCATCATCCTTCTATCTTATTGGAGTGGGGCAAAGTCACCGTCACTTGGTGGAGTCACTCAATCAAAGGCCTGCACAAAAATGACTTCATCTGCGCCTCACGCTGCGATGTGTTTGCAGTGAGTGAATAGTCATTCT
The DNA here is from genome assembly GCA_000169995.1 of Vibrionales bacterium SWAT-3. Lineage (GTDB taxonomy): Bacteria > Pseudomonadota > Gammaproteobacteria > Enterobacterales > Vibrionaceae > Vibrio. The sequence goes on along the minus strand of AAZW01000003.1, from coordinate 249,660 downwards.
GGGCTGGAGAAGTACTTCTCCAGCCTCAATGATTTGAATACCCCTTTATTCGGCTCACTTTGTGATTTGAATAATGACCTTAAACACCTCATAATATGATTTGAATAAGTGATACTTTCGCATCATGGGGCGTAATATGTGGATTTGGCAGCAAGATAATTGGCCAAACTTTGTTTGGGATAATCAGAGAATAGGCGTGAGGTTAAGAGAAGTTCGGCTTAATCAGGGCATTTTATTGGGCAAGATTACCACTCAATCTGCAGACCAAACGCAAACAATGCTCGATACTTTGCTAGCGAACATTGTCCACTCCAATGCGATAGAAGGAGAAAAGCTGAATGCCTTCTCTGTTCGTTCTTCTTTAGCCAACAAACTTGGCGTGAGCGAAGAGCGACCTTTTCCTACGACAGAACAAACCGATGGCCTAGCTGAAATTATGTTGGATGCGGTGCAGAACCTAACAGAGCCACTAGCGCTTGATAGGATCTTACATTGGCACGATAGACTGTTTCCTCAAGGCCACACCATGTTTAACCCTGTAGTTGGAGGTCAACTACGAGGTGACGCTCCGATGCAAGTGGTGTCAGGAAGAATTGACCGTCCCACTGCGCACTTTGAAGCGCCTAGCCGAGACATTCTTGATGTTGAGCTAGATACATTTATCACATGGTTTAATGATTCACTTACCGACGCTACACTCGATCCGTTACTTAGAGCTGCGATAACTCACCTTTGGTTTATCACCTTACACCCGTTAGATGATGGTAATGGTCGTATTACTCGACTGTTGACCGACTTGGCGTTAGCACAAGCAGAGAAGCAATCGGTACGTTTCTATGCGATGTCGGTGGGGATACTTGCTAATCGCAAACATTATTACGAGATATTGGAGCGAACCCAGAAAGGGGGACTCGATATCAGCGATTGGTTGATATGGTTCTTAGATACATTAGACGAGACGTTTACAGGCGTTTTTTCTGAGGTCGACCAAACCGTTTATAAGACCAATTATTGGCGAAGTGTAGATCAAACTAAGCTTACTGTAGAGCAAGTGAAAGTGCTTAGTAGAATGCTTGATGGTGATTTCTCTGAAGGTATCAATGCTAGTCAATATAAAAAGGTAGCGAAGGTGAGTAGTGCCACAGCAACACGTCATTTGAGCGCGTTGCTTGGACATGGCTGCTTGGTCAAATCTGGTTCTGGCGGCAGAAGCACCCGCTATCTGTTGCCTGAGTAGGGTTTATACACCCACACTCATTTCTATACTTAAAAGCAGCCAACGTTCAGACTGAATGTTGGCTGCTTCTTAGGTGTGTTGACCAATTAATGTACAGGGTGAAGCTACATTACTGGTCAAAGTAACTAATGTGTTTGAAGTCGATGTAAATACGCTTGAGCTAGAAGTTTATAGACGCTAAATCTACTTTGTCTCAACTATCTAATTGTCTTTTTGATTCATGATTTTCTTCGTTTGAATCCTTTAATTGAGCTTCTAAAATTGCTTTTGACTCTTTAATTTTTTCGTCAACTTTAGCCTGCTCTCTGGCACTTAAGTGTTTTAGTAATTGACTAACCACAGGTACATTATCTAGCTTTTTAATAGAGTCTGCTAATTTAGAACTCTTATCAATTGCGTCAATTATTGGGTGATCAGAATTATTATAATCAGAAATGAGTTTGCCAGGGTTTTCACTATTCACCTGAAGTAGATTAAATAGCAGTCTAGTTCTGAGCTCCCCGCTAGTATCATCTTCACCAATGCTAGAAATTTGAGTTGATAAACCTTCAAATGTTCTACTAGAAACTTCTTTGTGCGTATATTCCTCAATTAACCTTTTACTAAGCTTATAACTTTTATTAGAGGAGTACGCGACCCAGAGTATTGGAGCGTAAAGTGGTAACATCATTGAAAACAAACTGGGTGCTTCCCCTATCTGGCAGGGTAGTTGTCACTGTTAAAATTTAACCAGTCTGGGCGATAAAGAGTAATTGTGTCTCGTATCTCAATAGAAAGAAAAGAAGCTATATTGAAGAAGCTATTACCTCCCTATTCGATGTCAGTTAAAGAAGTGTCGGAAGAGGAAGGAATCAGTACTGCGACCCTGTATCATTGGCGCCAGCAACTCAGACGTTCAGGAGCCGCCGTGCCAAATAGTAACACTTCATCAGAGCAGTGGTCTGCTCAAACTAAACTAGCCATTGTCGCTGAAACCTACTCAATGACAGAAAGTGAACTCAGCCAATATTGTCGTGAAAAAGGTCTTTTTCCAGAGCAAATCCAAAGCTGGCGCAGCGAATGTATGCAAGGGTTTAAGTCGAGTAAAGAGCACGAAGCTGAAGCAAAGAAGCAGGCTAAAGCTGACAAACTTGAAATCAAAGAGTTGAAGAAAGATTTACGACTCAAAGAAAAAGCACTCGCTGAAACGGCCGCCCTCTTGGTACTAAGAAAAAAGCTGAGAGCCTTTTACGGGGAAGAGCCAGAGGACGACTAACCTCAACCGATGAAAGGCAGACCATAGTGACTCTTATCCTTGAAGCGAAGCAATGTGGATGTCGTTTAGAGCCAGCTTGCCATGAAGTTCAAATCGACTTGAGAACATATCGTCGCTGGTATCAGCAAGGAGAAGTACAAGCTGACAAAAGGCCAATATGCCTCAGGCCTGAGCCTGCTAATAAGCTGTCGCAGGAAGAGCGTGATGCGATAATCGAGGTGTGTAACCGCTCAGAGTTCGCAAGCTTGCCTCCAACTCAAATCGTCCCGACATTGCTTGATAGAGGTGAGTACATCGCCTCTGAGTCGAGCTACTACCGAGTGTTGAGTACGCAGGGGCAACTTCACAAGCGAGGTCGTCAGCGGAGCAGACAGAAGCAAGCGAAGCCAACCAGTTACACAGCGACGGACTCGAACCAAGTCTATACTTGGGATATCACTTACTTACCCTCAAAGGTTCGAGGTCAACATTATTACCTGTATGTCATTGAGGACATCTACAGTCGAAAAATTGTTGGTTATGAAGTGTATGAGCATGAATGCGGTGAGCTGGCGTCACAACTTCTGCAAAGGACGTTGATGCGAGAGCAGTGCTTTAATCAAGCGCTGGTTCTTCACTCGGATAATGGTGCGCCAATGAAGTCGTTGACGTTCAAAGCTAAAATGGAAGAGTTAGGTATTACCTCGTCATATAGTCGCCCAAGAGTCAGTGATGATAACCCTTATGTCGAGTCATTGTTCCGTACAGTTAAGTACATGCCAAACTGGCCAACAAAGGGCTTTGAAAGTCTCGATAGTAGCCGAAGTTGGGTTGAAGCCTTCGTACTCTGGTACAACACCGAGCACAAGCACAGTAAGCTAAATTACGTCACGCCTTCAGAGCGTCACAATGGAAAAGATAAAGAGATCTTGAAGCGTCGTGTAGAGGTATTGTTCGCTGCAAAACAGCGAAAGCCTGAGCGGTGGTCTGGTGATATCAGGAACTGTGCGCCTGTTGGTGACGTTCATCTGAATCCAGAAAGAGAAGCTGCTTAATAAGCAAGCAAATGATGACAACTACCTTGAAAAACACCGCTTCAGCAAACACTTGCGAAAAATCTTCTTTGAAGAACATTACACGAATGAGTGTGAAAGCAACTGGTATTGATGAACAAATGATTAGTCCGACAATTGCCCATTTAAAAGATGATTCGTGTTTTATGAGACTGTCCTAAATTCTGTGTAACTGTCTAGACTTAAGCCTTAAAGGCTAAGGATGGATAGTATGGATAAGAAAGCACTTGAAGCTTTTGCTCGTGAAGCAGCTAAATCAATTAAGACAGAATCTGATCTTGATGACTTCCGCAAAATGTTAACCAAGGTGACTGTTGAGACAGCATTGAATGTTGAGCTTGATGAGCACCTTGGCTACGAAAAACACTCCCCAAAACCCAGCTCCAACTCACGTAATGGGTATACCAGCAAGTCAATTATCACTGATGATGGTGAAGTGCCGATAGACGTTCCTCGTGACCGTGAGTCAAGCTTTGAACCAAAGCTGGTTCGCAAGCACCAAACTCGCTTCCAGTCGATGGATGACAAAATCTTAAGCCTCTATGCTAAAGGCATGACTACCCGAGAAATCGTAGCCACATTCAAGGAAATGTACGATGCGGATGTCTCACCAACCCTCATATCTAAGGTGACAGACTCTGTTCTAGAGCAGGTTGTTGAATGGCAATCTCGCCCACTAGATGAGGTCTATCCAATCGTTTATCTCGACTGCATTGTCGTTAAAATCAGGCAAGATAAACAAGTCATCAACAAAGCTGTTTATCTTGCGCTAGGCGTGAACATGGAGGGTCAAAAAGAACTGCTTGGCATGTGGCTGTCAGAGACGGAAGGTGCCAAGTTCTGGCTTGCTGTGCTAACAGAGCTACAAAACCGCGGAGTAAAAGACATTCTCATTGCATGTGTCGATGGTCTGAAGGGCTTTCCTGATGCCATTAATGCCGCATTCCCGAATACTCAAATCCAGCTCTGTATCGTCCATATGGTGAGAAACTCAGTTAGGTATGTACCTTGGAAAGATTATAAATCTGTGACTGCCGATCTTAAGAAGATCTATCAATCGAAGACAGAAGATGAAGCCTTGCTAGCGCTAGAGCAGTTTTCAGATAAATGGGATGACAAATACCCTCAGATCAGCCGCTCTTGGACAGCTCACTGGGCTAACCTGAATACGCTCTTCAACTACCCAGAAGATATTAGGCGAGCAATTTATACGACTAATGCCATAGAATCACTTAATAGTGTTATTAGAAAGGCGATTAAAAAGCGTAAGCTGTTCCCGACTGATGAGTCGGCAAGGAAGGTGATCTTCTTAGCGATCCAGGATGCCTCCAAAAGATGGACGATGCCAATTAGAAACTGGCGACAAGCCCTGAACCGCTTTATGATTATGTTCGAAGACCGATTAACTGAATATATGTAACCCCGACAGTTACACAGAATTATTTACAGGGTCTGTTTTATAAGCTGCTCTTGTTCAACTTTGATTTTGTCTGCATAAGCGGCCGATAGACCAGCTGTCATAGCGGAAGGAAGTAGCGAAGATATTTTATCAAGAATAGCTTTCTTTTGTGATTCCGCTGTGGCAAAAAATTCTTGCTTTTGCTTGTTAAAATCATCGTCGAAAGACTGTAGAGTTTTTTCTTGGGTCTCCTTAGATCTTACGACTGCAGCATTTAAATTTGAGAGGTCTTCTTTGATTTTTTGATAGCTTGATTCAAGCGTCTTTTGCAACCCATCAACAGCTTTAACTTCACCACCTTCGTTTTCAAATGTATAACCGAATATCTCTTTATGGATTTCTGAAATTTCATTTCGTTCATCTGCCGCGTTACTTAACAGAGATTTCAATCTTTTTGAGAGCGTTTCCGACGTTTCCACTTGTTCTGTGATTGACGTTATTCTATCTGTTAGCAGTTCTTTCTCGTCTGCTAACTTTTCCAATTCAACTAAAGTATTATCAATAGAGGCTTTCGTTTCTCTATATTCTTTTTCATTGCTAGAGATACTTTCTAAAAAAGTCGCAGAGTCTTTTTCAAAGCCCTCTATTTTCTCGAAACTGTCATGAATACTAATCTTGAAACCATCAAACTTTTCTTTATCTTCTTCGATAGCTTTCGCGATGCCGTGAATCGTCTGTAGATGCGCTTCTGATTGTTTTTTGATTGATGTGACTTTGTTTCTAGCGCCAACAACTTTTGAGTAATGTTCGGGAGCTGATTTTTCTAACTGACTTAACGACTCTTGGGTATCTGCTAGTTTTTTCTCTAATGATTTAATTCCATCCCAAAGGTATTCTTTTTCTTCTGCTAGTTTCTTCGAGAGCCTTTGTTCGGCAGATTCATACATGAACGACATATTTGTTACCCTAGTTGTCGTATAAAATTATACTTACTATATATATGGGTATTTATTCATTGTTCAATATTGATATACAACTTTTTTAATATCTTAGTGGTGCCATCACACAAATCTAAATTTTGGCACTATCCCCGCAATTTGTCTGTGAGATGCCAACTACCAGATATAACAAGCTAACCTTTCAAGCCTTTGTTTTTCGATTACAGCCACTCTTAAGCCCAACACACTTTCCCAAACTAGCTTGACCTGCATCAGTGACTTGCTTGGTTTCGGGTCTCATAAACCCTTTCTACTACTCATAGTATTGGTTTTATGAGGCTGCTCTATGATATATTTCTCGGCCAAGTGTATTACAGACGAAGGCTAGCAATGTCTATCAACCTTTCACTCCTTCCACCCAGCGAGAAAAATAAAATCGAACTGGATAAGCAAGCATCGTTTCTTGTATGGAAACTGAAGCAAGCGAAATGTGGCCCTGAAGCCATTGTTGAAGAAGCAATGAAGCTCGGTGACCCAGATGAAAAGGTGTGGTTTGAACAGTCTGTAGAAAAATACAAACGGGTAATGGGTGTCGCATAAACGCAGACAAACCTTACCCAGCAATGCTGTAGAATTGAAATGACACAGTAATTTGCTAGAATTTGCACCGTTAATTGAATCAGAGAGAAGATCCCGATGGGAAGAAGTTTTGAAGTGCGCAAGGCCTCAATGGCGAAAACTGCAGGCGCAAAAATTAAAGTTTATTCTAAATACGGTAAAGAGATTTACGTACTGGCTAAGAACGGCAGCTCTGACCCAGATATGAACCTACCTCTTAAGCACCTGATTGCTAAAGCGAAGAAAGACCAAGTACCAGCTCACGTTATCGACAAAGCGATCGATAAAGCGAACGGCGGCGGCGGTGAAGACTTCCAACCAGCTCGTTACGAAGGTTTTGGCCCAGGTGGCACAAGCGTAATCGTTGACTGTCTAACTGACAACGGCAACCGTACTTTCCAAGACGTTCGCCAATGTTTCGTTAAGACTGGCGCGAAAATCGGTGTTGAAGGTACTGTTTCTCACATGTTCGCTCACCAAGCTGTATTCCAGTTCAAAGGCGAAGATGACGAGATCATCCTAGAAACGCTAATGATGGAAGACGTAGACGTGACTGACGTTGAGCTAGAAGACGGTGTTATCACTGTATTCGCTCCAACGACTGAGTTCTTCAAAACGAAGACTGCACTAAACACTGCGTTCCCAGAGCTAACGCTAGACGTTGAGGAAATCACTTTCGTTCCTCAAACTATGACGCCGGTAGCTGAAGAAGATTCTGAGAAGTTCCAGAAGTTCTTAGACATGCTTGACGACTGTGATGATGTTCAGCAGGTTTACCACAACGCTGAGCTGTAATTTCTACAGTTACAACAGTTAATAAAAAACCGAGCCTAGTGCTCGGTTTTTTTATGCTTTGAGTATTGATCAAGCCTTGATCATCGTTCCGTATTTTTGCCAACAAAGAGCCCGTTGATACAGCACTGATTAGCAAAGCGTGCGCGGTCGACAAATCCACTCAGATAGCTTTCGAATCAAAGGGAGTACTGTAAGATTCAGCACAATGGCACACGGCCAAGCAAGGAAGAAGCTTTGTAACCAGATTGGCGGCCAATCGTGGCTGAATCCCATTTTATAGCCAGAAATTAACCCAGACATGATGGTTGCCATGGTGAGGGAGGATAAAATCGCGGTTACCCAAAATTGTTTTTTGCTCATATATGTTTCTCCCGTGATTTTCTGTAACTGATGAGATAAGGTTACAACTATCCATTAATGAGAAAAATAGGCATAAATAGAAGTATGAATTCCATATTCGGAAATATTGACGATCTATTCCTGTTTTGTACTGTGGTTGAAGAGGGCTCGTTACTGTCGGCATCGAAGCGGCTTCAGCTGCCTGTGTCGACCATGTCACGCCGGTTAACCGCTTTAGAAGAGCGTTTGAGCATCCGCTTGCTAGAAAAGAAGGGCAGGGAGCTTGTAGCGACGAAAGATGGTGAGGCGGCCTTTGCAGCTCTGAGCAGTGGTATGGAGTCCCTTCATCAAGGCTTTAGTAGCCTGCTTGAAGAGCGCGACGCTATTCAAGGTAAGATAAAACTCGCCGTGCCTCATAATTTCTATAGTGGTTTTCTTCGCCCGACTGTCGAGCAATTCCTTACTCAATATCCAAATGTGCAGCTCAATCTGATTTTGAGCCAGCAACAAGTGGTGCCTCAAACCGATCGTGATTTGTTGATTACGTTTCAGATTTCCGACATGGACGGCATGATCGCTCGACCATTGTTTAAAGCGAAACATGGCTTTTTTGCAAGCCAAACCTATTTAGAATCACGTGAGCCGATCGTTAAACCAGAGGATCTTGAACATCAAGACTGGATTAACGTTGATGATGTGTTTGATATGCCGCTCTACAAAGCGGGTCACTTGGAACAAATGGTGACGATCAAACCCAAGTTTATTGTGAACGATATTCATGCGGTCGCGGCAGCAGCGCAGAAGGGGCTGGGAATCGCTTCACTGCCTTTTCGTCATGTGTATCCGGAAATGAATCTGGTTCAAGTGCTCCCTGAGTACCATCGGGGTGATCGCCAAGCGCATTTAGTGTACAAAGAAAGAAAATATCAGCCGAAGGCTTTAACTCTGCTTATCGAGGCGCTAATTAAAAGCGTTCAGTCGTTCCATAGCGATGAGCTGAGTTAAACAAAAGGAGAAAGAAATGAAAGTAAGTTTTATCGGGTTAGGCGTTATGGGTTTCCCAATGGCAGGACACCTAGTCAAAGCCGGTTTCGAGGTAACGGTATTTAACCGTACTCACAGCAAAGCATTGGACTGGGCTAAAAAACACCAAGGTAAAGCCGCTGAGAGCGTTGCTGAGTGTGTGGCAGAAGCCGATGTTGTGCTGGTTTGTGTGGGTAACGATGATGACGTACGCAGCATGACAACCAGCGAAACAGGCGCATTGGCCGCTATGAAGCTAAACGCGATTCTTGTTGATCACACTACAACCTCTGCAATCCTTGCCGAAGAGCTTGAAGTAGCTGCGAAGCAAGCAGGTGTTCGCTTTATGGATGCACCAGTATCTGGTGGTCAAGCAGGCGCAGAAAACGGTGTGCTAACTATCATGTGTGGTGGTGAGCAAGAGCTATTCAACGACCTTCAACCTGTATTTGAAGCTTACGGTAAATCGTCAGTTCTGATGGGTAAAGTAGGCCAAGGCCAACGCGCGAAAATGGTTAACCAGATCTGCATCGCGGGTGTGTTGAACGGCTTATCTGAAGGCTTAGTGCTTGCTGATAAATCAGGCTTGGATATCCCAACTCTGGTTGATTGCCTTAAAAACGGCGCTGCTGGTTCGTGGCAGATGGAAAACCGCGCTACGACAATGGCGCAAGACAAGTTTGATTTCGGCTTCGCCATTGACTGGATGATCAAAGACTTAGGTTTCTGCCTAGATGAAGCTGAGCGCCAAGGCATTCAACTTCCATTGACGGAGAAGACCAACAACGCATACAAGGCTCTGTCTGCACAAGGTGAAGGCCGCATGGATACCTCTGTATTGATGAAAGCTGTGGTTGAAGAGACAAAGAAGTAGAAAGATAGAAACTTCGTTTAGATAACTAAAAATAGCCGCTAATCAGTGGCTATTTTTTTGCCCACCCACACTCGAACTTTACACCTCTTGGAATTCCATACCTACTGATAGATAGGCGATGCCTGTGAATTATGCTATATTCCCCCAAAATATAGGTGGAATTAATATGAAAGAACTTAATCCAACGGCAGAAAAGATCGTCGATTTAGCTGAAAGTTATATGCAAAGCCGAGGTTTTAATGGCTTCAGTTTTCGCGACATTCAAAATGAGCTTGGGATAAAGACTGCGAGTATCCATTATCATTTCAAAACGAAACAAGACCTGGCTCAAACGGTATTTGAACGTTACCTTGTTAATTACGAAGTAGCGTTAAAGCGGATCGAGAGTCAAGACATCTCTGCAGAAGGTAAAATTGAAGCGTTAGCCGACATTTTTGTTGATGTACGCGAGAACAACAAACTGTGTCTATGTGGTATGTATGCTTCTGACTTCTATTTTTTGGCGGATGGTTTGGAAAGCCTATTGTCTAAATTTGTTCAAATCAATGAAGACTTTATTCGTAAAAGCATAGAGCAGGGGATTGCGAGTGGACATTTCCGTTCTGGATTAGAAGCGACTCAAGCTGCGAGGCTAATTTTTGTCGCCTTGGAGGGGGGGATTTTACTGTCTCAATTCAAGGACACAGACTATATCCGTTCGGTGAAAGCCAGCTGTTTAAACATTCTGAAGGCGTCATAGTATATCGCTCAGATTGATACGGCGCGGTATAGCAATCGGCTTTGTAGGAGACATTGTCATCGCGCTGTAGATATGTTGGACGTAGTGCAACCCAAAAGAGATTGTAGTTTTGAAAGCGAGGCTTAGCCCTCGCTTTTTTATGTCTAAAAACTGATCATTGGACAAAATTCGTAATGGATATGACTCACTAAATGGTGTTTTAGACACTTTTCATGAGACTGACACTCATTTATATAAAATAATTTAATCATATATATATCTGATAAATAGAATTTTGTTGGATTACAATTTATCTACTACTGGTAGGTAGATAAATTTGTTGACGTGAAACCGATCCGATCTTAAAGTACACCCACTGACGAGGAGATGGTCTCTACTACTCCTCCATTTTTTTGAATAATTAACCTATCTACTAGTAGGTAGGTTTTGAATTAAGGATTTCATTATGTTTAACACATCTTCTATTGCACTAATTGTTGGCGGTTCTTCTGGTATGGGTAAAGCAACAGCAGAGCGACTGCTTAAGTCTGGTGTGCCTGTAATGATTCTCTCTCATGACAAACAGAATCTTGCTGAAGCAAAATTGGATCTGGAATCAACCACGAATGGTCATGTTGAAACTGCTCAGGTTGATTTATACGACCCTTCTGCTGTTCAAAGCTTTATTGAACAGTTAAATGCAGAAAAACGTCACATTGGCTACTTGGTGAATGCGGCTGGTTTCTTCAAACCTGTCGATTTCCTTGAGCATTCTGAGCAAGATTACGACCTTCAGTTAGATATGAACCGCGCTTTCTTCTTCATTACACAAGCCGTTGCGAAAAATATGAAACAACACGGTGGTGGCGCAATTGTAAACATCGGTTCTATGTGGGTACATCAAGCAATTAAAGCAACGCCTTCTTCAGCTTACTCTATGCAGAAAGCGGCACTACATGCACTGACAAAAAACCTGGCCATTGAACTAGGCGACCACGGTGTACGTGTAAACGCTGTGGCTCCAGCAGTCGTGATGTCGACAATTTATAAGTCATTCATCGCTGAAGACGAGATTGAATCTGCACTACAAGGCTTTAACGATTTCCACCCAATCGGTCGAATTGGTTCTACAGACGATGTTGCTGACGCGATTGAATATCTACTATCGAATAAGTCTTCTTGGGTAACGGGCACGATTCTAAATGTCGATGGCGGCGTGATGGCGGGTCGAAACTAAATTACTTGTCGCCTTCCACGCTGTGTGGGAGGCGCTACATGAATATTAATCACTATAAACAAGAAATAATTAAAGGATTTAACATGAGTAATGCACCATTAAATGGCCTTAACTTAGAAGACCTATCAGCTTATACGAAAGTTATTACTGATGATGCAACACAAGCGGTATCTGAATACGGCATTGTTGCTGAATGGAAAGGCGGTGTTCATAGCGAAATTCGCACGTTGAACCAAAAGGTAGGTGGAACAGAAATCGTTAAAGATTTTACTTTCGACGTGGGTGAACCAGAAGAGCTTCTTGGCAATAACGCATACCCTACGCCACAAGATTACCTGTTGGGTGGCATGGCTGGCTGTATGATGGTTGGTTTTGTTGCAGGCGCTAGTGCCCGCGGCATTCGTTTAGAGTCTGTAAAGTTGACCATCAAAGGTGCTTTGGATCTTCGTGGGTTCTTGAATGTAGCTGAAGAAGCTCCGGTTGGCTTCGAAGAGATCCAATTTCAGTTTGAAGTTCAAGGTGATGGTACTCAAGCTGATTACGATGAAGTTATTGCTGGGGTCCAACAATTTTCTCCGAATTACCGAACAATCAGTGATGCCGTTAAAGTATCAGCGATTGTGGCTTAATTAAACGATTTTATTTAATTAGCTAAAAGTATAGAAACCTTTTTAATTTATGCACTGCCACTGCTTTGAGCCTATATTTTAATATAGGCTCTTTTTTATTCTAAACCCTCTAAATTAGTCAGGTTTAAATTAGGTTTATTTAAATTTGATAATGTTAATTTATTCTATTCTAATTAACGATGTAATAGGCTTAGTTACATAAAACATACATATATCTACACTGATTATCATTAAATTAATTTATCATTTTTAACTTCAGTATAGTGGAGTAATAAAATGAAACCTCTTAAATATTTGATGACACTTGCTTTAATTCAAGGCTCATTCGCATGCCATAGCGAACAAGTTAAAAAAGACCAGACCCATGATATTAATGGGGTTTGGTTTAGCCAACGAGACGGCGAAATTAAAGTTATCGAAAATGAGACTACAAGAACAATACAAGTGGTTAATAGCACTTGTTATGAAGTGTCTAACTCTCTGAGTTATGGCACAGAGCTGAGTTATGAAGCGATAAAACAGCATTCCATTCTTCAAGATAATCAATTGATTCTTAATATTCTTCGACCTAGACCTTTTACTTATACTTTGGTTAGCAATATCAATGATTTATGTACTGAAGGTCTTGGCCACTCTATGGTTCGCGATGGTTACTTTGATTTTGATGCTCAATCGATGTTCGATATATATTGGCAAGGGCGGGATCGAACTTTAACCATTGAAAATAATGGATTTATTTTACAGGGAACTTTTTTAGATAATCACGATCTGATCATGAAGTAAAAAAACATGAGAAATTCGCACATGATTATCATTGAGCAACTTAAAAAAGTGAAAGATACCCGTTCGCACATCAATCAAGTTTATCCTGTTATGGAAGTCGCTTTCGTGGTCATAACAGCCATGATTTGTGGTCAAAATAAATGGACAGAGATTAAGGATTTCGGTGAAGGAAATATCGAGTGGTTACGTGAGTATTTCCCCTACGAAAATGGTCTTCCCACTCGACATAATATAGCTGCGATCATGAGATCCGTTGTGCCAGAGACGCTATTGGAAGCTATGGTGGGCTGGGTCAATTTGCACAGAGAGAAGCATGCACAGCCTATAATCAGTGTTGATGGGAAGGTTCTAAAAGGGGCAAAAGCAAGCAAACAACAGCACCCCCTCTATATGGTTTCGGCATTTGATGTAGACGAGGGTTTGACTCTCACACACCAACCTTGTGACGGCAAAGGTATGGAGCTGCTAGCAATAAGAAACATGCTAGACGCTTTAGATATCAAAGGATGTTTATTAACTGCTGATGCCCTGCATTGTCAGGTTGAAACACTGAATAAAGTAGTTGATAAAGGTGGAGATATCCTAGTACAAGTTAAACTGAATCAACCAAGTTTATTAGCAGAAATTGATGTGCAATTCCAAGACTATTGGGCTTTGCCTGAAGATAAACAGGAATCATACATCACGGAAGAGAAAGGGCATGGTAGAAAAGAGGTTCGTGAGGTTTACGTGCTTCCTGCAGCCTTCAGCGAAGCACTCAGACAGAAGTGGTGTCTCGTAAAAAGCATTGTTGCAGTGGTAAGAGATAGGAGTGTCAAAGGGAAAGGAAGTTATGAAACCTCGTACTATATTTGCACAGACCATTTATCTTTAGAGTTAGCCTCAAAGGCAACAAGAAAGCATTGGCATATTGAGAATCAGCAGCACTGGGCGTTGGACGTAATTTTCAAAGAAGACGAGCAGCGAATTTACGCTGGGGATTCAGCGTTGAATATGGCTTGTTGTCGTCGCTTTGTGCAGAACCTATTTAGAAAATCAGAGGGTAACTTGTCTGTACCAAGAAAGATGAACCAAGCCGCATGGAATAAAGATTACAGGGAAAAAGTTCTTTTTACATCAGATTAACAAAGTATATTCGCGCCCTTTGAACAACCTCGTGTTCAAGGGTTACCAGATTCTTACCTGACTCGTGCCATGGCCGCGGTGACTTACACCTCTCTACCTGACATGTTTAACCACTTTGATCGCGGTTACGACCTGTTCCTCTCTCTACTCGCGGAAGATGAATTTCAACAACAGCACTTCTCTGCAACCTCATGGATTTATCGCTACGCAATTACTGCATCGATTCGTGCTGAAGACCTAACGCAAGCACAAGCGTGGTTAAAACAAATGGAAATGGCCGATGCCGACAACATCGAAACGATGACTGCGAAGGCCCTAATAGCGAAAGCCAAGTAATAGTTGCGAAAGCGAAATAAAGGGCATGGAAGCTAAACAGTTGGTTAGTAATCAGAGGAAAACGGAATGATTGAATTTAAAGAAATCGGCAAGTCGTATCTCACGGGTGGACAAAGTGTAGACGCACTCAAGGGAGTCGATGGGCAGATCAGACGTGGTGAAATGGTGGCACTGTGCGGCCCGTCGGGTTCTGGAAAAAGTACACTGTTGAACATCCTAGGTTTGTTGGATATGGACTATCGAGGTGAGATAACTATTGATGGCAAAGCGTATCCAACAGAGCAGATTGCTGCTGCGCGTTTTCGCCGCCAGTCGTTGGGCTTTGTGTTTCAGCGCTTCAATCTGGTTCCGGTGATGACAGCGCTTGAGAACGTCGCTTACCCATTGATGTTGAACCAATGCACGAAGCAAGAACAGCAGACCAGAGCGCAAGATATGTTAGAGCGTGTTGGGCTAGGGGAGTACATCCATCACCGCCCAGATAACCTTTCAGGTGGCCAGCAGCAACGTGTCGCAATAGCCAGAGCACTGGTCCACAACCCAAGCCTAGTGATTGCCGATGAGCCGACTGCTAGCTTAGACAGCCATACCGCCAATCTGGTGATCGACATTATGAAAGAGCTCGGGCACGAGATGGGCACCACCTTTATCGTCGCAACGCACGACCCAAGAATGGCGCAGCGTTGTGATCGAGTGATTGAACTTATCGATGGGCAACTGGCGCTGCAAGCCGAAGCAATGGAGGCGATCTCATGGGCAAGTTAACGCAAGGCTTTAGCTCCGTTTTAATTCCAACTTCGGTGCGTTTGGCATGGCTCAATCTATTGAGAAATGGTCGACGTAGTCTGCTTTCGGTGTTGATCATCGCGATTGCCGTGTTTGCGCTGACTAGTGCGGGCGGTTATGGACTTTACACCTACGAATCCTTAAAGGAATCGACCGCGCGCGATACGGGTCACCTTACTTTGAGTACGCCGGGTTATTTTGAACAAGACGAAGATATGCCGCTGAGCAATGGTCTAGATAACGTTCAAGCGTTCACCAAGAGCATTATTGGCGACAGCGATGTGCGTGGGGTGCAGCCACGAGTTTACTTTAGTGGTTTGGTGTCTAACGGAAGCAAGTCGACCATCTTTATGGGAACAGGCGTTAATGAGCGAGAGTTCGATATGAAAGGACCTTTCCTTGACGTGCGCAGCGGTCAAACCCTCTCGGATGTGAAATCACCAAGATACGACAGCCAAGAGCCACAAGTGATGCTCGGAACCGACCTTGCTCGTAACCTCAAAGTGGCCGTTGGTGATTGGGTCACACTGCTTGCCACCACTAGTGATGGTGCATTGAATGCCTTTGATTTTAAGGTGCAGGGTATTTACTCGACTGGTGTGCCTGAGTTGGATAAACGTCAGTTGTACGTACATATCACCACCGCCCAAGAGCTTTTAGCGTCAGAGAAAGTCAGCACCTTGTCGGTATTTCTTTTTGAAACTAACAAGACTTCGACGGTTCAACAACGCATCCAATTGGCTTTGGACAAGCAAGTTGGTCAACAAGGCTCATATATTGAGCTTACCCCATGGCAAGATCGCGCGTTTTTCTACACCAAGGTTAAAGACCTTTACGACCGTATCTTCGGCATTATGGGCGCAGTGATGGCATTGGTAGTGTTTGTGTCGCTGTTCAATACCATGACCATGTCGGTGACAGAACGCACTCGTGAAATCGGCACCTTATCGGCACTTGGCAGTTACCCTTCTGAAATCGTGGCGGGTTTTCTAAAAGAGGCGGGCTTACTGGCGGTGATTGGCAGTGCGATAGGCGCACTAGTGAGTGGTTTAGTGTCGGTGTTATTGCTGGTGATTGATGTGCAAATGCCACCACCTCCTGGAAGAACCGAAGGTTACCCACTCAATATTTACTTCTCATTGGAATTGGTTGGTTACGCCACTTTGGGTGTGCTGACAATCTGTTTGTTGGCTGCTTATTTCTCTGCTCGCAAAGGCGTAAATAAGCCAATCACGGAGGCGCTGGTTTATGTATAAATTTACTCGTTCGCTCACTATTTTAGGTTCTGCGTTGGCCTTGGCTCTAGTATCGGCATCAAGCTGGGCTATCGATTCACAGCAAGTTACCGAGATGATTGCTAAGGCAGACAGCTACCGTTTGAACAGCGAACAGGCGTCGAAAGTAGTTTCTCTGGTCGCGCTATATCAAGACGAGCAACTAGACAAAACCCGTGAATATAACGTTTACACAAGACCAAACCGAGAGTCGCTGGTTGTCTTCAAGTCGGCGGTCGAGGCGGGTCAAAAGATGCTGATGATAGAGGACAACTATTGGTTACTGATGCCGAAATCTCGCCGTCCAATTCGTATCACCCCGATGCAAAAACTGCTTGGTGAAGCTTCGGTTGGTGACATCTCGACGCTGACGTGGAGCGAAGACTACAAAGGCGAGTGGGTTGCTGAACAATCGGTTGAGATGCCAAGTGGTGATCAGCTTGATACCCATCACTTAAAACTCACCGCAAAGACTAAGGGCGCGAGTTATCAATCCATCGATCTGTGGTTAACGGCAGACCGAGCATTTCCAGTCAAAGCGGATCTGTATCTGCGTTCAGGAAAGCTAGCTAAGCAAGCGTGGTTTACTGAAGGCGTGCGAGATGGCTTGCCAAGTGTGGTGTCGATGACCCTACTCGATAAGATTCAACCAAGTAAGAAAACCGTGATTGAGTATCGCGAGGTAAGCGAACAAGCCTTGGCAGATAAATACTACAACCCTGCTTACTTATCGCGTAATAGCGTGTCTGGGCTTTAGGTGGGTGGCATGAGAGCTTCTCGTCGTCGATTCCACATCAAGCCTTTAATCGCTACCTTGTTTGCATTGTCTTGTATGAGTAACACGACTCAAGCGGACGATCTGAGCTTAGCGTGGGACTGGCAACTGAGTGCTGAAGCCGTTGAATCGCGAGAGTCGCCATTTAGCCCTTTCGAATCTGACAATCGCCAGTCACTTAATGGTTTGTTGGATCTTGAGGTTGGATATGGCAATTGGCTTGGCCTGTTTGCAGTAAAAGCCAACGACATTTTGAGCAATGACCCACAGGGGAATGAGGCGAGCTTTGAATCGGAATTCATTGTGCGCGAGTTGTTTTGGCAAGGTGGTGTTGAATTGTCTAATTCAGCATTCGGTGATCACTACCTCGATGTCACACTCGGTAAGGTTCGCCTTGATTGGGGTGTGGGCTATGGCTATCGACCTTTAGACATCATCAAGCCTTATCGACAAAACCCAGTGGGCATTGTCGCAGAAGAGGGCGCAGGTGTGGCTTCAGCGTCACTGTTCGATATGACGGGCGAATGGACACTGCTTTACAGCGACTCATCATGGACTTCCCAAGACGTGAATGAGTTCGAAAAGCAGAATCAGCAACAAGGATTTGGCTTACGTCGTTACAACTTAGTAGGCGATCACGAATATCAATGGGTCGCTTATTACGACGATGTACGCCACGGTTTGCTTGGAGCGAGCTTGGTGTCGGTATTAAACCTCGCGTGGGAGTTTCACGGTTCGATGGTTTATCAGCGACAAAGTTTGGGTTACAGCCAGCCTAACTCACTGCATAAACCGGTTTATCTAGAAGAGCAGGGCGAGGCTTACCAAGCCTTAGTCGGACTGACATGGGCCAACGAGACGGGCCACAATGTGGTACTGGAATACTGGTTTGATAGCCGCGCTTGGAGTGATTCTGAGTGGCAAAGTGCTTTAGTGAATGCGGAATATTTGTCTCTTAATCCCATGACAACATCGTTGGCGTGCTCTTACGCTCAAGGTTATCAACACGCGAATTTGGTTCAACACAATCTCATGTTTCACTGGTCTTTGGACTCGGCACATGGCTGGCTTGAAGATATTACGCCTACATTTGATGTCATGCTGTCTCCACAGGACGGTGGCTTTATTGCTACGCAGTGGCTTAATTATCAGGCTTTCGATAATGGTGATTCATCGTTGGAATTGGAACTTGCTGCACGCTTTCTAGGCGGTAAAAGTGATTCTGCTTACGCCAACTTACCGGATAGTCATATGATTCTTTTAAATATCAAAGGACGATTTTAATGGACACTTCTTCAAACAGTCGCTTTTCATGGATTAAAAGCTTCGCGTTCACTACGCTATTTTGCGTTCTTATTGCCATTACAACCAATACGATTTGGGGAGGCGGGTTTACGCTCAACTTGGCCATCAGTTTCGGCTTTGGCTACAGCGCAGTTGGCTCTTCGTTTGTGTTGGTTGAACTATTCAAAAGGAAATCAAAGGCATTTGATGTAGGGGTATCAATGGTGATTGCAATGACCATTGGTACCTTGAATGCACACTATTGGTTGAACGGCTTTTTCGGCTCTAACCTTTCCGATCTTAAGTCTGTGATGCTGCTTGGTGTGATCTTTTGTTCCGTTTGTTATTACTATTTCTACACAAGAGAGCAGCAGCTGCGTGCCGATAATGAATTAGAGGTGGCGAAGCGTCGCCAAGCTGATCAAGAAAAGGTCGTTGTACTTAGCCAGTTAAAACAGCTGCAAAGCCAAATCGAGCCGCACTTTTTGTTCAACACTCTTGCGACCATCAATGTATTGATTGAGAGTGACAGCGCCAAAGCTAAGTTGATGCTTGAAAAGCTGACTGACTTGTTGCGTGTGACTCTGAAGAACAGCCGTACTGAGCAATCGACCATCGCTCAAGAAGTCGATTTGCTCGACGCGTATCTCAACATCCAGAAGATACGATTAGATGAGCGTTTGACGTTCTCGATTGAAACCAATGACATCAGCGACCAGCAAGTGATTCCACCTTTCTTGATTCAACCTTTAGTTGAGAACGCGTTAACACACGGCATCGAGCCCAAGGCTGCTGGCGGTGAAGTTAATATCCGAATTGTTCAACAAGATGATCAGATGAAAATTGAAGTATCGGACAGTGGCGTAGGGCTGAAAACACCGTCTATTGCTGCTGGCCATGGTGTTGGATTGAGTAATATTCGTCAGCGTATTGATACCCTATACGGAGATAAGGCGAGCCTGACGATCACAGAGCAAGCGACTGGCGGCGTGGTGTCGACTATCTTGTTGCCGTTGACTGATGGTGATGTCTAGAAATGGTTAAGCCGTGACGTTAGGGGCTGTGTCTTGGCTTATAGAGCAATGGCAAAAGTAGACGATTTACAGTGTGAATTTTAAGGAAGAATAATGATCAACTCAGGACTAAAGCCCAGCGTGACGGCAATTATCGCAGACGATGAAGCACTGTTAAGACATCACTTGGATAAGAGTCTTGCTGAGGTTTGGCCTGAGCTAGAGATTGTCAGCAAGGCAAAAAATGGGACAGAGGCTATGCAGAGTATTCAGCAGCTACAACCTGATGTCGCCTTTCTTGATATTCGCATGCCAGAGCTTGATGGCATTTCGCTAGCCAAACAGTTGAACAAGCTTGCATCACCGCCGCTGGTGGTCTTCATAACGGCTTACGACGAGTATGCGGTTAAAGCCTTTGAGCACAATGCGATAGATTACCTACTCAAGCCAATCAATGAAGAGCGCCTGCTTGCTACCTGTCAGAAGATTCAAGCGCGCTTATCAAGTAATCAAACACAGTTCGGTCACATGCCAGAACAACCCGACATCGCTGCACTCATGAGTCAACTTCAGCAACTGTCACAATCGGCGTCACAGCAAACGCAGCCTACTTATCTGTCGCAGAAAAAGTATCTCACGTGGCTCAAAGCCAGCGTAGGCGAAGACATTCACTTGATCGCTGTTGATGATGTGGCGTATTTCAAAGCCGAAGACAAGTACGTATCGATATTTAAGAAAGGGCACGGCGGGCTTTTAGAGGAGTTTATTCTTCGTGTATCTCTAAAAGAGTTACTCGCTCAACTTAATCCGGATGAGTTTTGGCAGATCCATCGTTCAGTGGTGGTGAAAGTGTCGGCCATTGATAAGGTCAATAAAGGACTATCCGGTCAGATGTCGGCGTATGTATCTGGCGAGAAGCTTCCAATCAGCCGTGCCTCGCAAGCTCTGTTTAAAGGCATGTAGAGAAGTGGTTTAAAAGTATGTAACGATCTCGCAAATCGCATGGTGATTTATAAAATGTAGATCAAAATCACAAAGATACTCACTCGGTTCAATATTAAATAATAATCGTTAACTCAATCTGTATATTGTTAGTGAATGACATTAAGAGGTTGTTATGAAAACATATTATTTAGCGACGGCTCTATGCCTCACTTTAGTTGGCTGTAGCTCAACATCAAAAACTACCGAAACGCCAATCCAGCCGGATCCGGCATGGACTTCAGGCCAACTAGAAAATGGCCTTACCTACCATGTTTACCCTGATCATGAAGCATCGGTATCTGTACGTTTAGTCGTTCACGCCGGCTCGATTCAAGAGACTGATCAGCAAGAAGGCTACGCGCACTTCTTGGAACACATGGCATTCAATGGCAGTAAGAATTTCTCTCAAAATGATGTGATTCGTTTATTCGAAGATGCAGGCGCTAGCTTCGGTGCTGATATCAACGCCTACACCTCTTATGAAGAGACGGTGTATGAATTAGATTTGCCAGATAACATCCAATTGCAGTCTGCTTTGACGTGGATGCGTGACGTTGGCGATGGCCTCGATCTCTCTAGTTCGGAAGTTGAAAAAGAAAAGGGAGTGATTCTTGGTGAGTTACGTATGGCTCGCCTCGATGATAAGTCGTTCCCCGAGAAATATGTTGATTACCTATTCGAAGGCAGCCCTTACGAATCGCAAGGTGCGTTAGGAACTAAAGCTTCGGTTATGGCTGCCACGTCGGAAGGGCTTACCGACTTTTACCAAACTTGGTATCAACCTCAAATCGTTGAGCTAGTGGTTTCTGGTGATGTGGACCTTAAAACACTGATCCCACTGATTGAAGAGAAATTTTCGAGCTGGGAGCGCGGTAAAACGTCAAAGCCACAAAAGCAGAATACGACTTCGTTCAATGAAGGTGACTACATTGAATATGCTGGCAGAGAAGCTCCGAGTATTTCTTTGACGTTTAACCGAGGTTTAAACACTGTTGAAACCCACGCTCAACAACATCAGCGTTGGTTGGATGAAACTACTCAAATTCTTATTCAGCAGCGTTTAGAGGCAGACTTTAATGATGCAGCGCTACCGACGCAATGGATAACGTCAGATAACATCAGGTTGGGTGCTCTGCTTTATTCATCGACAAGTGTTGGCTTCCCAGCAGGCAGCCGTGATGCGGTTCAGAAAGCGTTGGTTTCTACTTTAACGTCGTTACGTGATTACGGTGTTTCTGAAGGAGAAATTGCGAGTGAGCTCCATTATTATCAAGACTCACTGGATGATATTGAGCACGACTGGGATAAAAGGGACAGTGTGGATCACGTGAACGATAAAGTGAACGCATTACTGTCTGGCGATATTGTCCAATCTCAAAAAGACTATCAGGCCAGCATGAAGGGCGCGAATATACTTTGTTAATCTGATGTAAAAAGAACTTTTTCCCTGTAATCTTTATTCCATGCGGCTTGGTTCATCTTTCTTGGTACAGACAAGTTACCCTCTGATTTTCTAAATAGGTTCTGCACAAAGCGACGACAACAAGCCATATTCAACGCTGAATCCCCAGCGTAAATTCGCTGCTCGTCTTCTTTGAAAATTACGTCCAACGCCCAGTGCTGCTGATTCTCAATATGCCAATGCTTTCTTGTTGCCTTTGAGGCTAACTCTAAAGATAAATGGTCTGTGCAAATATAGTACGAGGTTTCATAACTTCCTTTCCCTTTGACACTCCTATCTCTTACCACTGCAACAATGCTTTTTACGAGACACCACTTCTGTCTGAGTGCTTCGCTGAAGGCTGCAGGAAGCACGTAAACCTCACGAACCTCTTTTCTACCATGCCCTTTCTCTTCCGTGATGTATGATTCCTGTTTATCTTCAGGCAAAGCCCAATAGTATTGGAATTGCACATCAATTTCTGCTAATAAACTTGGTTGATTCAGTTTAACTTGTACTAGGATATCTCCACCTTTATCAACTACTTTATTCAGTGTTTCAACCTGACAATGCAGGGCATCAGCAGTTAATAAACATCCTTTGATATCTAAAGCGTCTAGCATGTTTCTTATTGCTAGCAGCTCCATACCTTTGCCGTCACAAGGTTGGTGTGTGAGAGTCAAACCCTCGTCTACATCAAATGCCGAAACCATATAGAGGGGGTGCTGTTGTTTGCTTGCTTTTGCCCCTTTTAGAACCTTCCCATCAACACTGATTATAGGCTGTGCATGCTTCTCTCTGTGCAAATTGACCCAGCCCACCATAGCTTCCAATAGCGTCTCTGGCACAACGGATCTCATGATCGCAGCTATATTATGTCGAGTGGGAAGACCATTTTCGTAGGGGAAATACTCACGTAACCACTCGATATTTCCTTCACCGAAATCCTTAATCTCTGTCCATTTATTTTGACCACAAATCATGGCTGTTATGACCACGAAAGCGACTTCCATAACAGGATAAACTTGATTGATGTGCGAACGGGTATCTTTCACTTTTTTAAGTTGCTCAATGATAATCATGTGCGAATTTCTCATGTTTTTTTACTTCATGATCAGATCGTGATTATCTAAAAAAGTTCCCTGTAAAATAAATCCATTATTTTCAATGGTTAAAGTTCGATCCCGCCCTTGGCCAGCATGGAAGCCTTTCTTGCTAATTTAAGCCTTGAAGCGATTAATAAAAATATCAAAGAAGTCCTTTCGAGTGATTACTTTTTGATTGTCGGCATGGATGACAATGAGGATCGCACAGCGGTTCTGGCTTCTCTAGATGGATTAAAAGCTTCTTATAGTCAGCAGGGTACACAGACATTCGTAACGGCAACAGCCAGTGCATTTGCTTCGCCTGCCGTACCCGGCGAGGTTGAATTGGTAGAGCAAATGTACGCCGATCCAAATATTCAAAAGTGGACTTTAAGTAATGGTATCGACATGTGGTACCTACGTGATTCATACGCGAAAGACGATGTTGGAATAATGTACGTGAGTCTTGGCGGTAAAGCGGCGTTGGAGCCGGATTTATACGCAGCTGCAAATGTGACACTACCTGTTATTGCTCGAAGTGGTGCTGGTGACTTTACGGGATCTGAGCTGAAAGCCTACTTTGATCGTGAAGGGATTTTAGTCGATTCTTTTATTTCTTCGACGCGACATGGCATTGAGTTTAATATCGAAAAAGATGGGATGAGTGACGCGTTTGCTGCGCTATATACCTTCATGGTGTCTCCTAAAGTGAATTCTGATCAGCTTGAAGCTGTGAAGCAAGAGCTAGTGCAAGATAAAGAGTCCTTCCTAAGTACGCCTGTTGGTCAATTTGAACAAGCGATCAATCAAAATATTTATCGCTCGGGAAGCCGCCATCTATTCGTAAATAAAGAGCGTGTTAAAGCGGTTTCTGTTGAAGATGTCCGTGCTGTTCATCAACAATTATTTGGTCAACTAAGACACAACCAGTTGGTGGTCGTTGGTGATATCGACCCAAGTGAGTTGAAACCTCTAGTTCGCAAGTACTTAGCTTCAATTCCATTGCAAGCGGGGACGGTGCCAGATTTCAAAGTGGAGTACAAGCAACCAGCGAAACCACGTATTGATGTCGCGATCAACAACGTAAATAGTGCGGAATATATCTTACGAGTGATTCCAGAGCCGACGATGATAGAAAGTGGAGGCTGGACTGCAAAAGATGTCTTCATGGAAGACTTATTGCAACGTTTAGTCGCATCTCGTTTAGACTCTTATGTTCGTGAAGAGTTGAGTTTAGATTATTCACCTTATGCTTATGCGGCTTCGAATGATGGTGAACCGACTCATGAGTGGGTAATCGGAGCAATGATCGCGCCGGAGAACGTAGATACTGTTGAAATGGCGATTGATAGAGTGATCTCAGACCTCCTACAAGGTATTTCTGAAGACGAACTGCATTCGATAGTAAAACAGTTTGAAGCTGACTTCGTGCCACTAGAAGCAAGCTCTATCGATCAGGCGTGGTTTGTGTCTCGTTATCTATTGTATGGGTATGGAGTGGAAGCTTTGGCTGATGTTGACAGAGTCGTTAAATCAATATCGGTTGAAGACATGAATGCTTTGCTCCATCACCTGTTTGGCGAGAATAGCCGTAAGGTTAAGAACATCATGCGTCCTGAAGCTTAATTGCTTTGATACTGTGTAATAACTATAAAACGTCATAACGATCAGCGTTGGACGCATACGTAATCGAAAGCCAAGCCGAGTTGCTTGGCTTTTTCTTTTTTTAGAAGCACTGAAGCTTAATCGGTTGCATTGAACCATTTTCTAAAAAAATGTTTTAAATCAAGACAGCGTTTCAATTGTGTTGTAGATTGGCGATCTACGAGAATGTTGTTTGGATATTAGATTGCTTAAACTGGGTACCCGATTAGTCTTAATGTTATTTTTACTGAGCTTTGGCTTAGTGAATTCTAACGGCTATTCGTTTCCTTCTAAGCCGTTTCAAATCGAGACTGCTCAACAGCAATCTTTCGCGCAAAAACAGTGTAAGAACGCCGCAATTGATGACCCATCAGCCTATTTAGAGTGCGATAAAGCTCAGCTAGGCGCTTCGTCAGTAGGTGACAGCTCCAACTATCACGATACTGAATCTAGCCTTCAAGCGACGACTTACCGACGTATATCAACCAATGAGCAAGAAAGCGCGCCCGACCTTGATCCTGCTTATCACTTGCTGATTGACTTCTCTCCCCCTTCTTTACTAGCTTCGCTGTTAGCGACAACCCCGATGTTGGACCTCAAACAGCACTGGACCAGTATTGTCAGCTCTCCGCCTTCCCGTTTGTCGGGGTGGAAAGAGGGCAACATCCAATATTCCCACTTTCGAGAACTTCTTAGCTAATCGTTTGACCCTGATTGGTCGCATCGACGATCCCCTGTGTTCGTTGTTCTAGTCAATCCCCAAAACAATTCGCGAATGTACTCTGCTGCCGTTCAATCAGTTTGGTCTGGTTGCGGTTAGCCATCGTTCGCGTTCGCAAAACTTAGCTAAAATAAGAGATCTTGACTGTGAAAAAACGCATTCCAAGAAAACAAATCAACCACTACTCTAAGTGGAAATACGTGGTACTTATCACCACCATTATCATCATGATTCTGAGCGCTTTACCGTCTTGGTATGGCGAAGATGCTTCGGTACAAATTAACAATCGCTCTGAGCAAACCATCGACGCGACGCAGGTGACTCAATACCTAGCGAGCGAAGGCATCCAAGCTAAATCGGCTTATCAGAAAGACAAGCGTTTAGTGGTGATCTTAGAAGATGCCGAGCAGCAAGCAAAAGCGAAAGAAGTGCTAAATGAGCGTCTGCTTGATACTGCAACTGTCGCGCTAGCAATGGAGCCAGCAGCACCAAAATGGTTGACTGATATGGGCTTTGCACCGATTCAGTTAGGCCTTGATTTACGTGGTGGTGTGCAGTTCTTACTCGAAGTAGACATGGAACCGGTTTATCACGCACAAGCTCAAGCTGTGGTGGATGAGATCACCAGCCAAGTGCGTTATGCCCGCGGTAAAGTTGTAAACGACAAAGTTGAATTTAACTTCCGTACCGATGCAGACTTTGAAAAGGCGCAGAAGCTGATTCGTGAAGAGTTCCCGCAATGGCTACGTGACAGCTCAGACAAAAAGCTGACTCTGACGCAATCTGAAGATGAACAACGCACGCTTCGCAACCTAACGGTTCAACAAAACCTCCAAATCATGCGCAGCCGTATTGAAGAGCTTGGTATCACCGAAGCTTCAATTCAGCGCCAAGGTGAAAGCCGTATCCGTATCGAATTGCCGGGTGTACAAGATCCTGCTGCTGCAAAAGACGTGATTGGTGCCACGGCATCATTGGCATTCTACTCGGTTTACGACAACCCAACGCGCAACACTCAAACGCTAAAAGATACCGATGGCAACCGTGTGGTTGTCGCTCGTAAAGCAGTACTAAGTGGTGAACACATTATTGATGCACGTAGTGGCATTGGTGAAATGGGCAGCGCAGAAGTAAACATCACCCTAGATTCTGCGGGTGGTAAGAAAATGTCTGAATTCTCTCGTCATAACATCGGTAAGCCAATGGCGACTGTGTACAGCGAGTACAGCCGCGACAGAGCTGGTAACAGCGAGAAAACCAGTGAAGTGATCAGCGTTGCGAACATCCAATCTCAATTGGGCAGCCGTTTTAGAATTACAGGTGCAGGCAGCATGGCTGAAGCACAAGAGCTGGCTCTATTGCTTCGTGCAGGTTCATTGACTGCGCCAGTGACCATCATTGAAGAGCGTACCATTGGCCCGTCTCTGGGTGCTGAAAACGTCACTAACGGCTTTGCCGCTTTGGCGCTTGGCCTTGGTCTCACTCTAACGTTCATGGCGCTATGGTATCGCCGTCTTGGTTGGGTCGCGAATGGTGCGCTTATCGTTAACATGGTAACGCTGTTTGGTCTGATCGCATTGCTACCGGGTGCGGTATTAACACTGCCGGGTATTGCTGGCTTGGTATTAACCGTTGGTATGGCGGTGGATACTAACGTACTTATCTTCGAACGTATTCGAGACAAAATGAAAGAAGGACGCAGCTTTGCTAGCTCCATCGATCGAGGTTTCGATAGCGCGTTCTCATCTATCTTCGATGCTAACTTCACCACAATGATTGTAGCTGTCGCTCTTTACACCATTGGTAACGGACCAATTCAAGGCTTTGCTTTGACACTGGGCTTAGGTCTTCTAACCAGTATGTTTACGGGCATTTTTGCTTCACGAGCGATCATCAATTTGGTTTGGGGGCGTGACCAACGCCACGATGTAAGGATTTAAGCATGAGTACTTCAACAAAAATGACAATTTCAGAACGCTATTTTTCAAATAGTAATATGACTCTCCTACGTAAGGTGATGTCGGTAATCTCTATTGTGTTGTTCATGAGCTCAGTAATGCTGGTGGCCGTGAAAGGGTTCAACTGGGGCTTGGATTTTACAGGTGGTGTGGTCGCTGAGGTTCAACTTTCTGATCAAGTGACCAAAGACGCGCTGAAAACACAGCTTGATGCCGCTTTCCAACAAGACGTGCAAGTGGTTGGCATGGCAGAGCAAGACCGCTGGACTATTCGCTACAGCCAACTGACAGACGCACCGCAAACCAACTTAGTTGATGCTTTGGCATCGGTGAGTGACCAAGTGAAAGTGCTTAACAGCAGCGTGGTTGGCCCTCAAGTGGGTCAAGACATGGTTGACCAAGGTGGCTTAGCGGTATTGGTGTGTTTTTTAATGATCATGCTTTACCTAAGTGTGCGATTCGAGTGGCGTTTAGCTCTAGGTGCTCTGGCTGCGATCATTTACGACGTGACGATTATCTTCGGCTTATTCGCTTTGACTCAGTTTGAGTTCAACCTAACGGTGCTGGCGGCGGTATTAGCGATTCTGGGCTACTCACTGAATGACTCAATCATCATTGCTGACCGTGTCCGTGAGATGCTGCGTGGCAACCCTAACGGTGATACTGATAACCTGCTTAACGAATCAGTCAAAGCAACGTTTTCTCGTACCATGGTGACTTCAGGTACGACGTTGTTGACGGTATCTGCGCTTTGGTTGCTTGGTGGCGCGGCGCTACAAGGCTTTGCAATTGCATTAGTTGTGGGCATTGCGAGTGGTACATGGTCTTCAATTTCGGTCGGTATCACTCTTCCGAAATTACTTGGCCTACAGCCTTGTCACTATCAAGTGAAACCGCCTGTAGAAGTTGAGGGTGAGTACCCTTAGGTTATCTATTTTGATAATGCTGCAACTCAGTAAGTGAGTTCACTTTGGCCCTTCGTTTTTAACCGAACGAAGGGCTTTATTTTATTTAAGAGTCAAACAGTTAGGAAAAGAGAGCCTATTTCAAAAAACGACGGATTGAGCAGGCAAGCACTAATGATATGAAGTATGTTTATATGACGTTAGTAAAAATGAGGCAAGGGAATGGAATATCGACATCAATGTCACGTAGGCGACCACGGTGATGCACTGAAGCACCCTGTATTAAGTGCTCTGGTTCAGTCATTAATGCAACAGCATTCGCGCCTCAATGTTATCGACACTCACTCAGGTACTGGGTGTTATGACCTAACCACTGCGCCAAGTAATCACGCAGGCGAATTTGCAGAAGGGGTTGGGTACCTTTGGCGAAACAAGGCTTACCTTCCGGAGTCATTCGCATCTTTTATGTCGGTGCTGGAATACTACAATCCGAATCAACTTATCACGCTGTACCCCGGCTCGGCGGCGATTACCTATCAACAAGGTCGCAGCCAAGATAGCTTCTATTTTTCAGACATTCAGCAAGATGAAGCCGATTTACTGCAAACCAACATTGAGAAGTTGCAACGTGATCTGGATGTCTCTAGCAAGCTGACCATTACTGGGGGCGATGGGCTTAAAGCATTGCCAGATGATGTCGCGAAACATGATAGCCACCACCTGATTGTGATCGACCCACCTTACGAAACGGATTTCGAATATCTCGCGGTGATTGATGCTTTGATTAAGGCCTATCAACAGTCAGAGAGAGTATCTGCATTAATTTGGTATCCGTTATACACAGATGATCGAAGCTCTCTAATATTGGACCACTGTGTGACAGCGGTGAAAGATGGCTTGCTGCCAAGTCCGATAAAGTCGGAATTACGATTGCGCGATCCGAAAGGGGATGACCGTCTTATTGGTAGTGGCTTACTGTTATTTAACCCACCACAAGGCATTGCAGGGACGGTTGCTGACACGCTCGATTATTTGCATAGTCAGCTTGCAACCAATGGTGAAGGCTATTGGCAAATGAAAAGCCTATAAATCTGATTTGTATGGGCTTTCTGATGAATTAGTAGACACACTTCACTAAATCACTGTTATTTATGTGGTTTAAATTGACCAAACGCTAACTTTTATCGATTGATTAATTGCCGTGAATCATTTAAAAATAGAATATCAATGCGCACAAGTGCATAATGGCTCATAAGTTAAATAATTAGCCCAAATTAATATCAGATTGTGGTTTACCCCCTAAACTGCATTAGGCTCGCACTAGTCACGCGAGCCTTTCTTTTGCCTGTCGTAAAACTCAAGGCATCACTATCACTTCAAAATCCACTACAACGCCGGATAATCGATATAACCCTTTTCATTGCCACCGAATAGAGTGGCACCATCGAGTTGTGCAAGCTCATAGCCGTTTTGCAGGCGTGAAACCAAATCTGGGTTGGCTACGAATGGGCGACCAAATGCGACGAGATCGGCGTAGCCTTTGCTTAATACTTCTTCCGCGCGTTGTGGTGTGTAGCTGCCTGCGACGATGATGGTGTTAGAGAACAACTCTCTTAGCTCAATTCGGAAGCTTTCAGGAATCACTGGAGCATCATCCCAATCGGCCTCTGATAGGTGTAAATAAGCGATATCACGAGCTTGCAGCGCTTTCGAAGCCTCTAAAATTGTTGGCACTATGTCTGGGCAGTTCATGTCTTTGAAGGTGATGAATGGCGCCAAACGCACGCCGACTTTATCGGCACCTATCTCTGCAATCACAGCATCAATCACTTCAATCAGGAAGCGAAGGCGGTTCTCACGGCTTCCACCATAGTTGTCCTTGCGCTTGTTTGAGTTGGTTCTTAGGAATTGATCGATTAGGTAGCCATTACCACCATGGAGCTCGACACCATTAAAGCCTGCTTCGATGGCTTTCTTTGCTGCGTTCGCAAAATCTTGAACCACTCGATTGATGTCTGCTTGGTTCATCTCTCTTGGTTGGATGCAATTGACCATATTGCCGTTGCCATTCTCATCAGAAATCCACACCTGAGTTTCTATTGGAGCCAAAGCTGACGGAGCAATCGGCAGTTCGCCCTTTTGAAAGGTAGGGTGAGACACGCGGCCTACATGCCAGAGCTGACAGAATATTGCTGCGCCTTGTTCTTTGGCTGCTTTGGTTACTGACTTCCAACCTTCAATTTGTGCATCGGTATAAACGCCAGGAGTGAATGAGTAGCCTTGAGAATCATCAGAGATCTGCGTCGCTTCAGTGATGATAAGCCCAGCGCTAGCACGTTGTCGGTAATAGGTCGCCATCATGTCGTTGGGTACATTGCCCGGTTGACTGGTTCGAGCGCGAGTCATAGGTGCCATAACGACGCGGTTTTGCAGTGCTAGGCCTTTGAGTTCTGATGTTTCGAATAATTTGTTCATGGTATCCACCTTGTTTTAATTCAGTACTTTTTTAATTCAATGTTTTTAGTTTTGTATTCGGGTTATAGAGCGGATTATTTGCTTTCCGCTGGGCTGAAAATCGAGTTGCTCTGAGGCTTATCAGCTCGGTTGGCTTTGGCAATAAGTAGCAAGCCAATGACAGGAACAACAACGGCTGCGAATGGAATCATTCCTGCGCCTAGCTGGCTGTCGAGTACCATGCCACCAAGGAATCCACCGAAGGCATTCGCTAAGTTAAAGGCTGAAATGTTGGCGGTAGCAGCAAGTTCTTGTCCTTCGCCACCGTGGTTCATTACTCGAAGTTGCATGGCAGGAACGTTCGCAAATGATGCAATGCCAAAGACAAATGCAGCTGCAACGAATAGGATTTTGTTGTCTACCAATAGGCCCACCACAACCAGTGAAGCGATCATCGCGATTGCCCAAAACATGGAAGCTTTGCCTAAATCTTTATCGGAAGAGCGGCCGCCCAATGTGTTACCTATGATTAAGCCCACACCGACAATGACTAAGATCCAAGTGACTGAGTCTTGACCGTAACCCGTGATGTGCATGGCGATAGGCGCAAGGTAGCCGTAAAGCGTCATAAACCCGGACCAAGCAAAAGCAGTGATTGCCAAGCTAATCAGTAGCATTGGGTTTTTGAACGCTAACAGCTGAGTTTTGATGTCTTTTGCTTCGCTATGACCGCTTGATTTGATTGACGTTAGGATAGAAATCATCGCGATGGTGCCAAGTGCAGCCACGGTAAAGAAGGTGGTGTGCCAACCGAACTGCAAGCTAATCCATGTACCAGCGGGAACGCCAAGAACGTTAGCCAGCGTTAAGCCTGCAAACATTTGACCGACGGCGCGGCCTGCCATTTTTTCCGACACTAGGTTGGTCGCGACAACCGCACCTATGCCATAGAAGGGACCTTGAACTAAGCCTGCAATTACACGGCTAGCGAGTAGTAATGGGTAGTTAGGCGCTAGGGCTGACAAGACATTACCAATAATGAATAGCGCCATTAATCCAATCAAAACCATCTTCTTATTAAAGCGTGCAAGGTAGATGGTTAAGATCGGCCCGCCGATAACGATAGCTAACGCATAAGCACTGATTAGATAACCTGCTTGGCCTTCGGTGATCGAAAGGGATGTGGCAATTTGTGGAAGGATACCGGCGATAACAAACTCAGCGGTGCCGATTGCAAATGCTGCGAGTGTCAGTATCCAAACTTGGAATGGGATCTGTTCTTTTTTCATGATGATCTGCCTATGTAAATTCTGGTTTGTTAGGACACTTAGGTACACGTCCTAACGATTGTTCTTTGTGTCTTTGCGAGGTGTTTTAGCCGAGCAGCGCGCCGCCATCGATGTCGATAATTGACCCAGTTACGTATGGGTTATTAATCGCGAACAGGTAACCCATAGCCACCTCTGAAGGCTCGCCAACCTTGCCTGCAGGTAGGTTGTTTTTGGCGTTGTCGTACATGGTGTTACGAGATGAGTCGTCCATATTTTTGTAGGCTTCGGTCATGGTCAAGCCCGGGCTAACGGCGTTCACTCGAATAGGCGCGAGTTCTTTTGCAAGCACTTTAGTCACGCTCTCTAGTGCAGCGTTGATGGCGGTTTTTACGTAAGTGCCTGAGACCACTTTGCGTGACAACATGCCTGTGGTAAGCGTGATAGAACCCTTGGGTTTGATGTAACGCGCCGCATGCTTGGCGACGTTCAGGCTGCCCCAAAATTTGGTATCAAATGCCGTTTTTGCGTCTTCAAGAGCAACGTCGGTCACCTTTCCTGCGGGAGAAGATGAGCCAGCAGTGACCACCAAATGATCGAAGGGACCAATCGATTCGAAGTACTCGCAAATCGACTTTTCATTGCTGATATCAACGCCTGTATGTC
The DNA here is from genome assembly GCA_000169995.1 of Vibrionales bacterium SWAT-3. Taxonomy (GTDB): domain Bacteria; phylum Pseudomonadota; class Gammaproteobacteria; order Enterobacterales; family Vibrionaceae; genus Vibrio. The sequence continues at coordinate 217,044 of AAZW01000003.1, read as the reverse complement.
GGCTCGCAATGTGTACTGTGTTGTCTTCGCTTCTCAATTGCATCGCTAATGCTTTACCGATGCCTGATGTGCCACCAATGATGACGAAAGTGCTTTTTTCTTGGTCCGTTACTACGTTGTTCATGTTCTCAATTCCTGCGTGTTCTGCTGATGGTTGCCATTATATTTATTCGATTAATTTTGATAATTGGCTAAAATATGAATTCATTATTCGGTTGAGATGAACAGTGTGGCGAGGAAGAAGTAGCATGGATAAGTTTTCAGACATGGCGATGTTCGTCAGTATCGTGAAGCACCAAGGGTTGGCTGCAGCAGGGCGAGAGCTAGGCTTATCACCTGCGACCATGACCGCAAGGCTGCAGGCACTGGAAGAGCGATATGGCGTGAAGCTGTTGAATCGAAGTACTCGACATGTGTCTTTGACGGACTCAGGCGAGCTGTATCACAAGGCGTGCTTGGAGATATTGGATAACGTTAGCGAAGCCGAAAACTTGATTCAAAATGGTGTCAAAGAGGTTAAAGGCCCTTTAAAAATCGCCGCTCCCAAAGACATCGGCAAGCAGTATATTCTTCCTATTCTCTCTGAGTTCTGTCAGCAATATCCCGACGTGATCCCTTACCTGTATTTGAACGATAACCTGTCGAATATTGCAGAGTCGGGCATGGATGTGGTGATTCGCTACGGAGAGTTAGTCGACAGCAGTTTGATATCAAGACGTTTATCCCCGAGCCGACGTGTGCTGTGTGCCTCTCCTGAATACCTTGCCAAGCATGGAACGCCATTAACGCCGCAAGATTTAGCAGACCATGACTGTTTGGCAATGCTACGCAGCAATGAAGAACTGAAAACATGGCATTTTCAAGATCATGACATGAAGAAGTCGATTACCGTTGTGCCAAAGCGATTCTCAGACGACGGCGAAGTGATTCGCTACTGGGCATTAAAAGGCGAGGGTATCGCGCTCAAATCAGTGTTGGATGTGCAAGACGACATCAATAACCAACGCTTGGTCACTCTGCTCAACGGTTATATGAAAAACTTCAATACCTCGACCTCTGTATCGAGTGCCGACTTGAATGTGGTGTACATCAGCAAGAAGTATCAACCTAAACGAATTCGACTGTTTTTGGACTTTCTAATCGACAATTTTGGTCGTTTGACTGATAAATCAATTGATTAACGCGATATGACAAAACTCTCGAACTGAAAACGAGGCTGCGGACAGATCTGGCTGAACTGGTTATGAGATGAGCAATACATGGATGTTACTGGAGAGAACAATGAAAATAGTTGGCAACACGGTGATCAAACCATTTCATAAAGCGACCTGTCACTGCGGTGCGGTGGAGTTAGAGCTCAGCCTACCTAACGGCATCGAAAAGCCACGCCGTTGTGATTGCTCGATCTGTCGTCGTAAAGGAGCAATTGTTGGCTCTGTTGCCTTGGATGGCATCAAGATCCTCAAAGGCGCAGAATATCTGAAGTTATATCAATTCAATACCAACACCGCGAAGCACTACTTCTGTTCGAACTGCGGTATCTATACCCACCATCAACGTCGCTCTAGCCCAAATGAATACGGGTTCAATATTGGTTGTTTGGAAGGAGTGAACCCTTTCGATATCGGTGATGTGGTGACAAATGATGGTGTGAACCATCCTGCGGATCGCTAAGGAGAAAAGTATGTCTGATTATGGTGCTCTGATTCGCTGGAAGAAGGGCGACGATGAGGTATTTAGCGATAACCAATACAGTCGCGGGCATACGTGGGAATTTGATGGTGGCGTTATTGTACCCGCCTCGTCATCGCCTCATGTTGTGCCATTACCACTCTCTGTTGAGGAAAATGTTGACCCTGAAGAAGCGTTTATTGCCGCGATTGCCAGTTGTCATATGCTGACGTTTTTGGGTATTGCAGCTAAGCGAAAGTACGTGATTGAGTCTTACGTAGATGATGCGATAGGCGTTCTTGAAGAAGATAAAGCAGGGCGAGCTTGGGTTAGCCATGTGACGCTTAGACCCCAAATCCAATTTGTTGGTGATAAGCGCCCGACGGATAAACAGCTCGAAAAGTTGCACCATCTGGCGCACAGTAACTGTTTCATTGCCAACTCTGTAAAAACCGAGATCACGGTAGAGATAGACTCGTAACCCATACGATTTCTCAGTTGTACTCAAGATCAATTAAGGGAGCAACTTAGCGATGCTCCCTTACTTTAGATAGTGACTGCTATTGATAGGGCATTGCTCAAGCCGATCTGCTTACAACGACTTCTTCAAAACGCCTCTCAACATATTCAGTTTGATTACTTATCTAACAAAAAATCCAAAGCTAATTTGTAGCCTTTCGTGCCCATACCGATGATGGTGCCTGCAGCGACAGGCGAGATGTACGAGTGATGGCGGAAAGCTTCGCGTGCATGCACGTTAGAGATGTGTACTTCAACCACTGGTACCTCAACCCCTTTGATCGCATCGTGAAGAGCAATCGATGTGTGCGTGTAAGCACCCGGGTTAAACACAACGCCAGCGCATTCACCTTGAGTAAACTCACGGCCCGCTTTGTGGATGGCATCAATTAGGCTGCCTTCGGTATTGCTTTGAAAACACTCAGCGTCATAACCGTACTCCGCTGCGACTTTACGGCAGTTTTCTTCTACGTCAGCCAGTGTTTCGTAGCCGTATTGTGCAGGCTCACGTGTGCCAAGTAGATTCAGGTTTGGTCCGTTGAGTATTAAGATTTTTTTCATTGAGTCATTGTCCTTAACGTAAATTCGCAAGCTGTGTTTGCTTAAAAGTATTGAGTGTATGAGTTGAAACTTGGGAACCAGTGAACAGAGTGAACGCATCATGCGCTTGATGGAAAAAGAGCTCAAAGCTACTCAACGTTTTGATCGATTTCTGCTGTGCGGCTTTCAGAAACTCTGTCTCCCGTGGGATGTATACGGCATCAAAACACCAAGCCTGCCCCTTTAACCACGAGGCTTCGATTGGGCAACCGGGTGTTTGATAGTGACCGATGGGCGTGCAATTGAGGACACCTTCTGCTTTCTGTACCGCTGTTTCTAGCGTCGTTTCATTCAAACATACGGTATCTATATTCTCAGCCGCAAGCAGCTTCGCTAGGCTATTCATTTTTGTTAGATCCCGGTCATATATTGCGATCTCTGTCGCACCGAGATCGGCAAGTGAAAAGCAGATTGCCTTGCCGACGCCACCACAACCAAGCACTACCGCTTTTTTTCTTAGGCTTACCGCGATAAATACGCATCTCAGTGACGCTGCATCGCTCTCAAAAATCAGCACTAGTTACCAAACAAGAATTGCTTTATTACGAATTCGGTTAAGACTGAAATAAAGGTAGAGGCAAGGGACTCATTTCCAGTTTTTTTCTAAAAGCTTCGTCTTTCTGACTTTGCCATCGTCTTATGGGCATTTATGCAATTCATCTTATTTGTAAAAGATGATTGAGAAACTATTTGAGGACAGGCCATGACAGCGTTCAAGAGTGCATCGAACTACGGTGATAATGCGTTTATTAAAAGCAAACCGCAGATGCTTATGAATATGTATAACACCACAGATGTATTCCCATATTGGGTTGCTGATATGGATTTTCAGATAGCGGAACCCATCACTCACGAGCTGAATCGTTTGGTTGAACGCGGCGTGTACTCTTACGAGTTTCATGAGCAGGCGGTGTTTGAAGCCCTCTCAAAATGGTATGCAAAGCGTCATGGGCTAAACCTTTCCTCGGACAAATTTGTGCAGGTTCCGGGTGTGCTCTCTGGTATCGCCTTGTTACTGCGCCAATTCACCAACGAAGGTGATGGCGTGCTTATTCATACGCCAGCCTATCACCAGTTTTCTAACTTGGTGAACAAAGCCGGTCGCGAGGTTGTGAAAAGCCCGCTGGTTAATGATGGCCAAAGTTACCAAATTGATTTCGAGGGGATGGAGCGACAGATCGTCGACCATAAAGTGAAGACGATGATTTTCTGTAACCCCCATAACCCAACTGGCCGTGTATGGACAGCGCAAGAAATAGAGCAAGTCGTTGAGATCGCCAAGCGTCATGATGTCCTGATCATCAGCGATGAAATCCATTCCGACATTATTTTTGAAGGCCATACTTTCACGAGCTTGACCAGTTTCGATTACGACAAGGTAATTACCCTGATTGGTTCACCGGCGAAAACCTTTGGCATGCACAGCATTTCTAACGGCTATGTGTACACCAATAACGAAGCGCTATTTGAAGCGTTTAAAGCCAACGTAGCGGCGATGTACCTTGATCATGGTAACGCTTTGACGACATTTGCGACCATTGCTGCTTTTGAAAAGGGGGAAGAGTGGTTAGATGGCATGTTGGTGTATTTACAAGAGACGGTTAAGTGGATTACTGAGTTTGCTGAAAAGCGAATTCCACAATTAAAAGTGTTCCAGCCACAAGGTACTTATCAGGTGTGGTTTGATTTCTCTTCGTTAGGTTTTTCTAAAGAGAAGCTTAAAAATATCGTGTTTGAGCTGGCGGGGATGGGGCTAACTCCGGGCGGATGGTTTGGCGCTGAGAGTTATCATTTCATGCGAATGAACATTGCGACGTCTCGCGACAATATCGAAAAATCGTTTGAGGCACTGGCAAACGCGATTGATACTGCAGAGTAAGCTGAACGCTAGTTTTTACACGATATTGCCATTTCAAATCGGATAACCGCGAGTTGGCTTAGTGCATGACTGGCGGTTTTTTTGTGTCTGTGTAATCCTACTCACTGTTTCACCAAGCTGTTCTAGACAGCGCAGAATGATTATAGAGATTGATTGGCAGAGAGTTATGTTTAGCGTCCCACTGAATAGTTTTGTACATCGTGTGAGTGATAAGAGCCAAGTAATGGCGAACGCTGCTGAGTGTGGATGTCAGCTGAAGCGAGTTCGTCGCTCACGCAACTGGCTATTGGTGGCTCAAGAGCATCAACTGATCGAGTTCAAAGCTTTGTTAACTCATGAGAAAGACGGCTGGATAACAGTAGCGATAGACAAGGTACTGCCAAAAACAGTGGTGTGTTTGGCGTCGCTGTTAGCCGCAACTCCTTCTATGACAGTTGCTCAATTGGTGATGGAGTCTGGATGTTCAATGGCCGAAGCACGACGAGCCATTGATGACTATGAAGGGTTATAGATAAGTGGTGAGCGCTTGGAAAAGTACCGAGCAGCAAAAAGCCCGTAACGATATGGCGTTATTTCAGCGCGATATCGTTACGGGTTTTATCATCTGAGTTTCTGTGAAATCAGCGAGAGCGTTAAAGTCGAATTAAGAGTTAGCGACTTTTACACGAATCGTGTTTTTGCCAAGCTTGGTCATGTGCAGCTTGTCTAGTGCAGTTTTCGCTTCTTCTTGCTCTGGCATTTCAACGAAAGCAAAACCTTTTGAGTAGCCAGTTTCTTGGTCTAATACTAGGTTGCATGCTTTTACTGAACCGAACTCAGAAAATAGTACACGGATGTCTTGCTCTGTTGTTGAGCGAGATAGGTTACGAACTAGAAGTTTCATAATGAACCTTGAATATGAATTTACATCGCGTATTGTCGCACACTTTGAAGGTCACCCTTACAAAATAATTTAAGATCTCATTTGTTTGGGTAGCCAAAATCTGCGACAGCACTTTGAGTTATTTGGTGTGATTATTCGTCGTCGAACTGTTTGATGGTGAAGGCGTCTTCGATTCGGTTCAGCTCTTCTTGGTCTTTCTGACGAAGCTCTTCTTGGCGAGCAATTTTCATCTCATTGAGATGTTTCTTCTCTGACTTGGTCAGGAATTTAACGGCTTTTTTGTTGGTTAATGCGTAAGCAGCTACGTCTTCACCTTTTTCTCTGCGCTCGTTTACGCGTTGTGAGAAACGTTCATTGTCGCGAGCCTTACGCTCCGCTGAGGTTAACTTGCTCATGCTTTAAAGCCTTTTCAATTTATCGTAGTAGGGAATCTACACGTGGCGAAACAAAGGGGCATTCACCAGTATGAGGCACCGGCCATTTGTACGCTGGTGGCGCATCTTAGCACAGTGGAGGAGGATGTAGGCATGCTATTCGAGGGATTAAACGAAACAGCCCACAACATGTCGTCGTGGGCTGGATTCTAAAGTGGGCGATTCAGATCGAATGAAGGGCGAGTTGTCTAAATCTTTTCAATGTACAGGATGACCTCTCCGACCTTAAAGCCAAACTTAGACATTTCGGTCTTATTGAACAATCGTTTTTCATCCATCAAGAACATCCAATCATCCAATGTAACTTCATAGGTACTGCCGTCGATTTCAATTTCTAAATCGTACTTCCAATACAGTGCAGAACCCTGTGTCTCACCATAAGCCGTTCCTACGACATCGTTAGCTGTGCCTGAGTAGGTATTGTCGCCGGTTTTTATCAGCTTCCAAACTCGGGTTGAGCGTTCACCATCGGCAAATGAGAACCACTCTTTGATTTCACCATTGTTGCCTTCCCACGTAGCGATGAGTTTAGCATCGAAGCGTCTTAACAAGTTGCCGGAGCGGTCGAGTACCATACCGTAGGCCATTAACTCGCCATTGAAGAGTGTCTCAAGTTTGAGCTCTGGTGTTGTGTCGACGTGATTATCAAGGCTGGCAGAGCCACAACCTGTTAGCCAACTAAGAGATAGGATCGCGAGAGCAAATTTGATTATTTTTATTTTTGGATTCATTTATTCAAACCTAATAGTTGTTTGCGTAGGCCAGGTTCGGAGGTGTTTTCAGAGAGCCAGATGGCTAGGAAGGCATCGCCAAACTGTTTGTCTTGAATGACACCGATAGGCTGCTCATCGAAGTAAAAGCGGCTGACATTATCTTCGGCTACGCGAATCGTTAGTGTGCTTCCTGCTTCTACATTGGGCCACATAGAATAGAGTGGCTTCAACCAACGCTCAATGTTGCTGTTGGGGTAGCCAAGCTTATTCCATTGATTTTCAGTTGCTTCGACTAGATCCTTACTGTCTATTGAACGGTAGTACTCTATTTTCAATGCGCGTTCTGAACTCGATGGTGCGGTGTAGAATTCAGCAGAGTAGAGGGTCCAAAATAGGTAACTCATCTCGCCTTGTCCGCGCTTATTTAAATCGTCGACAGCAGAGGCACGCGCTTGCCCAGCGAACAGTGATGCTACGATTATTAGAGAGAGGGTGAAAACTCCTAGAAATGCTTTTGTATACTGATTGTTCGCAGCCGTTTGAGTGTTAGATTGGGCACACGCGTGACTCTCAGTGCTCTCTGAGTGGAGCGCCTGTGTCCGTTTGAGTGAGTAAGCCATAAGTCACCTCGTTGTCCTTGCCATTGTCGGTTTCATTAAGTTGGAGTAGGCGGCCACAAGAAGAGGCAAAAATATCCCCCAACTTAACGCAAGGGCAGCAACTACCGATGCATCTGGCCAAGCAGCAAGGAGGGCGCCAGCTTTGATTCCTCCCCAATAGCTACTAGTACCCGCTACGAACCCTAAGGCGAACAAGATCACTTTTGAGCATTTTAAGAGCCAATTGAGGCTGTGGTTGAAGCTAATCAAGAACATGATCCATAGGCAGATGAGCCACACAGGGAACCATGATTGATTGGCAATGGCAGGGTCAACGGCGAAGACGCCGAAGTGAAGCATGAGGCTATCAAGCAGTAGCCCCAATGGTAATAGAACGAGTATTTTAAGATCGCTGCTTCGAGTCGGTGACAATAGGAAGTGAACAATGACCAGCAGCGGTGTTACGAACGGGGCTTGAGCGGTGAAGAACGCGCTGCAAACCCAGGTCGCTTGAAACAGAATGAGATTAATAATCCAAAACCGTTTCATCTTTCGCTCCAAAGTAACGAGGTTTTCTTGCCACTAGGTGATGCGTGCTGATCACGCGCTCGCGGAACGCACCTTCACAGTAGCAGAAGTAGAAGGTCCAAAGGCGCTTGAACTCTTCTGAATAACCCAGTGATTGCAATTCTTCCCAGCTGTTTTGAAAGGCAATATTCCAATCGTTCAGTGTACGAGCGTAGTGTAGACCAATGTCATCAATCTCTTGAACGACAAGGTCGGTGCTGGTCGCAAGATGCTGGGTCATCACGGATACAGAAGGTAAGCAGCCGCCAGGGAAAATGTACTTTTGGATAAAGTCGACGCCTTTACGGTACTTTTCATAACGCCCATCAGCGATGGTAATCGCTTGAATCAGCATTTTGCCGGAAGGCTTCAACAACGAAGAACATTTCTCAAAGAAGGTTTGCAGGTATTCGTGACCTACCGCTTCTATCATCTCAATGGAAACCAACTTATCGTATTCACCCGTGAGGTTGCGATAGTCTTCTTTGAGTAGAGTAATTTTGTCGGTTAATCCGAGCGATTTTACGCGCTGCTCTGCTAACTCGTGTTGTGCATCTGAAATAGTGGTGGTGGTGACGTGGCAACCATAATGTTGTGCCATGAAGATTGCTAAACCACCCCAGCCAGTCCCTATTTCAACCACGCTATCCGATTCTGAAAGTTCTAAACGCTCACAGATGGTTCTCATCTTGTTTTGTTGTGCTTTAGAAAGGGTTAATGCGTCTTCGCTGTAGATAGCTGACGAGTACTGCATTGAGCTATCAAGAAAACGTTCGTACAGCTCATTACCGATGTCGTAGTGAGCCAAAATGTTTCGCTTAGAGCCTTGCTCGGTGTTGGCGTTTTTGCGACGAAGCAGTAGATTCTTAATGCGAGAAATCCACTGGGTTTTGTCGTCTAGCTCATCTAATTGGGATTGGTTGCGAGCCATAATCTGGATAACGCGGGTTAGATTTGGACTGGTCCATTTCCCATCAATGTAGGCTTCGGATGCGCCAATACTGCCGTTAATAACAACATCTTTAAAAAAGGTCGCATCATGAATCACGATTCGACCTTTTAAGTCTGCTTCTCTGTCACCAAACACCGAATGCTGGTCTCGCTCGATGATTTCTAGCGTTGCAAATTGCAGACGCTCTAGGACCTTAAAAATTAAAGCTCGATACTTACAGTTGCTTGAAACAGCAACGGCTTTGGCTTGTTGTTCAATGTTGTTGTTTTGTTTTGCAAGCTGTTCCATGTCAACCTCGCTGAGAATTCATTCTAACTTTTTGTCAACTAAGTTGGGTGCCGTTCGTTGATTTGAGCACACTCACAACATAATCGAGTATTGGTTCTGGCGCTTAAGGTGTCGAGTCCGGATGCGCCACAAACGGTACTTTTTTCAGGAATAATTTGAGAGCCTGATAATAAATCCCCATCACGACCTTAACTGTCATTGCTGGGATCTTAAAAACCGTTCGCCTAATGTTTGCTTTCGTTACTGACTGCTTGGTCAGCGCTAGTGTCGCATCGAATATTCGTTCGCTTCTGCGGCTTTCGATGTGGACGAGCGTTCGTTTCGCTGGTGGCTTAATTTTCCAAAAATAGGTCATGTTTAAATCCATGAACGGCGAAACGTGAAAATCTTTTTTAACTTTCAACTCTTGGCGCATGTCGATTAGATAATAGTGCCTTTCTCGCCAAGGAGTGTTGCTAACCTCGGCCAACATGTAGCGACACTCGTCTGCTTCGTCGTAACAGAAAAAGCAATTGATGGGACTAAAGTAAATTCCTAAACATCGGCACTGAGCTAGCATTGTTACACGGTTTAAATCAGACCAATCGCCACCAAGATCTTGTACTTTGGATGCTATACGTTGTTTTAGAGATTTAGGTTCATCGCCAATTGCATTTTCTTCTTTTTCAGCAAGATAATCCGATTCGACAAAGCGAATCGGGTTGTACCAGCGAGTTCCAAAAAGTGTACTTCGCGCGGTGGTCTTAGGCAGCTCATCGAGATCTAGCCCCATCATGTAGAGCTGGTAGCTAAACTCATGAGGGATATCACCAAAGCGGCGATGTCTGACGTTTCCCCAATAGATACCGCTGAACTCTTCGCTCTGCTCGGACGCTATTTCCGGGTTGGGTGCTAGGGTCTCGGTGTTCATTGTGCTGAGCTCGTGCTGAGGTCCAGACCAAAGCGCTTCGTCACATCCAATGCGCTATGCACGCCATCTTCGTGGAACCCGTTGTACCAATACGCGCCTGCGAAATGCGTATTCTGTTTACCGCAAATGCGGTCACGCTGTTGCTGTGCATTAACCGTATTGGAGTTCAATACTGGGTGGTGATACACAAAGCTTCGGATGATCTTTTCTGGAGCAATGGCTTCACTCTGATTTAAGGTCACACAGAAGGTATCTTTGCTCTCTATTCCCTGCAGAATATTCATGTTGTAAGTGACACAAGCTGGTCGCTTGCTATTACTATCCAGCATGTAGTTCCAACTTGCCCACGCCAGCTTTCTGTCTGGTAGCAAGCTGGTATCGGTATGAAGAACTACTTCGTTGCGGCTGTATGGAATCTCGCCCAGTACTCGCTGCTCATGTTCGGTCGCGTCACCAAGTAGGCGTAAGGCTTGGTCTGAGTGACAAGCGAATATCACTTCATCGAAGTCTTGTGTGCCGCCATCTTCAAACTCAATGGTAATGCCAGTCTCTTGGCGGGTGACTTGTTTGATTGATGTGTTCAACGCGACCGGTTTGTTTAAACGCGAAAGGATGATCTCAACATAAGAGCGAGACCCTTTAGGGATCACATACCACTGCGGGCGGTTGGCAATGTCTAGCAGGCCGTGGTTGTAGAAGAACTGAATGAAGAATTTGAGTTCGAACTCTTCCATCTCTTCAAGGCTTGTTGACCAAATAGCCGCACCCATTGGAAGAATGTAGTGTTGGCTAAAGAAGTCAGAAAATTGGTTGTCGCGTAGGAAACTGCCAAGGGTAACGTCAGGGGTGAAGCGGTTACTTTCAAATTGAGCCTTACACAACTTGTTGAATTTCAGAATGTCAGATATTAATGACCAGAACTGCGGTTTGAAGATGTTGCTCCTCTGCGCAAATAGCGAGTTGATGCTGTGACCATTGTATTCAAACTGAGTGGTTGTGTTGTGTACACTGAAGCTCATTTCTGTCGGTTGTCGTTCGACGCCCAACTGTTCGAGTAGTTGATTGAAGTTTGGGTAGGTTCGATCGTTGAACACGATAAAGCCAGTATCAATCGAGAACGCCGAGCCTAGATGTTCAATATCAACGGTGGCGGTATGTCCTCCAACGTAATCATTTTTTTCGAATACTGTTACGTCGTGGTGTTTATCTAATATGTGCGCGCAAGTGAGTCCAGAAATGCCTGAACCAATAATGGCGATTTTCTTCATTGTTATACCATCCTTGAAGCGAGTTTTTGCCAAACTGAAGTTGGAAGCATTCTTAATAGCTTCATCAACATGATGAATCGTCGAGGGAAATCGATCTCGCTCTTTCCTTGAGCAATTCCGTTAACGATTCGCTGGGTTGCAGCCTCACTACTTATAATCATAGGCATAGAGAACGTGTTTCGCTCGGTTAAAGGCGTTTCCACAAAGCCAGGATGCACAATTGAGACATGAATATTGTGCTTGGCAAGATCAACCGAAAGCGTTCTTCCTAAGTAAGTGAGTGCTGCTTTTGAAGCGCCATAAGCCTCAGCTCTTGGCAGAGGCAGAAAGCTGGCGCTAGAGCTTACTAAAACCAAGCGTCCGCCGGGTTTAATGTTTTTCAACCAAGACTTTAGAGCGTAACCAATAGAGATTAAGTTAATGTTGATGACGCGCTCAAAAAGCTCTGCGTCAAAGTTGACTGGGTCATCGATGTATTCACAGTCACCCGCATTGAGTATCAGCAGGTCAAGTGGATTGTCTTGGTCAAGCTCCGGGAAGTTGTGATAATCCGTTAAGTCAAAGCACAGAGGTGTAATAGACGACTCTGCAATGTCAGTTTCGTGAGAATCGACTAGGGCTTGTAATTTCTCTTGGCTACGACCACAAGCGATGACTTGATGTCCTTGTTGAGCATAATCGAGAGCGAGTGATTGGCCAATACCTGAGGTCGCGCCTGTGATCATAATACGCATTATCGGCTCGCTCTTTTCTTGATGGATTTGATGGCGCAGCCCAACACCGGAATATGTTCATACAACATAGAGCCGACATCGAGATAATCTCTGTGGTAAATCACTTGTTCGTCGAGCATTTTGAGGTGGCTGTGGCCTTGCACTTCAATAGGCTTCTGCCCATTTAGTTGCTTATGTACAAAGTGCATTGTCCAATATACCGATGCCTCACCATTAACTTCAAACGTGTGCTCTATGTGAAAGTCACAGCTAGTCACTTGTGTGTAAATGTTGTCGAAATAGTGAGTTAGCGCTGCAATCCCGCTGACATGATGCAGCGGGTCTTGGAATTCGATATTAGGGTGATAAACCGTCTTTAGCACGTCGAAATTGTCGGTTCCGAGCTCTCGATACATGTTGAGAAAGTTATCAAGCCATAGAGAGTTATCCATAATATTCACTCTAATTATTTGAAAAAGGCTAAGGCTCTCAATCGTGCTTCTTTATGTTCAACGATGGGTTGCCAGTATTCACTGTTTATTCCGTTTTTTGCTATGTAATCATGTGGGAAATGCACATGCTTGTCTGGAATGTTTTTCAGTTCTGGTATGTACTTACGGATAAAAATTCCCTTCGGATCAAACTTTTCACTCTGGGTGATTGGATTGAAGATTCGAAAGTAAGGTTGTGCATCACAGCCGGTACTTGAAGCCCACTGCCAGCCGCCATTGTTGGCACTAAAATCACCGTCAATTAGGTGATCCATAAAGAAGCGCTCACCCCAACGCCAGTCAATCAACAAATGTTTAGTTAGAAAGCTAGCGACTACCATTCTTAACCTGTTGTGCATCCAGCCGGTGTCAACCAGTTGGCGCATGGCCGCATCAACTAGAGGGTAGCCTGTTTTCCCTTCACACCAAGCTTTAAAGTTAGGGTGGTCTTGATACCAGTCTAAGCCATTGTATTTCTGCTGAAAGTTAGCGCCTTTAACCAGTTTAGGATGATGGAACATCAAATGCTTATAAAAATCGCGCCAAATGAGTTCATTAAGCCAAGAGAAGGCAGGCAATTGGGTATCAAACAGTAGATCCGGTTGTTGTTGGATTAACTGAATGGCTAACCATCTTGGGCTTACCGCGCCAATCGCTAAGTAAGGCGATAAACCTGATGTACCTTTTACTGAAGGGATGTCTCTTAGGTGAGCGTAGTCGTTGACCTTGTTGGCTAGGAAGTTAGGTATCACATTGCCAAGTACGTCTTGGCTTAGTGGCCAACGGCTTGAATCGACATGTGGAAAGTCGAAGTCATAGTCACTGGCAAGCTGTAGCGTTTGTAGGTTGTTAGGCAACAGGGCTTTGGCATTGTTTTTAGAAGTGAGTACAGCAGGGCTACACTGAATCCCTTTTGCTTGTACTTCTTTTAACCAGGCATTTTTAAATGGCGTGAAAACCTTAAACATCTCACCTTGTTGGTTAAGCACACTGCCTAGAGGGAGCATCACATCACAGTCGCTGATCTGAAGATTTATACCGCTCGATATCAGTTGTTGGTCACGAGCCTGTTCATCGACTTCTGGCTCTGAATTGGCAAAAACAGCCTGAGAACCGAGTTGTTGGTATAGCTCGGTCAACTGCTTGGACTGATCATCAAAATCGGTTGCTTTGAGGTGCAGCAGGGTTATGCCCAAGTCGGCGAGTTCAGCTTCCAGTTGCTTTAAATGACGGAAGATAAAGTCTGCTTTAATCGGAGCAAGGTGATGCTGATGCCACTTTTGTGGTGTTGAAATAAAAACGGCGATAGACACGCCGTTTTCGATTGCTGAGACAAGAGCTGGATTATCGTGAATTCGCAGGTCTCGTCTTATCCAAAGAATGTCGCTCAATATCCGTATCTCAGTTTTAGTTCTTGCGGATGAGGGTTTAGGTAAACCTGTGATTGCAGGTATTCGTTTGGATACTCCATCAAGTAGTGGTTGATCAGTGTCAGTGGCACTAATAGCGGGATCACGCCCTCTCTGAAAGATGCAATTTGGTTGGATAATTCTTGTTTGTGGGCACTGCTGAGTTGCTTCTTAAAGTAACCTTGCAAGTGCTGAAGCGTGTTGGCGTGCGTACCACGGTTTGCATGGTGTGACAACGCTGTCATTAATCCTTCAATGTACTGGTCTGCAAGCTCACTGATATCTAAGTCATTACTTGCTAATAGCTTGCCAAGACTCTTATAGCTTTCAACGTGATGACACATCACTAAGTACTTGTGCGCGCTGTGGAACTGGATAAGCTTGTGTTTTGTTACGCCCTCGTCAACTAAGTCTAGCCATTTCTGGTACGTAAACACACGTGTCATGAAGTTCTCACGCAAAATAGGATCGTTAAGTCGGCCGTTTTCTTCAACTGGGAGTAGAGGATTAGCGTCCATGATTTGTTGTGTGAACATGCCAATACCTGTGGACTCAGATCCTCGACCATGGTGATGATAAACTTTCACACGCTCCATACCGCAAGTTGGGCTCTTCTGGCAAACAATGAACCCTGCTATATGCTGGTTGTTCTTTGAGTAACTTTGTCCGAACTCGATCAGTTCTTGAGTTACGTCACCTGACCCGTCTGGGCGGGAAACGTGAATGATATCGTCTAACATCCGTGTCTGACGAATAGTTGGGCGCGGCGTTGGCAATCCAACAGCCATCTCAGGGCAGACTGGTTCAAGCTCAACATAGTCTGCAAGATCTTCCGTGCAGAAGCGAGAACGTTTGTGGCCAGTATCGAACCTAACTTTATGACCGGCGACACATGCACTAATGCCTATTTTTATTTTTTTATCCATTGGTCAATTCCTTACGTTCATTGCTCATTTTATTTCTTATTATGTGGGATGTTGCTTATCCCACATTAATTTAGTCTGTTTTTGTCTTTGTTTCCTAGCCGACTTTAAAAGTTCTGTGATGTAACCTAGTAAATGTATTTACCTAGTGGGTTGAACAGCTGGCTCACCCCTTTGGTGAAGTACAAGGCGTCGCTTGATACTGTCAGGCACACACACCCTTCTTTCGTTGCTGGCTGATGGGTATGTTTTCCATCTAACCAAATGAAATCGCCTTTGTTGTAGACACCCATCTCGTCTTCAAAACTGCCTTCTAACAAAAGCGTAATCTCAAAGCCTTTATGTGTATGGCAAGGCACTTGACCGTCTTTATCGATGTGTAACAAGCTAGTGTGGTGAGCATCGTCCTCAAAATCGAGTCGTGCTCGAGATATCTTCCCAAGGTTCATCCAGTCCTTTCTCGCGATTGAACTCAACGCACGTGGAATAGTGAAAGTGGTATCAGCCACAGTCACTTGTTCAGCTTTCGATTCCACCTCGATTGATTGCGACAAATCGGCGGTGATCTGATCAATAACGTTAAAATCGAAATCTATGTCGTCTGTAAGGAAGCTGTCCAACTCATTACTTGTTGCTGTTTGCTGATCATCAAATACGCTGTCAGCTGCATTAGCAGTTAGCTGTTTCACTTTTGCCTGGCAATGTTCACAAAGCTCGACATGGCTGGACACAATTAGAGAAACTGAGTCAGCAAGCGTGCCGTCAACAAAGTTTTTCAATATTGCATCATTTGGGTGATGTTTAATCATGGCTTTGTTCCCCCATGTGAACCTTAAGTTTGGCTAGAGCGAGTCTTAAACGGGATTTCACGGTTCCAAGCGGGACGCCGAGTTGCTGAGCGAGTTGCTCTTGTGACAGCTCTTGGAAGTAAACACCTTTCACTATGGTTTTCTGAGCTAACGGAAGTTTCTCTATTTGCGTCATGACATGTCGGCTCATTAGGTGATCGCCAAAAGGCAAATCTTCATTTTGAGTCTCAGCCACCATAGCGTCTAATGGCCAAATATCGTCAGCTATCGTTTGCTCTGCTTTTGCTTTTACCTTGCGAAGCATATCGAACGCTGCATTTCGCATTACTGTGTAGACCCAAGTGGTCGCCGCACCTTTTTCTTCGTTATAGAGGTGTGCTTTCTTCCAAACATTGGTCATGGTGTCTTGAACCAGTTCGTTAGCAGCAGCTTCGCTGCCAAGTTTGCTGATTCCAAAACGTTTGATTTTGGGTGCGAAGAACTTGAACAAACAGGTGAATGCCTGCTTGTCTCGGTTTTCTCCGACCGAAATCAACCAGCTTGAGAGCTCTGTAGGTACCTTGTTTTCACTAGGTAATTTGTTGTCGGGAATGATGACATGCTCCTTGCCCTTCCCTTTACTTCTGCTTTCCACTTGCATAGTCAGTAACCATCATGCGAATTTGAGTGGCACTACGTGCGCAGCATCAGTAGGGATCACTTTTGTTTAAATTAATTTTTACTATACAAAATTATAGTGAAAAAAAGTGTTCACTGCCCCGTAATGATTTGATTCAAAAAAGGAACCAGTGAAGGAAAACTCGCAGGTTCTGTAAATTCTGATTTCTTTTCTAACGGGATTGGCATCATCTCGAGCAATCGCGCACAAATCCACTGCGGGCTTTCAAAATCTGGGGTTGGGTAGAGTGTTCTGATTGAGTCGTGGTCACGGAACAACTGCACGAGAAATGCAGTAAAGACATTGGGTACATCATAATCTAGCGCTGGCCAATGGGGTAAATCACGAAATTGGCTTTTGATTAGGCCATCACTTTGGCGATATGAGGAGTGCAACTGCACCAAAGTTTGTCCTTCTACGTCGATCTCTAACAACTGATCATCCGACATATTGAAGTCGACAATCGTTACCTTGGTTCCCCACGTACTAAGATGTTCGGACTTTGTGTTGTCTTGCGTCGCGATAATAAAACCTTCGCCTTTGGCTGCATTCGCCACCATGGTGAGATATTTTTGTTCGAAGATTCTTAGCCTTTGTCTCCCTCTTGGCAAAAGAAAGATTGGGAGAGGGAACACAGCAAGCTCTAGAGAAGACTCTACGGGTTTGTCTGGTTTGGCTTTTGTCCGCGTGATCTTCCCAGTTGAATTCGGCACATAGCACTCCTTAGTTCAAAGATGATTTAGGAGGGTATACGGACTGTTTGAGAGGTTCGATCAATCTAGGACAGGAGGTGGTTGTTTATTAATCGAAGTTGTTTGGCCAAACAGCTGCAATAGAAGGATATGTTTTTTGTTGCACTTGTTCATAAATTCATCGTTCGTCTCTTCTTTAGTCGATGTCATTAGGTAGTATGTGGATAAATAGTAAGCGAGCAGAAAGTGGTGGATGGTTGCCTCTGTATAACTTTCTTCTTTACTTAACATCACATCGAAGGACTGGTCATGATTGTTATTTATGGTATCAAAGGGTGCTTAAACCCGATTAAGCTAGAGCTCTCTAATGTTTTGCAGCAGTGCTTAAATAGTGAGATGGGGTTGCCAGATGACAAGCGTGCACATCGGTTTGTACCTTTAGAAAGAGACGATTTCTTTTACCCTGAAGGACGGACAGAGGCCTACACCGTTATTGAGATCAACATGATGGAAGGACGCGCTGTTAACACTAAAAAGCGCTTAATTAAAAAGATATTTTCTGAGATTGAAAAGCAGCTCTCTATCTCTCCGATCGATATTGAAATCACTATTAAAGAGCAGCCTTCACATTGTTGGGGTTTCCGAGGAATGACGGGCGATGAAGCACAAGATTTGAAGTACAAAGTAAACGTCTAGGTCTTGTCTGACGCTTCATTTTGCATTTCCAAAACAGCATCAGCGGCTTTAAAAGCACTAAGCCGCTGTTGGAAGTAGCAGTTGATGGGTAAGGCTCTGAACTGTGATAGTGAAGTTGCTAACTATCGTCGCTCTCTTTTAAATATCGATGCCAATTGGCGTTGATGACATCAAAATGCTCTACGCAAAACTCCTTTCTATCTTTCAGGTAGTCGTTTTCTACTTCATCAAGTAAGTTCTTGTAGGCTTCAGGATCGCTGCCATAGACCAAACATAAGGTTGAGAAGTAGCGTTGTAGGTCGAAGCTGTGCTCATCGATGTATTCACCCAAATCGTAATACTCAGGGCGGTCTTCTGATTCGAAGGCGAACATATCAGCTGCGCTTATCGCTGCATCTGTACCGTGTTCGACATAGTTGATAAGTAGGATGGTAACTAAATTATCAACCGCATCTTCTTCTTTACCCAGAATGGCAATTTGCTGGTCTTCAATATAGGCATGGCCAGCCTCGTGAATCAGTGTATGGAGCAAGGTATCGATGGCGCCAGTTTGCGCGGATTTCCCATACTCTTTTTCATATTGGTTCTTTTCAAAATAGTTGAGTGATTCGGCGTAGAAGCTGTAAGGAATCAGTACATGATGAGTTTGCGGGTCGTAGAGCGGGCCCTCATCGCCACCGTATTGAATGACCAAAGTCTGTTTGAACAGGAACAACTGATTCGATAGGTCTACCATGGTGTCATTAACACCACTCTGCTCAATCTCTTGCTTAAGCTGTCTCTCTGCTTCGCCTTGAGGCGCTGAATATTCAATAATCAGATTGTTGTCGGGCATGCTTTCATTAGAGGCTTCGCTGGATGCATAACTTGTGGCAAATACAGAGCCAAGGACTAGGCTGTAGGTCAATACTCTTTGTTTCGGTGGTGTCATTGCGCTTCCTTGTGGTTGATGTCTGATCGGCGTATTAGTGGCATTTTTGTATCGATGGGCTGATAGACAGTTTAGGCTGTTTTTTATTCCAAAGGCTATTTATCAGATAAATTTCGGTTCAGGTAAACCCTTGTGCTATACTCCGCGCCCCAATCCGAATTGGCTTGCTTAATCTTAGGAAATTATTATGAGTGCTAAAAACGAACTTCAACAAATTAACAACCGTTTAGACAAGTGTCGCCATAAGTTAGCGGCTGCTAAAGCTCGTAATGATCGTCCTGTTGTTCGTCAATTTGAAGATGAAATCAAAAAGCTAACAAAGAAGATTGCCCAGCTTAAGCACAAGCAAAGCTACGATGTGAATCAAGAACGTAAGTCGTTGCTTGATATGCCATTTAGCCGCGAGATTACTAAAGCTGAGCAAGCGGATATGGGTAAACTGAAAAAGTCTGTAAAAGGATTAGTCGTTGTTCACCCAATGACGAAGATTGGTAAAGAGCTTCGCATTGAGGTTATGACGGGTTATGCCCCTAAAAAATTCTAATTACCAGCGATGGTAATAAAAGAGGAGCTAGCGATAGCTCCTTTTTGCTTTTTTAGGTATTCAGAAAGGGTTAAATCGACGATCGCATCGGCGATAAGATAAACAGATAGGTGTTGATTTGGGTCATAGAATCTCTCATCGCCTACTAAAGTTAACGTGTTACTAACATGACACTTAGCTGACACGCTAATGTGTTCGGTTTCTAATCCAACAATTTCTCATCAATTTGCACAAATATAGGCAGAGCAACACAAATACTTACAGATAAAACTAGACTCATTAAGGAAGATGAGAACGTAAAACAATAGAGGTTATATGAATCAATTAATTTCAATAGGGCCACTAGAATCTTTCTTAATCGCGATCAGCGTTTTGTTTCTAGGTCATTTTGTAAACGCAAAGCTACCGATTCTCAAAAAGTACAATATCCCAGAGCCCATCGTGGGCGGCTTAATTGTTGCTTTTGCGATTACAGGCCTGCATTTTAACGGCGTTGATCTAGAATTCTCCCTACCTTTACAGAACACATTCATGTTGATGTTCTTTGCGACTGTAGGTCTTGCTGCTAATTACACACAGTTAATGAAAGGCGGTGCGAAGGTATTCTTGTTCTTGGGCGTCGCGTCGGTATACATCATCATCCAAAATGGTGTGGGTGTGACGTTAGCTACCGCGCTTGGTCTTGAGCCGCTAATGGGCTTGATTGCAGGTTCTATTACGCTATCTGGTGGTCACGGTACAGGTGCAGCTTGGTCGCAAACCTTTGCTGATACTTATGGCATTGCCAACACGCTAGAAATCGCGATGGCTTCGGCAACCTTTGGTTTAATCGTTGGCGGTATCATCGGTAGCCCGGTGGCACAAAAGCTGATCGACAAAAACAACCTTGAATCAGAGTACGGCACAGGTACACAAACGCACGAGCGTTTCCCTGAGCTGGTGACGTATAACGAGTATGAAGAAGACAAAGTGACAGCCAAGAAGGTGATTGAAGTATTGTTCATTCTCCTTATCTGTATCACATGTGCGCAATACCTAGAGCAATGGGTGGCGACTTTTGAAATTTCTTGGTTGACGATTCCTGACTTTGTTTACGCTCTGTTTATCGGTGTGTTCATCACTAACGTGTTTGAAGTGACTAAGCTGCATAAAACCGACAGCGAAACCGTTGATATTCTGGGTACTGTGTCACTGTCTCTATTCTTAGCGATGGCGTTAATGAGCCTGAAACTGTGGAACATCTTCGACCTTGCGATCCCGTTCTTGGTGATCTTGAGTGTTCAAGCCGTGGTACTTGGTCTGTTCTCTTACTTTGTGACGTTTAAAGTAATGGGTTCAAACTACGACGCAGCGGTTATGTCGGGTGGTCACTGTGGTTTCGGCCTAGGTGCAACACCTACAGCGGTAATGAACATGGGCTCTTTGGTGAACCGATTCGGTCCATCACCACAGGCGTTTATGGTGGTGCCAATCGTCGGCGCATTCTTCATTGATATCGTTAACTTGATTATCCTGCAAGGTTACATCTCGTTTATCGGTTAATGTGAACACCTCGCTTAACGCATAAAAAAGCCAGTCTATTGACTGGCTTTTTTTGTCTTGTAAGGCATGTTCTCTTATTTTTTAACTTCCCAAGCTTAGTCTAGAAGCTGCGTAGCAATATTGGTCAATCAGCGTTTGAAATAAACATCAGAGAAATATTCTCTAAATAGCCGGCAAACAAGAAAGTATCTTTTCAGGAAAATCCGCTAGGACAACATGGAGTCTGGTAGAATTAAAATTATCTAATACTTTGCAAAATCTATGTAACTGTCCATATAATTTTCACACGATCGAAAATCTTGTTAACAAAAATATCATTTTCCGACTCAACAGAACTCGTGGTTAGTTTTTAAGATCTGAAGGTAGAAGGTAAGTGATTTTTAAAAAAAGGGCACTAAAGTCTCCCATAAAATGCATCGCATCTAGGTCGTAGCACGCTCTCAATTTTAGATTAAATCTCGTAGCGAATAAGCTGATATCTGGTAATCTATAAGCATCTGTAATTTATGTATGCTTTAACACTCTAACAAAATTAGAAGGTTATCAGGAACGAAATGGAAAACTTGATTATTTTAAGTGGTTATAATACTGTAAAAAGTACTTCCCTAGTTTTCGTCCATGTTCATAGTCAGAATGTAAAGATAATAAATCACTGCCTACTAAACTAGCATTTAATTTCTTACTTGGGTGAATTTCATATATAACAGCGTCACCTGGTGGATCATTAATAAATTTTTCATTTCTTTCATAGTTTCTTTCATGAATTAGGGCGTGTTGATCTTTGCTGTACATTTCGCGTTCAACAATACATCGGTAGCCACATTAACATGAATGCCAGCGATAACATGCTGGCATAATTCCTTTCTAGCTTGTCATATCTACTTGAAATAGCTCGATAATGCTTAATTTTCCCAAAGGCATTTTCGACCAAGTGACGATACTTGTATAGACACCAATCCATACTGTTTTTGTCTATATCTTCTCCGTAATTGCGTTTAGCAATTACTGTTTCTCCGCCACGTTCCTTAACAAAAGTGCGGAAAGGTTCGCTGTCATATCCTTTATCACAAACGATGGTATTAACTTCATCGAGTTGCTCAACTAAGCTTTCGGCATGCACTATATCGTGGCGTTGTCCTTCTGATAAATCAAAGCAAATCGGCAGGCCACCACTATCCACGGCTAAGTGAATTTTGGTTGAGTTGCCCCCGCAACTTTTTCCTATTTGCTCTGAGCTTTCAGTCGCTGCACCTGTACTATGCTGATGCGCTCGAACTATAGAGCCATCAAGAAAGACCCATTCAAAATCAGCCATGCTAGATAAGCTTTTGAAAAGTTTATCTAAAACCCCTTTCTTTGACCAAAGATTAAATCGTCTGTAAACGGTACTCCACTCTCCGAACTTAGAGGGTAGATCCCGCCAAGGAATACCTGTTCTCATTCGATAAAGTATTCCTTCAAATGTCATTCGATGTTCAGTTTTATCGTAAATACGACCTGTACTTTTCATAACTTGGAGTAGCAGTTCCCAGCGAATATCAGTTAGCATTGTTCTTGGCATGGTATTGGTTATGGTTTTACTTTTGGCGAAGCAAATTATAACTCTTTACCATGCTGTTCAAAAAATACTCACGAAAGATCAACACGCCCTAGTAACATGTCGATTAATGCAGCTACTTTTGTTTTTGAAAGACACTTTTTAGCAACTTTAAGCCATTGGTGAGATGAGTAAGTCCCCTTGGGGTTAGTGCGAATCACAACAAGATTCTTAAAACCTCGATTATAAGCTTCTTCAACCGGGATCGGTGCGCTTAAACCACCATCGACCCAATACTTTTGATTAAAATAAACTGGGTGACGATTTAGTAGTGGTATTGAGCAAGAAGCTTTTAGACTATCCTCCCAAGAGCCTAGACTTAGATCGAAGAATTCAGCCTTATCCTCGTAAAGGCAAGAAGCGCAGGCAAGAACTTTCTTGTATTTCATATTCTTTTTACCTGTATCCCAATCAAGTTTCAAATTGCTTTTTGTCTCCTCGATCAACCAATCTAGATTCATTGCTCCTTTATTTGAAAATAGGTTGTAATAGTTAAAAAAATGTTTTTTTGTGGTAACTTCGGTAATTACACGATATGCGTGTTGTCGTTGGTTGCAAATATAAGACGCTAAATTTAAAGATCCTGCAGATGCTCCAATTAAAAGAGAAAATGGATTAAAATTATTCTCCATAAAAACGTCTAGTACTCCTGCTGTAAAAACCCCTCTTTGACCTCCCCCTTCGGTAATAAGTGCTAAGCTTGATAAATCATTCACTTTATGAAAAGGCTCAATACTGCTTCTGCAGATGGAAACGTTAACTCCTGACATATTTCACCATTTATCTTAACTAAAGATTAATTTTTCAACTTCTATAGGTGATAACTAAGTATGATAACCATATATAAAAATTTATTAGTTAAATTTTTATAATGCACCTACCGGATTACTTATAAGTATTTCCATATTGTAACCCGGAGATTTTGTTAATTATATTTAATCTAGAATCCTAAAATAACCTTTAAAATTTACCTATTAATTTATTTTCTCTTTGGATTTAAAATTTAAAGAGACATTCAATGTGGTATGAAAAAAATTCACCGAATATGAATAAGGAAATTTTGATTAATATAAAAGATTAGATATAAGTAAGGTATATTTTATCAACTAGAACGAGCTGTTGTAGGTAATGCTCTGCCATTTTTAGTTAGAGATATTTGTATCAAATTCAAATCACGATTCCTAAATGCACCAGCGCAGCTAAGTAAATAATATCGCCACATCCTATAAAACATATCGCTATATTTATCTGATATTCTATGCCAATTTTTCTCAAAGTTTTCACACCAAGATAATAGTGTTTTATCATAATCCGGACCAAAATTATGGATATCTTCAATATTCATCTTTCCTTCTAAAGCAAGGCTTAATTGAGATATGGATGGGATAACTCCATTTGGGAATATATATTTATTAATCCATGGATCTGTTTTATTTAATGATATTGGACTACTTATGGTATGTAATAAAAATAAACCATCATCTTTCATCAGTTCACATACACATTTAAAAAACTCATCATAGTTTTCAGGCCCGACGTGCTCTATCATACCAATTGAAACAACTTTGTCGTATTTATCACCCACTTCATATTCACGATAATCTTGCAAAATTATATTTACGTCTAATCCTTTTTCATTAGCAATTTTTTTCCCTAATTTCATTTGCTCTTGAGATAATGTTAAGCCATCGCAGATTACACCATAATTTTCTGCAGCATAGTTTATAAAACTTGCCCATCCACAGCCAATATCAAGTAATCTTTCACCTGGCTTTAAGTCTAATTTCCGACATATTAGGTCCATCTTTTTTTCTTGAGCTTGGTCTAGGTTTTCAGCTCCATCCCAGTATGCACAAGTGTAAGTTAAACGCTTGTCCAGCATATTTTCATAAAGATCATTACCAATATCATAATGAAAAGGGACATCTTTTTTAACACGATTTATAGATTGCATGTTAAGTATATTTTTCATGCCGATATTTGCTGATATTTTTAGTATGTCTTTTTTTGATAGATGGCGTTCAATATCATATTTCAATAATTTACTAACTAGTATATCAATTCTATCGCAATCCCAAAGATTATTCATATAACCTTCGCCAAAAGCAATCTTCCCTTTTTTTAAAAGGTCTTCATATATCTTATCATTATTTATTTTTATATCCCATTCATTGCTTCCATTGATTTCGATTCCAGCATATTTAAGAATTTCATTAATTATTTCTTTGCTTGACATATTAGACCTTTATTAATGAGGATAGTTATTTGTTAGATTAAATATTAAATTATTTATATTTCTAACTAATATCAATATAGGGACAATTAAAGTCATTATTACGACAAGATAATGGTTTGCGTGATTTTTTCTCCTTATATTATGTGGCTTTGATACTAAATTGATGGCACCAAATCCAAAGTATACTCTCTGATCTGCTATATTGAGGTCATTGATAGTTTCAAATGAGCAAGTTGGCTAGGGTGATTATTGGCCTTGTTGCTTAAATCGATGGAACTAAATCTGGAAGCTACGATCTGATCGGCTACACCCACCGATCATCGTAGTCTCATGCCTAAATCTCGTTACAAAACAACTAACTGGAAGCAGTACAATAAAGCCTTAATCAACCGTGGCTCTCTGACCTTTTGGATTGATGAGGAAGCATTCGCCGAGTGGAATCAAAACAAACAAGGCAAGCGTGGTAGGCCTCGCCGATTCAGCGACTTAGCCATTACTACCGCACTGATGGTGAAACGCGTTTTCTGTATGCCATTGATGCCACTGGACTCAAGGTTTATGGCGAAGGTGAATGGAAGGTCAAGAAGCATGGTACTGATGGGAAACGCAGAGTCTGGCGTAAGCTGCATATCGCAGTCGATACCAGCACCCACGAAATAATCGCAGCAGAACTGAGCTTATCTAACGTAACCGATGCCGAAGTGCTCCCCAACTTACTCAAGCAGACACATCGTAAAATCATTGAGATATCAGGTGATGGCGCTTATGACACAAGGGATTGCCATGATGCTATACGAAGCGAGCGGTACCGCTTATCCCTCCACGAGAAGGGGCAGCCTTCTGGGAGCAAGGACACCCTCGCAACTTAGCAGTAGGTTGCCAGAAGCTCTACGGCTCTAACAAGAAGTGGAAAATGCGGTATGGCTATCACAAGCGCTCGCTATCAGAAACAGCAATGTATCGAGTGAAACAGTTGTTAGGAGGGAAATTAAGCCTTAGAAACTACAACGCTCAAGTTGGCGAGACCTACGCTATGATCAAGGCGCTGAATAAGCTTACAGGGTTAGGCATGCCTGAAACTCAGTACATCGTCTAACAATCAAGCACTATGGGACAGGAATGTCTTATCTCTGAATTAAGCAACAAGGCCGTGATTATTTAAAGTTTCTAAGTAATGCTGATGGAGGGATAATTTTGTTATGGAGTAGTGAACAGAGGCTATGACTTCAGGTTCGGTCTTCTTGCTCACATGAATAGAGCAAAATTTTTAGTAATGTTATTAGGCCAGACGAAAGTCTGGCCTAATAAGCTGTGCAATTTATTTGTTAGTTTTAAAGCGTGGTCACGATTTCATCAAGAGCTAGACGCGCTTTTGGTTTACCGTGGTTGTAGTCTTCGCCGTCTTGGTGGTAGCCGATAGCCAGTGCTACATCAACAACGTGACCTTCTAGCTCGTCAGCAAACTCTTCGCTGATCATCGCTGCGTCTACGCCTTCCATAGGCGTTGAAGCGATACCAAGACGAGCAAGTGTGTGCAGTGTGTTACCCAGTGCAATGTACACTTGAGACTTAGTCCAGTTACCGTTGAAACCTGTTTCGTCGGTGTTCATTTCTGCGAATGCGTAAGCACCTAAGAATTGCTCGTACATTTCAGCTGGTAGGTGACCAGAGCTTACTTCTGTATCTGCGCGTTTCGCGAATTTCTCTTTAGTGTATTTAGGATCGTGAGCAAACAGGATTGTGTGTGACGCTTCTTTCGCATGTGGCTGGTTAAACTGGAACATGTTCTCGAAAGTATTGTGGAAGCGCTGTTTTGCTTCGTCGCTCTCAATGATGATGAATTTCCAAGGCTGAGAGTTGATAGAAGAAGCTGACAAACGAAGTGCTTCTTTGATTACTTCCATGTCTTCCGCAGAGATGCGTTTTTCTGCATCGTATTTTTTAGCTGTGTAACGAGTGTTTAGATCAGTAATGATTGGATGAGTCATGTTGAATCCTAATATCTATCAATAATAAATGTTGTAGGGTGTTATGTTCGGTAACGTCAACAATAAACGGATAACGCATTTGGGCCTTGTCTCTAATATCATCGGTCTTTAATAGAACGGGTTTCTAAGAAACAAGCGCTGAAATGGTCATCGAACATGCCCCAATAAATCGAGTATCTGCGGTAGCTCAAGTCGATGGAGGTAAGATAATAGAAGATTAGCTTGGGAAAAATAGCGAACATATCAAATCACTATGGTAAATAATGTCCATAATGATTCGATAAGTGTGATCTTAGTAGGTTTGAATTGTCTAGATTCAGTCGTTTAGTACGCCTTGATGCCATACTGGCGCAATAATGGTGGAAGTACGCTGTCTAGGTTTGGAATATCTTCTGGTGTGATTTCGATTAAGCCAAAACCATACTCGGCATAGATTTTTCTCGTAGTTTCACGCTTTTCCCCGGCGATTGGCGCAGAGTCGGTTCCCCAGAATTGAATGTACACCTTGCCACTTGGCAGATAAAAATCACTGATCACTTCTTTTGATATTGGCAGCGGACGCTCGTACGCATGAACCACACCCGCCATATAAAGCCAGTTATCGATGATCAGCTCTCCTTTTGAACGAACATAGTGCCCATCCAAGGTTCTATGCTTGGCTTCGAACTTTTGGCGAAAGCTAGAAAATGACACATCGGTAGAGTGGCTTTCTGCATCGTGTCCCAAGAACTCGACAACAGATTGCTTTAAACGTTTATTGCGAATCAATGAGTCGTGCCATACCACAAATAGGTTCTGTGTGGTTTTATCTTCTCTCTGTTCCCCGCCCGCTTTTAAACCTGTAGAGGTGACATGCCAACCGTCTTCTTCTCTTGTTATCCATCCAAGTTCATTGAGCAAGAGATTGATCTTTTTCGCACTGAGTTTGAAAGCACTGCCAAGCTGAGTCGCGGTGAGTGTTTTTCCAGAGAAGGAGTCCAAGTCGATAAGCAGTTTTTCTGGCCATACAATAAAGACACCAAACTTTTTGTGTTGTACATACTCCCCACCAAAGCTTTCTCCTCGCTCTGTCAGTATCCAGCGATCCTGTGAACGTACGATATAGCCGGCTGTTTTTAGATCACTAAACAGGGCTTTGGCTTCTATGCCTTTTTGTTTAGCGAGAGCTGATGTGGAGATCTTGTCTGACATAGCCTTCTCTTAAGTCGTCACCTGACAACTAGATGGTGTGGGGTAGGTATTCAACCAAAACAAGTGATTAGAATAACACATCTACTTCGCGTAATTCCTTTTCTGATTGCCCATGTGTTTTTAGTTTAATTGGGGGAAGTGTTCTCCAAAACAGCATCAAGAAAGTCCTTCAATACTTCCTGTAATTAAATTACAGGAAGTAAGGTTTAACCCTTCTGGTTGCATATAAATCCCACTAGGAATGGCGTTCCTTCATACATGGTTTATAGTTTTTAAGATGCATCTTTTATTAAGTGCGACTTTTGTCACCATTTATTTTTAGTGATCAAGCTGTGAAGTGTGATCTTGATCGTTAGTTAATGAGAATCATTCTCACTGGTTTTGCTTTGTAATTTAAATTCATGAAATTTTTGTGATCTAAAGCATCACCATTAACCCGAAAGTGTTTTTTGTGTGTGATGTTTGTCACGAAAGTTGGGCTAGAGTGCATTTTGGAAATGTTGTGATACATTTTAATCAACTTTTGAGCACACACTTTCGGTCATTTGACCAACCAATACACTACGGGGTTCTACCTATGTTATCACCAGAAGCAAAGATCAAGGTTCAAAACTTTGGTCGTTTCTTATCCAATATGGTAATGCCAAACATCGGCGCATTCATTGCGTGGGGTTTCATTACAGCACTATTCATCCCAACAGGTTGGTGGCCTAACGAAACGTTAGCATCAATGGTTGGTCCTATGATCACTTACTTACTGCCATTATTGATTGGTTACACCGGTGGTAAGATGGTTGGTGGTGACCGCGGCGCGGTAGTAGGTGCCATCACAACAATGGGTGTTATCGTTGGTACTGACATCCCTATGTTCATGGGTGCAATGATTGTTGGTCCACTAGGTGGTATCGCAATCAAGAAATTCGATGAAGCTGTTCACGGTAAAGTGAAGAGTGGTTTCGAAATGCTAGTGAACAACTTCTCTGCGGGTATCATCGGCATGATCTGTGCGATAATCGCGTTCATCGTGATTGGTCCTGCGGTTAAGATTCTGTCTGGCGGACTTGCGGCTGGTGTAAACGCAATGGTAGAAGCGGGTGCACTACCTCTAGCATCTATCTTTGTTGAACCTGCGAAAATTCTATTCCTAAATAACGCAATCAACCACGGTATCTTCTCTCCACTAGGTATCCAGCAATCTGAAGAGATGGGTCGCTCTATCTTCTTCCTAATCGAAGCAAACCCAGGTCCTGGTTTTGGTCTTCTACTTGCTTACATGGTATTTGGTAAAGGCAGCGCGAAACAATCTGCTGCGGGTGCATCTATCATCCACTTCCTAGGTGGTATCCACGAAATTTACTTCCCATACGTTCTTATGAACCCACGTCTAATCCTTGCGGTAATCGCAGGTGGTATGGCTGGTGTATTCACTAACGTAATGTTCAGCTCTGGCCTAATCTCTCCAGCATCTCCTGGTTCTATCTTCGCGATTCTGTTGATGACACCAAAAGGCTCTTACATCGGCGTGATTCTATCGGTTATCGCAGCAACGGCAGTATCGTTTGTTGTAGCGTCAATCCTTCTTAAAACATCAGCGCAAGATGATGAGGAAGATTCACTAGAGAAAGCATCAGCACAAATGAAAGACATGAAAGCGTCTTCTAAAGGTGCAGCAACGGGTGCAGACATCAACCTAGCTGACGTGAAAGCAGTATACGTAGCATGTGATGCGGGTATGGGTTCAAGTGCAATGGGTGCAGGTCTACTGCGTAAGAAAGTAGATGCAGCGGGCCTAAATATCACGGTAACTAACTACGCAATCAACAACCTACCAGCTGATTCACAAATTGTTATTACGCATAAAGATTTAACAGACCGTGCACGTAAAACCATTCCTGGTGCAATGCACATGTCTCTGAATAACTTCTTAGATGGTGCAGTATACGACAACCTAGTAGCAGAACTTGTCAATGCCCAAAGTGGTGAAGCGAAGGTAGAAGCTCCGGCTCCTGCAGCAGCACCAGCTCAAGAAGGCAACAAGCTTGCACTGACTAATGACAGCATTTTCCTTGGCCTTAAAGCGACTCAGAAAGAAGACGCAATCAAGTTTGCTGGCGACCAACTAGTGAAGCTTGGCAATGTATCACCAGAATACGTAGATGGCATGTTTGCTCGTGAAGAGCTTGTATCTACTTACCTAGGCGAGTCTATCGCAGTACCACACGGCACAATCGAAGCGAAACAATATGTACAAAAAACCGGCATCGTATTCTGTCAGTACCCTGAAGGTATTCAGTGGGGCGAAGATGAAGACGATATCGCTAAGATGGTTATCGGTATTGCCGCACAAGGCGATGAGCACAACATGGTGCTGATGGCTATTACCAATTCACTTGATGATGAAGACGCTGTGGAATGCCTACAGAACACAACAAACCCTGCTGATGTTCTACGCATTCTCAACGGAAACTAAAAAGCTCTAGTCAAGCTCCTAAGTGAAGGAGGCCGGTATCCCCCTACTGGCCTCATTTTCGGTCTTAATCTGTCTTAACCAGATTCAGTCTGAATAGCTTACTGCTTAATGTCTCTAGTTAATCATCAGGCATGTGGTTGAGCAGTTAGCTATCTAGATTCAAATATTTATAAGGTCAAAATTATGAAAGCGTTACATTTTGGTGCAGGTAATATCGGTCGTGGTTTCATTGGTAAGCTTCTTGCTGACGCTGGTATGAAGGTTACTTTTGCTGACGTAAATGAAACGGTTGTGAATGCGTTAATTGAACGCCAAGAATACCCAGTGAAGATTGTGGGTGAAGAGTGCGTTGTTGAGATCGTTAAGAACGTGACAGCAGTAAACTCGGCAACAAGCGCAGTGGTCGATTGCATTGCTGAGTCTGACATTGTGACCACAGCGGTTGGTCCAACGGTTCTTAAGATTATCTCTAAGTCTATTGCTCAAGGTATTGAAAAGCGTGCAGCAGCAAACAACACTGCACCAATGAACATCATCGCAGCAGAGAACATGGTTCGTGGTACTAGCCAGCTTAAAGCTGCGGTTTTAGAGCACCTTTCTGATGAAATGAAAGCGTTCACTGAAGCGCATATTGGCTTTGTTGATTCAGCGGTTGACCGTATCGTACCGCCAGCTGAAGCAGGCGAAACAGACCCACTAGCAGTAACGGTTGAAACGTTCAGCGAGTGGATCGTAGACCAAACACAATTTAAAGGTGAGATTCCAAACATCCCAGGTATGGAGTGCACTGACAACCTAATGGCCTTCGTTGAGCGTAAATTGTTCACGCTTAATACTGGTCACTTGGTTACCGCTTACCTTGGCGTGCTAGCGGGTCACGAAACAATCAAAGATGCGATTGAAGACCAAGCGATTTATGCTGAAGTAAAAGCAACCATGGAAGAGAGCGGTGAAGTTCTTATTAAGCGCTACGGCTTTGATCCAGAAGCACACGCGGCTTACATCCTAAAAATTCTAGGTCGTTTTGCTAACCCATTCTTGCGTGATGAAGTTGACCGTGTTGGCCGCCAGCCAATTCGCAAGCTGAGCCCACAGGATCGTCTGGTTAAGCCTCTAAACGGTACATTAGAGTATGGTCTACCGAATACGCACCTTGTAAAAGCAATCGCTGCTGCGTTCCATTACAAGAATGAAGATGACCCTCAAGCGGTTGAACTTCAGGCAATGTTCGCAGAAAAAGGTTTTGCTGAGACATTAGCGCATTATTCTGAGCTGAATATCGACTCAGAAGTTGTTAAACTAGCGGAACAAGCTTATCTAGCATTGAAATGATAAATCATCAAAGTGCCACACCTGTGGCACTTTCTTATTGCCGAGCCGTTATGCCAATACATCCTAGTCATGAAACTGAATTACTCGAAGCCTTATCTGAAGCTGAGAGTGCTAGCGCCTGCTTGATGGCAGCTTATGATGCATTGGATGACACGGTGGATGCGGTTTTAAAAAACATCTTTAAGAAAGACGACACGGCGATTAAATTCGTTGTTGAACCGCTACTCAACAGCGGTGGGCCATTAGGCGAGATAATGGTTCGTGGTAAGTTACTCTTGGGTCTTGGGGTTATCAGTAAAGAGCTCTATGACGATTTAGAGGTTTTCGTTACCTTGAAAGAGTGGGCGAAATTACAAGGCGACGACACCAGCTTTACTGAAGTTGACGTGATCTTTGAGCTTAATAAGGTGAACGCGATTCAGCGTATTATGCCTATCGAATACGATGCAGAGATGGTTGAAACCATGTCTGGCCCGATGCTTCAAATGTTCTTAGGGCGACACCATCAGAAAGTGAAGTCGACCATTGTTTTGGCTATCACAGACATTATTAACACCTTATGTCGCGACAACGCCTTGAGTTCTTAGATTTCGTTATTGGGCGCTTTCTTAGCGACACAACAACTCGCGACAACTTGTTTTACCCATCCTAGAATAAATATTGATTGCGGTTTCTGTTATTGAGGAATCGCTTTTTTGTATTCACTTCAGCTACATTTTTTCTGATCTACACAACTCATTCTGATGCTCCTGATTTTGGTTACCATCAGCTTAAATGGATTTAACTATTGGTCCGTTTTTCACTGAGAGCGGATTTCAGGTACAAAAAAAGCCACATGATGTGGCTTTTTGTTCAACAAAACCTGAGATTATAGGTCTTGGATATTTTCAGCTTCTAGCTCTTGGAAGTAGCGTAGAGTCTTAACTTTTAGCTCTTGTTGAGCTGGCTCATCAGCAACGATGATAGCTTTACGGTGCATTTGTAGAGCAGTAACAGTCCACATGTGGTTTACAGAACCTTCGATAGCCATTTGAAGCGCTTGTGCTTTGTTGTGGCCTAGAGAAAGGATCATTACTTCTTCAGAATCTAGAAGAGTAGCAACACCGATAGTTAGTGCGTATTTAGGTACTTGGTTGATGTCGCCATCGAAGAAACGAGAGTTCGCGATACGAGTGTCTTCAGTCAACGTTTTGATACGAGTGCGTGAAGATAGAGAAGAACCTGGTTCGTTGAATGCGATGTGACCGTCGATGCCTACGCCGCCCATGAACAGGTTGATTTTGCCGTATGAACGGATTTTCTCTTCGTATGCTGCACAGTGAGCATCGATGTCTTCAGCTTGACCGTCTAGCAGGTTGATGTTTTCTGCTTGGATATCAACGTGGTTGAAGAAGTTCTCGTGCATGAATGTACGGTAAGACTCTGGGTGGTTAGGGTCGATGCCAACGTACTCATCCATGTTGAATGTTACAACGTGCTTGAAGCTAACTTCGCCAGCTTTGTAAAGTTCAATTAGCTCAGCGTAAGTAGTTAGAGGTGTGCTACCAGTAGGAAGACCTAGTACAAATGGACGCTCAGCCGTTGGAGCGAACTTGTTGATTGAATCTGCGATATGACGAGCAGCCCATTTACCTACTTTAGCTTTGTTGCTTAATGGAATAAGTCTCATTGATTTTGCCCCTAGAAATTAAATTTTATAGTGTTCTGAAACATTAATTCGCATTATAAAATAAGTTATCGAGTTCTGCTATTGTTTTAGGTCAAGTTTTTACTTTTTTCATCGTATCTGTGACTAGAACTCTCAAAATTGCACAATAATTGTATGGATATTTGGTGGCGTTAAACAAGATTAATACGCTTGTCATATACAGCGATGTTGATTCAATTCAGGCTCTGAAACAGTCGGTCTATTGACGAGCTTTGTGAGTATAGTTGAGCCTAGAAAAATAATGATGGCAACGTGACACTATCGTGATAAAAGGAAGGTTCAGATGGTGAACGATAAACGGGGTTGGGTTAGAAACTCACTCGATTGAGTAATATGAGCGTTTTGTTCACGCTATCGTTATGAATTATCTATAAATATTGGTAAAACTGATTAGGTTAGCTAAACTTACCAATTACGGAGAAAAGGCGAGTTTGAAGTGTAAACCTTGAAGGTAAAAAAAAGCCCAAAGTGATGAGGTATCACTTTGAGCGATTTTACTAATCTTCTAACACTAACTCACTGTCGTATTCTTCCCTAGGCACTTCGCCGCGTTTGCAGCCGTTTAGGGTATGAAAGCGACGGCGTCCACGAGCCAGTTGAATGTACTTCAACCAAACACGCTCTAACTTGGACTTTGCCTTATGAGGGTGAGACAACACTTTAATGAAGTGCTTTTCTTCTGCATTGGTTGGCGTAAGTTCGCCAGTCTCAAGTGCAAGCATAGTGTCACCAAACAAGGTTAGGATTTCCTCTTCTGAAAGAGTAAAATCACCCGACTTAGCGAACCCTCGTGGGAATTTAATGGTGTCATAAAAACGTTTTTTTCCGTGACGGAATTCGGTCTCAGACATATCAGCCTCAGTAATGTGGTTAGATAGAAATTAGTGTTTATTGCTCACGCGAAAATATTGTTAAAAGGCTAAAATAGGAAACAAAACGTTTTTGCCTTTACGATAAACAATCCTAGATCCGCTTGTTAGCAGATTTATTACAGAGATGTATTTGATGGATGTGAAAGTCTTTAGAACCTTTCTTGAGGTTGCAAGGGTGCGCCACTTTGGGCGTGCTGCTGAAAACTTGTATTTAACACAAGCGGCGGTGAGTGCGCGAATCAAACAGCTGGAAGGCTATTTTGATACTCAGTTGTTCATTCGTGACCGCAATAACATCAAGCTCACTTCTTCCGGTGAGCGTTTGATTGGTTACGCTGAGGTGATGGTTTCAACCTTACAGCAGGCCAAGTTTGAGCTGTCATTAGAGAGCGGAAAAGCCTTGCAGTTAACACTGGGTGGTACGCCGAATATTTGGGATGCGTATTTGCAAAACTGTTTGAGCGTCGTGACCGATTCTTTTGGTGGTTACGGCTTTATGGCAGAGGTGATGGGGCGTGAGCAACTGAACCGAAACTTGCTAGAACGTACCTTAGATATGGCTTTCGCTTTTGACCAGATCAAAGCAGAAGAGCTGAACTGTAAAAAAGTCGCTGACTTAGTACTCGTTTTGGTGTCGACACAGCCTGATGATCTGGAATCGGTGTTCCAACATAAATACGTTTATGTCGATTGGGGAACGCGTTTTGGTTCTGAGCACGCAGAGCGTCATCCAAAAGTACCAGCACCGTACTTACGCACTTCTACCGCTCGTATCGCCCTTGATTTTATTTTAGAGAAAGGCGGTAGTGCTTATTTACCTGTTTCTCTTGTTGAACCGTTTATCGAGTCGGGTCAGTTGCATAAGGTGAAAGGGGTGGAAGATTGGTATCGCCCGATTTATCTGAGCTACCGTAAAAATAGCACCTCTGTGGATGCGATCATGCAGGTCGAGAAGTTGGTTAATGAGATCGACCCATCGACAGCGTACACGTTGCAACAAGCAGCTGAACAAGCACCAGAATAAAGTTGCAGTCTGCCACCAACATACAGTGTTGATGAGATAAAAAATGGCTCCCAGTTGGGGAGCCATTTTTTGTTTAAACCAGATATATTCATATTGCCCAATTTAGAGAAAGCTCTAAGTCGGAAAACTGTTTAAGCCTGGTACGCGTAACCCTATTTCTATCGCGTGAGAACACGTAGAGATTTATCAGGACACTTATAGGTTCATTAGGTTTTCAATAGACTCTTCAAGAGAGTGTGACATGTACGAATGGATGGTGTGTCCGTCCGTTGCGTCTATCTCAATTTTAGTAATCCCATGATCTGCTTTTTCTTCAAGAAAGCCGAGTGATTGCTCGACTGATTGACTGGTGAGAACCTGTTGGTTTGATAAAACAATACGACACGTGTGAAGAACCATAGCCTTTTCCTTTTTATATTCGATAGGTCTCTGCATCTTTGGCGTGCTAAGTACCTATCGTTTGACGTTGTGAGAAGATTGACTTCTCTTGATTAAATTTAGTCGAATTGGATAAAAATAAAACCCTTTTTTGTGATTTATCTAACCTTCAGTTCCGAAAATGGCTAGCGACAGTGGTTATTCACGGTAAACTTTTTGTTATCGGAGCCAAAATTATGGCCAAAGGGAAGAATAGAGTATGTCGAAAAATATCCATCACAACAGTACGTTAACTAATGAGCAGTGCCACTTAGCTCGCTATGCGCGAGACGCGCGTTTTGATGGTATGTTCTTCACTGCGGTAAAAACGACGGGGATTTTCTGTCGCCCTATCTGCCCCGCAACACCACCGAAAGAAGAGAACGTCGAATATTTTTCTCATCAGGCTCAGGCATTAAAAGCAGGCTACCGACCTTGCTTACGCTGTCGACCAGACAGTGCTCCTTTCTCACCAGCATGGAAAGGTGTTGAAACCACTTTTCTTAGAGCGATGCAGCTGATCGATAACGGCGTATTGAGTTCAGGCTCAATCACCGACCTTGCAGCACGTTTAGGGATATCCGATCGGTATTTGCGAACCCTATTCGATACTTACATTGGCGTGTCGCCCAAGCAGTACAGTCTTTATAGCCAGCTGATGTTTGCCAAGCAGTTACTACACACCAGCAGTATGAGCGTCACAGATGTCGGCTTTGCGAGTGGCTTTAATAGTACGCGTCGTTTCAATGATGCCTTTCAAAAGGAGCTGAAGCTTTCACCCAGTCAGATTCGACGAGCCAAACCAGATGACAGTCTGAGTAATCACGTCCAACTGACTTTTCATGGCCCATTAGATTGGAGTCATTTGCTGGATTTCTATCGACGAAGAATGATTGAGGGAATAGAAGAGGTCGGCGAGGACTATTACCAACGAACTGTGACAGTAAATGGCTCGAAAGGTTGGTTTAAGGCGACCTTAGCTAAAAAGAACCGATTAGACATTGAATTTGAGTTGGATGATATCAATCAGCTGCGAAGTTTGATTGCTCATATTCGACGTATGTTCGACCTTGATGTCGACATCGCTAAAGTTGAAGCCTTTTTTGCGACGATAGATCCTAACTTAGTCGCCAGAAGTGGCATTCGTATCCCTGGGGTGTGGAGTGCTTGGGAGGCCGGAGTTAGGGCGATCCTCGGTCAGCAAGTTTCGGTCACTGCGGCGATTGGTCAGCTGAACCTGTTGGTTAGAGAGCTGTCTGGTGCAGACGAGAAAACATACTTTCCGACTCCAAAGCAAATAGCTGAGGCGGATGTAACTTTCTTAAGAATGCCGGGAAGTCGAAAGGAAACCCTAAAACGTTTTGCCGAATACATGGTCGACAACCAAGCCGAGCACCCTTCCAAATGGATTGACCTAAAAGGCATTGGCCCTTGGACAATACAATACGCATTACTTCGTGGCTTGAGTGAGCCGAATCATTTGCTAGTGGGTGATTTAGTGGTGAAGAAGTTTATCGAGCACCGACCGGCTATCAATATAGAGAGTGTTTCACCGTGGGGCAGTTACGCTACGTTCCACTGTTGGAATCAGTCTTAATAGAAAGAGCAACCCGCGAACGTCCGTAATACAAAGTTAGGAGCAATCATGGCGAACCGTTTTACATATTATGACAGCCCGTTAGGTACTGTGACTCTGCAGGCGAATGAGCAAGGCTTACTCGGAGTTTGGTTTGAAACACACACAACGAAACCGGAAGACTTAGGTACACAAGAAGATAGCTTTCCGATTTTCCAATCGGTCAAAGACCAGCTCGATCGTTATTTTGCAGGAGAAGCTGTTCAGTTTGATGTACCGATCGCTGCCAAAGGCACTCCGTTTCAGCAATCGGTTTGGCATGCACTTACTACTATTCCTTACGGAGAAACATGGAGCTATGCTCAGTTAGCCGACGCGATCGGTAATCCAAAAGCGGTGCGAGCTGTGGGGTTAGCCAATGGCAAGAACCCGGTATCAGTGATTGTTCCGTGTCATCGAGTTATTGGTAAAAATGGCAAGTTGACGGGGTACGCGGGTGGAGTAGAGCGTAAACAGCGCTTGTTGGCGATTGAGGGAATTGGCCAAGAATAGATCGCTTGGTTATTGGATATTGGTTTAAGTGATGCTTCGCAATGTTGAACTTAGCCTAGGGACCTTAAAAGTGTGACTTTGCAATAAAATCGTCACTTTGTGGAAAATACCTATTTGGTTGCATATTCTTTAATCATGTTCTCTAGGCAAGGATGCCCAAATGAATAGTCAAATCCCTTTCTTACTCAGTTGCAGTAGTACGCTGTTACTGACAGGTTGTTTAAGCGATACCAGTCAACCTTTTGAAGTTCCACAGCTGGTTCTATTTAAAGGTATGTATGAAAGTACTGATAACGACAGCTATTTGCTTTTTGAGTCGGGGCAAGTTACTTATCAGGCAACGGATAACACAGTGACACGTAGCTACAGCGTTGAAGACGATTTGATAACCATTGAGCTGAATTCAGGAAGCAGCCGAACGGATTCTGATTTGGTGATGAGAATTCAACGTCAAGGTGAGGTGCTCACTTGCAACCAATGCCCAGCGATGTAATTGAGCAACGTCTGGACACGAGTCGAAACCCCGCAGCAAGAAGGCTCATCTAACTAGAATAACCCACCATTAAGCCATAAGTGCGCCGCGATGCTGACGGCGTAGCCAACCATGATGACTGGCATCAACTTTAAGTGACCAAAGAAGGTGTATTTACCATGCGCCGCGCCCATTAAGGCCACACCAGCAGCACTACCAATCGATAACAAGCTCCCCCCAACTCCAGCGGTTAAGGTGATCAGTAACCAGTTCCCCATCGACATTTGTGGTTCCATCGATAGCACAGCAAACATCACTGGAATGTTATCGACAATCGCAGATAAGATGCCCACCATAATGTTGGCAAAAATTGGGTCCCACTGGCTGTACATCAAAATCGAAGCCAGCTCTAAATACCCGAGCAAGCTCAAACCGCCCACACACATTACCACACCGTAGAAAAAGAGTAATGTATCCCACTCTGCGTGAGAGACTCTTCGAAATACATCAAACGGCACCACAGACCCGAGTCGTTTTAACGCACCTTCGTCATTATTGGCAATCGCCACTGCTTTTTTCTTCGCCAGCGAGTTGGGCAGAGTTTTACGCAAGAAATACCCAAAGAATTGGAGGTATGCGAGCCCCATCATCATCCCCATCACTGGTGGGAAGTGCAGCACAGCGTGGAAAGCAACTGCGGTCGCGATAGTCATGATAAATAAGAAAACGATTCGTTTTGCACCACGCTTGAGTTCAACGTGTTGATGTACCGTGTCGGGCTGGGTGGTGGGTACAAAGTAAGACATGATTACCGCAGGGACTACATAGTTCATTACGGAAGGGATAAATAACGGGAGGAATTCGCTGAAGCTAACATAGCCAGCCTGCCACACCATTAGGGTTGTGATGTCGCCAAATGGACTGAATGCGCCGCCAGCGTTGGCGGCAATAACAATATTCACACAAGCAAGGTTAACGAACTTAGGATTCGAACCCGCTACTTTAAGCACCACGGCGCACATCAGCAGAGCGGTGGTGAGGTTGTCGGCAATCGGAGAAATAAAAAACGCCAGAATGCCGGTTAACCAAAACAGTGAACGAAAATTAAAGCCTTTACCCACCATCCAGGCTTGAAGCGCATCAAACAGTCTTCGTTCTTCCATCGCGCTGATGTAAGTCATGGCGACGAGTAGAAAGAGTAGCAGCTCGGCGTATTCTAATAAGTTGTGTTCGAGCGCTTGCTTCGCGACGTCTACCAGATTGTGTTCTTGGTACGTGAAACCAATGATGATCCAAATAAGGCCAGCGGCAAGTAAAACAGGTTTGGACTTTCGCAGTTTTAGATATTCTTCCATCATCACTACAACGTAAGCGATAACGAAGATGGTCAGTGAGAGGTAGCCAGCAAATGAGTTGGTGAGCTTGAGAGGTTCCCCTAGTTGGGAGGTTGCAGCTCCCGCCACCGCAGAAAAACACAGTAAAGAGAGGACAACAGAAAGCTGGATACCTAGCATGGATTACGCTCCAAAGTTAATAAGTTATTAACACGCGTAAAAGCGTAGACGTAAATAACCATGTGGAGTGTGATAGATATCTTAATAATTCAACCGATTACAGGGGATGCAAGAGACTGTGATGTAAACGAAATATGGTCTTGCATGTAGAAGTGGATAAAGAAAAAGCCCTACCGGATTTAGGGCCGATAGAGCTTATTCTGTGTCGCCAATATTATGCAGCATTGCGATCAAACGTCATTGTTTGTTCTGCAGCACATATCTCAACAGGCCAGCCATAGGATTGATACTCCATCGCAAGTTGGTCCGCAACTGCGCGAGATACCGTGGCTGTGATCCACATGCCTTTGCCCATTACCTGATATTTGAGTGTTCTCATTTCCATCTTTATCACCATTTTCCTTCTATATTGGCTGCGCGAAGTCTATAGCACCTCTTAAGTCTGGAATTTCGAATTAAGCTCAAATCCTTTATAAAGTGGCTCATCGACTGAGGGCGGATTAAAACCTAATCAACCACAATGAAGCAGTTAACTTTTTCAAGGAAGGCTACATGTTAAGTACTTGATTGTGTTTGACTTTAAATTTATCAGGAAAAACTATGTAGGAGATCTCTTACATAAATATCAGAAATTGGATTGGACAGGTGGTTATCGGTTTAGCGCTGATTTTTGTATCGTATCTGTGTGTTTTCGGTTGCGTTGTTGCAGCAAATTCTATTTAGTTTTGTATGTGAAATATGAGGAAATTGTCAGTTTGTTTTTCTATATCTAAATCATAATCACAGTTTTATATGTTGCTGATGAACTTACATTCAAAGTCATACGCTATTTGATTTTGGTCAGTAACCTGTTGCTCATTAGTTTGCACTATCTATGCGTGTTCTGTTCCACATAAACCAGATGTATAGAGGTCCTTATGACTAATCCAACGAAAACCGATCGTAAAGTCACGATCGGTAGTTACATCGCACTCGCCTTTGCGGTTGTGTTTTTCTCCGGCTTGATGCAGTCCAACGAATGGTATGGTGTATTCGATTTTACGACGCTTAACGGCTCATTTGGTAAAGTTGCTTATGATGTAAGTGAATCCGCTGATGGTATCCAAGCGGCAACCACCTCTTTGCGTGGTAAAGGCGGTAGTGGTGCTCGTGACGGCTTCATTTTTGCTTTGACACTTATTCCGACCGTGATGTTTGCTTTGGGTATGATCAACGTACTTGAGCACTACGGTGCACTGGATGCGACTCGTAAACTGCTTACTCCACTACTTCGTCCTCTTATGGGTATTCCTGGTAACTCAGGCTTGGCACTGATCGCTTCTTTACAAAGTACCGATGCAGGTGCCGCGATGACTCGTCAGCTTAAAGATGAAGGGCATCTAACCAAGCGCGAAACCGATGTCTTTACCATGTTCCAATTCACAGCAGGTGCGGCGATCGTTAACTTCTTCTCGTCTGGCGCTGTGCTATTTACTCTAACCGCAATGGACGGTTCTCTCGCGGTAACATCATCTATTGGTCTTGCTGTGGCGGTGATGTTCATCTTTAAGTTTGTCGGTGCCAACCTGTTCCGTATCTACCTCAATATTACTGAAGGTAAAGAAGACAAACCAAAATCAGACAAAGAACAAAAACTGGAAGAGGAAGTAGCATAATGAGCGAAGTGAAAGCAAAGAAACCAATGGTGACTGATATTTTCGTTGAAGGTGCTAAGAAAGGCTGGGTTATTGCGACCACCTCGACAGTGCCAAACGTTCTGATGGCGTTTGTAATCATCAAAGCATTGCAGATTACGGGTGCGTTGGATCTGATGGGCAGTGTGTTTGCTCCAATCATGGCGGTGTTTGGTTTGCCGGGTGAAGCAGCTGCAGTATTGATCGGTGCGTGGATGTCGATGGGCGGTGCAGTGGGTGTGGTCATCACGCTGTTTGACCAAGGTATCTTGAATGGCAATCATATTGCGATCTTAGCGCCAGCTATTTACTTGATGGGCTCACAGGTTCAATACATGGGTCGTATCATGGGACCAATTGGTACCGAAGGCCGTTACATTCCAGTGATGATCGCTATTTCAGTGTTGAATGCGTTTGGTGCGATGTTCCTGATGAACATTATTCTGTAGCCTGACCTCAAACATTTTTTAGGCTTTAGAAAAAGGAAACCCCGTTTGGCTTTCACCAAACGGGGTCTATTCTTTTTGTAGCCATCCTGCTACTGCGCGTTACTTATCTTTCAATAGGCAACTGGTGCTCCCTGCATCATTCCTTGACGTGGCTAAATCCTTTAACCTATCCAATTCATCGCCTTCCTAGCGGTGTCCTTGCTAACTCATCATCCTGATAAGTGGCTCTATCCTAGAGCATAACTTCCTTGCTGATAACTCATCCTAAGTCATCAAATCTTCATCCTAAAGATCCCTAATCCATTAGGCTTTTTCCTGTTCCTGCCAACTCCCTGTCGACACGTATATTAAACACTCTCGAGGCTTCTCCGACAATCTACCTCAAGCAAATAATCTGAAGGCAAAGCTAAGAAAAACTGTGCGGACTCATACAAAACAAGGGCTTGGGTTTGTAATCTAGGATTTTTCTGCGAAGCTTGATTGTAATCTCTTACGTTTGTTGTGAGAGATCTCTTACACATGTGCGGGTGTGAATGCTCCTTGTTTACTGAATACAGATACGTTGAGGTTGCCCGCCGAATAAATTAACCAGTAGGAAATGATAATGGTTACAGCGTTATATGCTTCGTTGCTCACTTTGGTCATGTTATGGCTTTCCATTGAAGTGATTAAGCAAAGAAGAAAGAATCAAGTAGCACACGCAGATGGTGGTGTTGAATCGTTACAAGTGGCTCGTTCCGCTCAAAGTAACGCAATGGACTATATTCCGATTACCGTGATACTGATGGCGTTGCTGGAGTTCAACGGCGCCAATGTATGGCTGATTCACGTTATTGGTATTGCTT
The DNA here is from genome assembly GCA_000169995.1 of Vibrionales bacterium SWAT-3. GTDB lineage: Bacteria > Pseudomonadota > Gammaproteobacteria > Enterobacterales > Vibrionaceae > Vibrio. The sequence goes on along the minus strand of AAZW01000003.1, from coordinate 174,437 downwards.
TTGTTGCTGGTCGTATTATTCATGGAAAAAGCATTCTTGCTCGTAGCCTGAAGGGAAGAAAGCAAGGCATGTATTTGACCTTTGCCAGCATGGTGTCTTTAGTTGTTCTAAACTTGCTTTATCTGCCGTTTGATAAGCTTATATAAGGACAAGCATGGCGTTACGCCTCCCTCCACCGCGGATAATTGTATTAACAGGTTTGGTGCTGAATATTCTGGCCATTGTTGTGTCGAGCCTAGTGCTTGACAAAATGGTGGTTGAACAAGCTCAGTATCGAGAGCGTCAACAGGGCAATGTATACTCGATTCAGTTGGCTTGGAATACGATTGAAACCTTGGAACGTAAGCGTGAATCTATGTTGCTGCACATGGATGTTAGTACTTCTTCAAATTCGTCTGTGACACCGGAGTTAGAAGAAGCAATGCGTGGTCAGCTTGGTGCTTGGGTCAGTGGCGAAGTCCCAGAGATTACCGTCGAAAACCTTCCTCAGATCATGATGTTGATTAACCAAGCTCAGCAATCGCAACGCACTCGCATCGATGACTTCTACCTTGATAATATAACCTTATCTGAACTCCTCCAAGCTCTTGAAGAGCAGATGACCCTCTATAAAAATATTGCGCTCTTTCTTCAGATCTTTGGCTTAGCATTGATCCTTGCGCGTGACCTGGCGAGACGAAATTAACCGACGCATGCCTTAAGCCAGACCTGATGTCGAGTTATTTGCCTAGGTTAGGGTGCTGTTGCCCTTGGTACTTTGGAAGCTGGTCTTTAAGCTTTTTGAAGGTACTGAATGCGTTGTTAGCTGATAAGCGATTCATTAACCAGTCAGGCAAGATACCGCCCGCATTCGCATATGCCGTATAGGTGATGTGGGTCAAGCCATTAGTTAGAGGCTGCAAAATCCAAAGTGCATCGACCTCGTTGATTCGAATATACCCCGACTCTTTAGCCAAGTAATTGGATGCATCTTTAATGGTTAGGGTGAATTGACCGTCTTCTACTTCATATTTCGAATACGTCACCATATCTCGGTCACGAGCTGGCCAAGGCGCTTTGAACTGGGTGTAGACGATATTCTCATTAGTAGAGATTTGCATTAATACTTCACTGTGCGACACATTGTCGATCCAATTCGGCACGTTATCGCTGTCTTCCAATAGCAAGAGAAAACCTGAGTAGCTCGTTTCGACCTGCATTTGGGCTCGAACTTCAACAAGACCATTCCCATGATTACGCTTATGAATGGTGATGTCGTTTTCGCTTTTGACGAACTGCCACGGAGTCGCATAAGAGAGAGCTGAAAATAGACAGAGTCCAAGTACCAAAATCCTAGGTAATATCATTATTCTTCCATGAAATGAAAAGCTTATCTGCCATGAGTATAGAATAAAAATAGGTTGGGTTCGCGTGACATTTGTTTCTGTGTAAATGAGAGGATATGACAAAAGAAGTGATAGATGGTTTAGGAAAAAGGTCGGGGAGCGTTGCGCCCCACGACCCTAAATGTAGCGGTCTAGATTATTGTCCCAAACACGCTTCCCCAAGTCGAGCTGGGGCAATTTTATCAAGAACTACATTTAATTCTTTCCAATCGCTAGCCATCTTGTCTGCCTGCTCTTGTGTCAAAACTGAGCCATACTGTTTCATGCGATCATGTTCCACCTTGGTGTAGTGGAAAATGTTGATGTCGATAGAAGCATCATCTTTGTAGGCCTCTGCCATGTTGACGATGTTCTTTTTACTGTCATCGATAAATACAACACTGCTAAAGCTTTGACCTGTTTTATCAAGGATGTAGTCGAGCATGACTCCCTTGTTCATTCCTGTCGTCATCATGATGCCATTAATGTAACTCAGTGGGCGGTCAGGGTTATCGATGTAAATTGGTAGCTTATCTGAGCCTTTTTCTTTCAGTGCGGTACGCGTCATATCGTATTGATTACGAATCATCTCGCGTTCGGTCGCATAACGGTAATTTGGTGAGCGCGAAGTGAGAGCCATTACAGTAAGCCCTTTATCTTGCCAGCCACTGACTGTGCTTGGCACATCGTCTTCGATAATTCTCATAGGAACAAGTTCGTAAAGCAGTCCGATTGAGTCTTGGAATAGGCAATCTACTTTGTCTTCAGCTGATGGCTTCACATCCAGTTTCCCTCGCTGCCACTGATACCAAATATCACCGCCGATATCGCTCGTCGAGGTTAGAAGCGTGTTATCGATATCAATAACGATCAGCGGTTTTTCGCCTTTCTCTGTTAGTTGACTTACTTTATCTGCCACATCTTGGAATTTATCTGTTTCCTTAACGGTGACATCGGCAAATGCATTACCGGCGAGAGTAAGAGCGCACAGCGCCGCTAACTTGTGTAGTTTCATCATACTTTCCTTTGACTCGAGATTGACCTCTGAAACGCTTACGAAAACACTATCGAAAGTAGAGGTTATGAAATGTTATAACATAACAAATGTGTATGGTTAGATTATCAATAAGTGACCCACTTAAAATGTTGTGTAGATCACATAGACAAGGGCTAGTGATAGCTTTGATTAAGGAAAATTAATGTTTTATGTACGCAAGCAATTAACCAATAGAAATGGTTAACAAGGGCGGATTGAAAAACGGAAGACAGAGGGGCTTCCGTTTATAGAGGGGAGTGGCAGTTTATCTAGAGCTTATAGGCTTCAACCGTTTTAATCGTGGTCCAATTGTTGTCCGCATCTTGAATGAACTCTTGTGTGTTCTCCAACCAACGTTTTTGTACTGACTTGCTAAGTTCAGATATAACTTTCCATCTTCTATTTTCCAAGCTTGTGGATCGGTCTCAAATTTCTTACCCATTGCAACACCAAAGGCGCAGTATCCACCATATTGAGGCGCATAGGCTTGTGGATCAGCGCGGAATTGGTCTCGGTTTTCACTGCTCACAAATTGATAAATGGCGTTTTTATACGTTGCAGTGAATTCTGACGTGCCTTTAACTGGACCCTTATTGTCGAAGTAAGCAACCGGGTCGTAGCCTTTAATTGCTAGATCGTTGCTATCGACACTCATATCAAGGTCTGCAGCCATTATTGAAAAGCTAGCGCCTAGTAACGCGGCTGTAAGAGTGATTTTTTGACTGGTCGATTTTAAATGTGACATATCAAGTTCCTTGTCAGTGTTAGTTAACTTGTATGAAATAAATTAGCCGACTGGTCCGGTCTATAGAGGGACAAAAGAACTAAAAAGTAAGCGAATCGTTCGGAGGATGCATGGATCTGCTGTCACAGTTGATGGAACATTTCTCGATACGCACCGGTGTTTTCTATTCAGGAAACCTGTGTGGGGTATCATCATTTAACGCGCAACAGGGTAAAGAAGGGCACCTTCATGTATTGAGTGCCGGTGAGTTGACCCTATCGAGCTCTAGTATGGAACACAGGAAGCTCTCTCAGCCTTGTATCGTCTACTTACCGAATAGCACACCACACGCGATTGAAGGTGTTGGAGACGGTGCAGAAGTTGTGTGTGCGAGTGTGGAATATCGTTCAGGGCAAATGAATCCGCTGTTGTCTGCACTTCCTGACGTGATCGTGATTCCGTTTGAAGACGCACCTAACCTTATGCCGGTGATTGAGGTGCTGTTTCGAGAATCGAACCAAGAGTCATCAGGCCAGCAATACTTAATGGATAAGTTGAGTGACGCGCTAATGGCTTTGATTTTCCGCCATCTCATTGAACAACAGCAAATCGATCAAGGCGTGTTCTCTGCGCTTGCTCACCCACGACTTGCTCCGGTAGTGACCGCCATTCACCTAATGCCAGCTCGACACTTTTCGATAGCGAAAATGGCTTCATTGGCGGCGATGTCTCGAACTCAGTTTATTGAAGCGTTCAAGCGGGAAGTTGGCGAAACTCCTGGTGACTATGTTCAAAAGTGGCGGGTTTCTGTGGCTCAATCGTTGCTGTTGCAAAACAAGCCCATCAACTGGGTTGCGGATGAAGTGGGGTACAACAGTTACTCTGGCTTCTCTCGTGCGTTTCAGCACGTAACCGGAATGTCGCCGCGTTTATGGCTAAAGCAAAATGTAACGTGAAGCGCTTGCAACCCTACCTGCAATATGGCTATTAGCATGAGACTGGCCTATGTTTTAGCGGAAATTGAGCGTAGTTTGTTCATTTCTCGAATGATGGTGTAAAAAGGTGGACTTTATAAGCTCGTTGTAACATCCTGCCCGTCCTATTTTATCAGACATCAATGAGACGAAGTGCCTGCTGAACATTATTCAGCCTCCCGTATCTCATTAAAGCACTAAGGAGTTCCACTTGAACCTATTTGTAAGAGACCTTACCGTTATCGATTCTTCATACATCTGTGAACGCAGAGGGGTCGTAGGAGATAGTTGGATTTTAGATGTCACCATGTCTGGTGAACTGAATGAAATGAGCATGGTGCTGGACTTTAGCCGAGTCAAAAAACAGATCAAAAACCTTGTTGATCAGCATGTTGATCACCGTTTACTGCTGCCAATGAAAAACGCTGCGATCGTGCATCAAGCAAGTAAACCGGGCTACGCTAAAGTGGATGTGCTGCGTGGTGACAAGAGCCTGCACCTGCACTGCCCTGATGAAGCCTACTGTTTGATTGATGCTGAAGCGATCACCATTGAGAGCGTGACCGCACACGTTTATGACATTCTTCGCGACAACCTACCAAGTAACGTCACAGGGCTAGAGATCACTCTACGTCATGAGAATATTAATGGTGCGTTCTACCACTATACCCATGGTTTGAAAAAGCACGATGGTAACTGTCAGCGCATTGCGCATGGTCATCGTTCTCCGGTTGAAATTGTGGTTGATGGCCAGCGTGATGAACAGCGTGAGCTAGCGTTTGCTGAGCGTTGGGAAGACATCTACCTAGGTTCTAAAGAAGACCAAGTTTCGGTTTCTTCTTTGAACCTAAGTGAGCACGCCAAGAGTGCGAATGACGAAAGCCATTATGGTTTCCAGTATACGGCGCCACAAGGTGAATTTGAGCTAGCGATCGCTAAGAGTGAAACAGAGATCTTGCCAACGGATACTACAGTGGAACTATTGGCAGGCTATATCGCCGATCAAGTTGCCCCAAGTTTGGCAGAAAACCAGTCACTACAAATTGTGGCTTATGAAGGGGTAGGTAAAGGCGCGATGGCGTTCCGATAACACGTCACGGGTGACGCAAGTTCACTTTCAATCTGAACAAAAAAGGCAAGATACTAAGTTATCTTGCCTTTCTTTTTTGTGGCTAGTTAAACTGAGAAGGTTAATCACGCCATTTTGTTATTGCTAACGAAGCAGTACGTGTCGCAATGGGCTTTTCTCAATTGCAACGACCAACCCAAAGCTGAGTAACACTGTGCCAAAGAATACGGTTACGTCTTTTGCTAGCTCCGTAATGCCCAATACACCACAGACATTAAACAACAAGATGATGATTAATAGGTGACTAACGTAGATACCCAACATGCGATTTGAGATAGCACGAACCCAACCATAATTGCCCACATTCGGATTAGCTAGAAGCCACATAAACGTGCCCATTCCCCATAGCGCAGTACCAAACAAGAAGTCATGGATGTTGAACGCTATGTCGAATTTAGAAAGCCACGCCGCTTCAGCAAAATGAATGCCCATGCCTAATGCTATTAATCCTAGCGCCTTAGCCGACGACACTTTCCATTGATGCTGACGAATAAGGAAACCCAAGGTCACCATTAATGTACTGAAGAACGGACCGTTACGGGTAAAGAAAGGTGCTTCCAGTCCAGTCAGGCTTGTATAACTTCCCGCTAAAACACCGTAGATGTAGAGTCCAGCTGCGAGAGGCAATAAAAGCTTATCGAGCTTCATCTCAACCATCAAAGCGATGATCAAAACAGCGAAAACTAAAGCTGGAATAAACCATAAATGCACCAATCCCCCCTCTAAGAAAGAGTTGAGCGGTGTGCTCATCAAAAAGCCCCAGTAACCTTGGCGCTCACCTAGATAACCAAGTTCTTCAACTCTAGCGAGGTTGAATGGTAAAGCTAAGCAAATGATGCTCCATACCACCCAAACCCTGAGCAGTGGTTTCGAGTAATTGATGACGGTTTCCCAAGGAGATGAGACGAGCTTAGGTTGAATCAGATAACCTGAAATTAGAAAGAACAGAGGTACTGCAAAGCGCGCGGCTTGGTTAAGAATGTAACCAATCCATGGCACGTCATTGATTTGCCAATAAGTAAGGGCCATTTGGCCATGTAAGCCAATGATCGCCAAGATAGCAATCACTCGACCCAACTCGATACTGGCGATGCGTTGTGAAGGCGTATTTTGAACGGAAGACATATCAGATCTCTAAGAAAGTTTTCGTAGAATCTAGCAGCCTTTCTGTTGAGCCAGTTAGCGCTAAATCAAGGGTTGCGACCTTTGTACTAAGGTACGTATAGATTCTTTGAAGCCTGTCGCAGCTATAGTAAACCCATTGCAGTAAGTGCAAAGATGCCAAGCGTACAAGTGATAAGCGAGCCCATTGTTGTGAGTGCGATAATATTGGCAGCGAGCGTTGCATTCCCACCCATTGCACGTGCCATGACGTAACTCGCGGCTGCGGTTGGCGCTGCACTCATCAGGAAAATAAGACCAAGATCGAGCCCTTCAAATCCCAAGACCAGTGCTGCTACAGTAATAAGCAAGGGTGAAACAATGAGTCGGTAACTTGAGGAAAACCAAGTCGCAAGTTTCTCCTGTTTGAGAGAGCTGATATCCAATGAGCCACCAGTACAAAGTAAAGCCAGAGGCAAGGTCATTTTTGCCAAGTATTGCCCAGCGTCAGTGACCATCTTAGGGATTGGAATAGACAATGCGTAACAGAAAACACCGAGGAAAATGGCGATAATCAGAGGGTTCTTGGTTATCGATTTGGCGATTGCTTGAATGGCTTTATCGCCGGTGTCTGTGCCTTTAGGAGTTAGGGCAATCACCGCTTGAATGTTGTAGAGCACTGTAATGGATGCAACATAGATAGCGACCAGTGCCACGCCTTGGTTGCCATAGATATTGGCTACATACGCTAGACCTATGATGCCCGTATTAGCCCGAAAGCCACCTTGGATGATGACGCCTTGGTCCTTCGAATCTCTAAACAACAGCTTGGTCGAAAGGGTAGCAATGAGGAAAAAAGCGAAGTTAGCAGCGAGAGCAAATAACACTAGGGTGCTGCTGGCAGAGAAGTTATGTTCGGATTGAACGATACTCAAGAACAGCATCGCAGGTAAGGTGATTTGAAAAACAATCTTAGAAGCGACATCAATGAAGTTGTCATTGATAAGTCCTATTCGTTTGAGCACCACACCAAGAAACAGCATTAAACAGATAGGGCCTGTCACTGAGGCTGAAAACGCAAACTGTTCCCAAAGTGTGTTCATTATTTTTCCTTAAATTTAGCCAACTTCAATATCCTTTGAATACTGTCGCATTTTTCCACAATTCTTTGAGAAGAGAAATTGAATCCCAATAGATAAGTAAAAATCTTTGAAAAAAAGAACGAACGTGCTAAAAATAACGTATCAGATTTATCCTTGGTGAATAATGAGTAAAGGAAAGATAACCAAAGAGTATATTTTGAGTCATGCATTCGCACTTGCGAGTGAAAACGGGCTTGAGAGTTTGACGATTGGCGAATTAGCCAAACAGTGTGGCATGTCTAAGAGTGGCCTGTTTGCGCACTTCAACTCTAAAGAGAACCTACAGCTCTCTGTACTCGAATATTCCAACGCCATATTCACTGAAAGAGTCATCATTCCTGCGAGAGAGTTGGGTGATGGTGATATTGAAGCGAAATTGAAGCAGTTGCTCGATAACTGGCTGGGTTGGAACCATTCGTTCCAAGGTAGCTGTATGTTTATCGATGCTTGGAAAGATGCAGGCAGTGAAACGTCTGTGATTCAGAAAGCGTTGCAGAAAACCATTTCGGTTTGGATTGACTACTTGACGATTCAGGTAGCAAAAGCGGTTGAGAGCAAGCAGTTCAGAGCCGACTTAGATCCGAAACAGGCCACTTTTGAGTTATACGGTCTCTACCTGAGTGCGAACTTGTTTTACTCGTTAAGAGGCCAACAAGCGAGCCACACGCATTTTTGGAGCGGTGTAGAGCGCTTAATCGCCAGCTGGAAAGCGGTTTAACTCGTAAACCACTTAGCTTGCAAAGCATGTGAGCTTTGCTGATGTAAGGTCTAACAATTTTAAGAGAAGTGGCGGCAAGCAGCTAAACACAGCTTTGCCCCATTTTTTATACCAACAAATAGCACGGTCGTTCGTTTTTCTGGCCGAGCTCGATCCGCCAATGAAGATGGCGATACAAGGAATGGTCATGAGTGACAAAATCTACTTTAATACATCGAACAAATTCAGCTTCAAGCGCAGCCTGATTGGTGCAACAACCAACCTGCACTACATCTTAGCGCCGAGCCATGCAAAGAAAACAGCGCGTAAGTTATTGCTCACGCCAATGCGTACCGAGCAGAAAAATGCTGATCCACAAGGGTTGATCAAGAGCGAAGTTAAAGGCCGCGATGGTGTTCTAAAAACTTACTCTCTAGGTACTGGGCCAGTTTGGGTATTAACTCATGGTTGGTCAGGGACTGCGAGTCAGTTCTTTCCTTTGATGGAACACATCGCAGCTAAAGGTTTTACCGCTCTGGCTTACGATCACCCGGCGCATGGCGGCAGCTATGGCGTGCATGGTCATATTCCGGCGTTTGTGAACGGCCTTGAGGCGATTCTTGACTCGGTGGGTGAAGTGGCAGGCTTAGTTGGTCACAGCATGGGTACCGCTTCTGCGTTGGAATGTAAGCACGTTAAATTGGAAAACAAACCATTGTTGCTGATTGCACCTGTATTGGATTACCTCGATAACCTGTTCGGCAGCGTTGCTCGTTCAGGGTACTCAATGAAGTTGTTTGAGGCGGTAGTGGGAGAAGTAGAAGAACAGTTTAATTACCCAATCCAGTCTGTCGATCCCTATGGCAAGCTCGCGCTGCGTCAGTCTCAGGCAATCATTGTGCATGATGAGCAAGACAAGTTTACTAAGTTTGATGTGTCACAGCGTGCAGCGAATGAAATGGATCGCGTTACCTTGATTGCGACTCAAGGGCAGGGCCATGGTCGAGTGATGAAGTGCCCTCAGGTATTTGAGAGTTTTGATACCTTGATTAGCTAGATTCAGAAAAAATAACAAAAAGGCCAACCAGACATTTCTGGTTGGCCTTTGCTTTTAGGTGTTTAGTGAGTATTAGCTAAAAACAATTTTTAGTTAGCACAGTTTGCTGGGCCAATTTCTTTCCATACACCCCATTCACCTGAGTTAACTGGGTCATCACCTTTGGTCCACCATTTCGCTTCCCAAACCTTACCAGCTTGAGTCACTTGGTCGCCGCCAGTGTAGACTGCACTTGAATCCCAAGCGTTAGTACACGTGCCGCCGTCTGTGGTTTTCTTGAGGACTTTCACTGATGCAGCCGCGACTGATGTATCCGTACCATCACTCACTGTCACAGAGAAGTTTAGTACTGTATCTTGCGTGTATTCCGCTGCGACAAAGCTTACTGAAGCACCTTGTACGGTTGCATCGATACCTGCAGGTACATCCCATGTGAAGGTTAATGTGTCTTGATCCGCATCACTAGACGCTGACGCATCAACCACTACAACATCACCTGCATTAACTTCAGCCGGAGCCGTAACCACTGCAACTGGTGCTGTGTTTACTGGGCCTGTATCTTTAGGGTTTACTGTTACAACAACCGTGTCTGTTGACGTTGCGCCTTCGTTGTCCGTTACTGTTAGGCTGAAGGTTAGCGTTTCTTGCTGAGCGACTTCAACAACATCAAAGCTTGCAACCGCGGCATTAGCGTTAGCCAGTGTTACGGCTGGACCGCTCACTTGTGACCAAGCGTAGCTAGCGATTGTGCCGTCGCTGTCTTTTGAAGCACTGCCATCTAGAGAAACAGAAGCTGGGCCTTCAACGGATTGGTCGGCACCTGCTGCTGCAGTTGGTTTGCGGTTTACAGGATCGGTGGTGCCACCTGCTAGGCCTTCATGCATTGCATTTAGGATGTCGCCGTTATCTGCATCAATTTCCCAAGAGAATAGACCTGCAAGACCAAGGCTACGTACGTAAGCACCTTTTGCTTTTACCGAGCGGTCATCATCAAAGGTGATTAGCTGACCTGAAGTGCGGTTCCAAACGTAAGGCGCTTCTGCCATTTCGTCGTAGCCGTTCGAAGCCATTGATGCCTTGGTTGTTCGCACCAAGCATGTTCGCCTTAATGCCTTTATAGTCGATAACGCCATCTTCCCAGACACCTTGTGCAGAGCTGCCTTTCAGTTTGCCGTTACCAACCCCTGTCATTGGGTCGCTAGGATCTGAAAGTGATGATGGTAATACGCCTTCCCAACCACGACCGTACATCGCTGTACCAACAACAAGCTTGTTGGCTGGAACACCCTGCTCTAGAAGCAGTTGGATTCCGTTGTCTGTGGTGTAAGCAGGGCCTGTGTATGGTTCGCCATTTTCATCAATGCCTGAGCCATCACACTGACCAGGACGCATGAAGTTACCGCAGTTTAATGCTGTCTGGTGACCTAACACGTTGTTCCAACCGCCGTAGAAGTCGTAAGTCATCGCAAAGATGTAGTCCATGTACTGGATAGCATCACCGTAATCCACATCCTCAATTTTGTCGTGACCAACACCGATCGCTGATGTGAGTTCGTAAGTACGACCATTTTCTGCTTCTAACTCATCAAGCATTGCGCGCAGTTCTGCCATCAGTGCGATGTATGCTGGGCCATCATTTACTGGGTCACCAAGTTCTGGTGCAGCACCGCCGCCACCTGGGAATTCCCAATCGATATCGACACCGTCATAGAACTTCCATGTATTTAGGAATTTCTTAACCGATGCGACGAAGGTGTCACGGTTTGCTTTGGTTGTGAAATCGAAGAATGGGTCTGACAGGGTCCAGCCGCCAATTGAAGGGATGATTTTCAGGTCAGGGTTGCGCTGCTTGAGCGCCATCATCATTGCGTAGTTGCCCTTGATTGGTGAGCTGTACTCGTGACCTGCTTGAGGGAAACTTTTCTGGAAAGCTGCCCATGGGTCATGAATCACCACTTCGTAATCGTTGACGCCCTGACAAGCCGTCATGAGTGCGTTGTAGCTGTTACCGCCAACCGATTTCACTGATTCGTTAGGACCACAAATTGGGATGAAGCCATAAAGGATATGGGTCAAGTTATCAGCGGGTAGGTTGTCGACTGTGTAATCGCGGCCATAGATGCCCCATTCAACAAAGTAAGTACCCACTACTGTGTTTGGGTCTGTATTGTATGACTTGTTGTTTGGATCAATGTTCATTGCTAGTGGTGCCAAGTGTGCACCATCCGTATCGGCGATGGTGATCTTTGCGGGTGCACTCTTGCTACAACCCGTTTCGTCACACGCTTCGATCTCCATATCAAACAAGCCACCCTGGCCGTATTCGAATGAAGCGGTAGTTTGGCTGCCAGTGATTGGACCGGTCGCAACCTTGACGCCATCAAAGTAGATGTTGTACGTGTTTCCTGACGTTCCGCTCCACTGGTTAAACTTAACGTCGACCTTTGCTTTGTCGTGATACTTAACCATCTGGTTGTAGCCAGAAGTGGTTTCCATCGCGAGTTCAATTTTAGAAAACTGTAGGTTGTTGGAACCGTACATGTCGATGCTAGGTGCTGTTGGAGCAGCTAATGCTGTACCAGATAGCGCAAGAGCAATGCTCGCAGCACAGGTATTAAAACGAATCATACTATTTCTCTCATTCCTTGAAGGTTACGAGAACCAAATGGCCCCATAAGTTGCTCCGGTCAGTTTTGAAGGAGCTTCCCCGTCAGTATTCGAGAGAGTTTTAATTTCATAACTGAAAATAAATCTGTTTTCGATGGACAACTAAAAAATTGTATCTTGTTACAAATTTGTTGCTTAATGAGTGAGAGGTCGAGTCCATGTTTTATAAAATGAAAATGTCACCTAGCATGAAAATCTCATATGTGAAATTGTACGACATGAAGTTATGTAAAAATGCGACAAACTGCATGAAAATATTGTTTGATTGAAGCGATATCACAAAGTAGTGGCGGCTAGGCAGGGGGGAGGGATGAAGCGTGTTGGTGGAGTGATTTTGGCGATTGAAGACTATTTTTTGAATTGCTCAGCTAATGAAGCTCTTCTTTGTTGCATGACACTGTGATTATCACCGGTAGCGGTATGTTCAAAGCCTTCTTTAATAAATTGCTGGGCAGGTGTGCTTGGCTCGAGTCGTTTTAGGCGAGGTGAATCGTAGGTACCACTAATGGTGTAAACCCTGGGTCCAGAGCCTGTATTTATCGTGACGATTTTACCGTCAAACTCAAACGAAGTGGTGATAAGGCGATGATTGATCATTACCCCTTTTTCAGAAAGGGTTAGGATGTCGGTGTTGTATGGTGGAGCACCAATCTCAATCCAATTACCATATACGTTACTTGGGCTGACAGACTTTTGGTGGGCTTGATAAGCAAAATAACCAGCGGTGACGGCAATCATAAAACCAGCTAATAGAAAGCCGTAGAGTAGTGAGTTGGCAAATATATCTCTGCTTTTAGTGGGCTTTTTTGCCATTATCTCTTCATTTTCTGCTTGTACCGTCTTTGAGTCTATAAATTAAAATCTTTGTTTGCAAAGATCGTTAGAAGAGTTAGAAGCAAGATCCAATGTTATGATAAATAGGCTTGCTTTGATGTTTCTTTGAGTATTACCACCAATATTTATGTCATCAATGCAAGTTGCTGTCAGTAAATCTTAAATTATGCGTATTTATTTCTTGTAGGAAAGTCGCGAATTGGTTAAAACAATTATCACCTAAGTCTACAGGTAGGCTTATTCGTTGAGCCCAATAACTGCAATTTTAAGATAACAAGGAAGTACAATGATTAAAGAAAACACATACTTTGAAGGTGGCGTTAAATCGTTAGCGTTTAATCAATCTGGCGCTGATGTGAGTGTTGGTGTGATGGCGGCTGGCGAATATACCTTCGGTACGGCTGCTCCTGAAAAGATGACGGTTGTAAAAGGCGCACTAACGGTAAAACGTGTTGGCGATGACGACTGGACTACATACCAATCTGGAGAATCTTTCGACGTTGCGGGCGATTCTTCTTTCGACCTGCAAGTAAAAGAAGCAACGGCTTACTTGTGTGAATACCTTTAGGGAGAAGTGAGCTAGCTTCTCTCCAATAAGAAAAAACCACGCTCTAAGAGCGTGGTTAAATAAGTGATAATAACCGGCAGTGGATAGTGTCACTTGTTTTACAGTCATCAAATCGACGACCAAATTCGTTGTTATCTTCTCAATCCCTCGAAAGTCCAAACCACACACTAATAAGTTTCAAACACGCCGCTGTTATAGTCTTGAATGGTTTGTTCAATCTCTTCCATAGAGTTCATGACAAATGGACCATAATGTACAACCGGTTCATCGATTGGCTCTCCGATAAAGATAAGTGCACCGGAATCCTCTTGGCTTTCTAAAGACAGTACTTCAGCGCTTGTTAGGAACGCCAGTTGACCTTGGCTTATGATCTTGTCACCAATTTTAAGGCTGCCCTTGTACACATAAATCATGGCATTGTGACTAGCGTTAGTGCTTAGCGAGATTTGTTGCCCAATGCTCGCTCGCCAATCTGAAACACTCAGTGGCACGCCCGTTTGTTGTAGTGGTCCTTGTATCTTTAAAGTATCAGCGACAGGATTAAGCAATTCAAATCCTCCGGCAATGCCTCTTAGTAAACCACCCTGCTCACTTTGGTGTTCAGTAATAGTTTCGCTTTGGAAGTCATGGTATTGCGCTGGCTTCATTTTGTCTTTTGCAGGTTGATTGATCCAAATCTGAAAACCATGAAGTGCACCTTCCTCCATCATTGGCATTTCACTGTGAATAACGCCACGGCCTGCAGCCATCCATTGCGCCCCACCACTGCGAAGCTCTCCGACATTGCCCATGTGGTCTTTATGTTGAAAGTGACCTTGCAGCATATAGGTGAGTGTCTCTATCCCACGGTGAGGGTGGGGAGGGAAGCCGCCAACATAGTCTTTGCTCTCATCTGATTTGAGTTCATCAATCATCAAAAATGGAGAGAAGCGTTTGTTATTAAAACCAGCAACTCTTTGGATTTTAACCCCATCGCCATCGGACGTGGCATGGGCTGAGATTACATGTTCTACGGTTCTTACATTCGACATATTGAAACCCTCGTAAGCTTGAATAGGGTTAGTGTATGGAATTTAATTTATAAAGAAGATGGTGCTACGTTGAGTGACTTATTCGAAAATTTTGAACAGGTAACAATATAAAATTAAGTCTATACTCAATATAGGTTAGACCGCCAAGGAGGCCGCTATGGCAGTACAACAAAAACATGGCGAAAGGCATGGTCGAATGGGCTTTGAGAATGACTTTACGACAGAACAAGGTCAGCGCTTTACTGAGGTTGCGAATAACGCGGTGAAACGTCGCATCAAAAAGCGCGAAGTGGAAGCGCCTTTTGTGCATTCGGCAAAGGAATCTGCGCTGAAAACCGTCACAAGATCTAAGTGGGAAAACCGAAGCCGAGTTAGGCAAGTGGTTTGGATTATTGTTATTGGTCTTGTCAGCTTATGGGCGATGTATATGGCTGGCTAACGTTGGCGAGTGTTTAACAAGGTAACATTGTTTCCCTTTATTCCAGCTTCAAGCCCCTGTTCAATTTCAGTCGAGTCAGGTTTATCCATCGGGCACTCTTCTATTAACGTAGCAACAAGGGCGCGAATATACTTTGTTAATCTGATGTAAAAAGAACTTTTTCCCTGTAATCTTTATTCCATGCGGCTTGGTTCATCTTTCTTGGTACAGACAAGTTACCCTCTGATTTTCTAAATAGGTTCTGCACAAAGCGACGACAACAAGCCATATTCAACGCTGAATCCCCAGCGTAAATTCGCTGCTCGTCTTCTTTGAAAATTACGTCCAACGCCCAGTGCTGCTGATTCTCAATATGCCAATGCTTTCTTGTTGCCTTTGAGGCTAACTCTAAAGATAAATGGTCTGTGCAAATATAGTACGAGGTTTCATAACTTCCTTTCCCTTTGACACTCCTATCTCTTACCACTGCAACAATGCTTTTTACGAGACACCACTTCTGTCTGAGTGCTTCGCTGAAGGCTGCAGGAAGCACGTAAACCTCACGAACCTCTTTTCTACCATGCCCTTTCTCTTCCGTGATGTATGATTCCTGTTTATCTTCAGGCAAAGCCCAATAGTATTGGAATTGCACATCAATTTCTGCTAATAAACTTGGTTGATTCAGTTTAACTTGTACTAGGATATCTCCACCTTTATCAACTACTTTATTCAGTGTTTCAACCTGACAATGCAGGGCATCAGCAGTTAATAAACATCCTTTGATATCTAAAGCGTCTAGCATGTTTCTTATTGCTAGCAGCTCCATACCTTTGCCGTCACAAGGTTGGTGTGTGAGAGTCAAACCCTCGTCTACATCAAATGCCGAAACCATATAGAGGGGGTGCTGTTGTTTGCTTGCTTTTGCCCCTTTTAGAACCTTCCCATCAACACTGATTATAGGCTGAGCATGCTTCTCTCTGTGCAAATTGACCCAGCCCACCATAGCTTCCAATAGCGTCTCTGGCACAACGGATCTCATGATCGCAGCTATATTATGTCGAGTGGGAAGACCATTTTCGTAGGGGAAATACTCACGTAACCACTCGATATTTCCTTCACCGAAATCCTTAATCTCTGTCCATTTATTTTGACCACAAATCATGGCTGTTATGACCACGAAAGCGACTTCCATAACAGGATAAACTTGATTGATGTGCGAACGGGTATCTTTCACTTTTTTAAGTTGCTCAATGATAATCATGTGCGAATTTCTCATGTTTTTTTACTTCATGATCAGATCGTGATTATCTAAAAAAGTTCCCTGTAAAATAAATCCATTATTTTCAATGGTTAAAGTTCGATCCCGCCCTTACGTAGCAACAGGGTTGTCATGATAATAAGCGTAACGGTTCTTGCCTGAATGTTTCGCTATATACATGGCTTTGTCGGCACATCTTGTCAATTCATGTAAATCTTGAGCATCTTGCGGATACAGTGATACACCGACGCTGAGAGTCAGCTCTTTTATTCTCTCGTTGGTCTGGCAACCGCTCTCAAACAATCCACAGATCCTGTCTAGAATACCATCGAGATCTTTTCTGGTGGGAATATCGTATAGCATCAGCACAAACTCATCTCCGGCAAAGCGTGCGATGGAATAGTCGTATTCGTGGCTTTTTCGATCTCGGGTTCGAATATTGTTGCTTAGACGGTTAGCAAAGTGTTGTAGAACACTGTCGCCGACATCGTGACCATAACTGTCGTTGATGCCTTTGAAATCATCAATATCTAAGAAGACCAAGGCGGTAAGTGATCGCTCACTATCGACAGTGGCAAGCTTTTCGATAGCCCAACGTTCAAAGCTCCATCGGTTGGCAAGCCCTGTGAGTTGGTCTCGATAAGCCAAGTCCTCTATCCCTTCTTTATATAAACGCTGAATGTAGCTTACTGCTTTGGTGTAGTAGTAAGCGGAGGTATGACACACCAAGCTCATGGTAAACAAGCTAAGAATAAAGCGATGTGTGCTGTTAAAAGGTAGAGAAAAATTATTGGGTAATGCAGTAATTAGCGTGCTTATGAATAGGCAAAAAGAGGTGCTTAGGATGACGCCAATTCTAAAATCGTTGATGAAGATTACGGCCGCTAAAATCGGGTAAAGCCAAAGTATGCGATCGGGAATGGCATAGCTGTATAAAAACAGGATGACGCCTTGCACAAGCAGTACACAGCTAAGAATTAACTCTGAATACTCAGGATTGAAGACCTTTCTTACATAAATCGCATTGGCGATAGCGATAAAAGCAAAACATAGCTCAAACATTGATAGGGTGTAGGGCTGCCCCTGAAAGTAAGCCCATGTGTAAAAGATAAAGAGTGCGGCTGCAGTCATTGAAAAGGAGTAGACGATTTTTTGTTTTCGGGTAGAGCGGATATCCGCCATCTCTTCAAGGTGCCTTCCTACAAGCCTGTTCATGTGATTTGTGCCACTAATTTTGATGATGGTATTAATAGTAGATTAAATAACAAGCTACGCAGAGACTTAGATACCTATTTAGTGTGACTACTATCAAGGTTTCATATGAAAGGCTGATTAAGACATTATTAATAGTGATGTATATCACCGACGGTGCAGATTTCTTTTAGGAAGTAGTCGCCAACGATCAGGTTGGTGGCTGTTCTTTGATGATTATGTACTTGCTTTCCAATGATTTACTCAACATAGTTTGTAGACAATTGAATTTGATAGAGGCTCATTATAATGGAATGGTCGCCCCTCCCTCAGCCTTCTACTATGAAGGTAACGATGAGATAGGAGAAAGAGCATGACTGTAACAACGGTAGGTATCGATTTAGCTAAAAATATATTCCAAATCCATGGCGTTGACCAACATGGAAAAAGCATCCTGAAAAAGAAACTTAAACGTGACCAGCTTTTTACATTCTTTGCCAATAAAGAGCCCTGTCTTATCGGAATGGAAGCGTGCAGTGGGGCTCACTTTTGGGCGCGAGTATTGGCGAATCAAGGGCACCACGTGAAGTTAATGGCACCTCAGTTTGTTAAGCCTTACGTAAAAACCAATAAAAATGATGCCGCGGATGCCGAAGCTATTTGTGAAGCCGTTACCCGACCAAACATGCGTTTTGTTGGAATAAAATCCCCCGACCAACAAGCTTTACTCTCTCTTCACCGTGCCCGTTCGGGATTAATCAAAGCCCAAACCGCACAAATTAATCAAGTGAGGGGGCTTCTCACTGAGTTTGGGATCATCATGCCCATCGGAAAAGCGGCCGTTAAACGATATTTACCGCTAATTTTAGAGGATGCTGACAATGGCCTACCCGACATGTTTCGTCAGGTTATATCTCGGCTGTATGAGCATTTAAAGGAGTTGGGGGAACACATTGAGCAATATGACCACCTCCTCAATGAGCACTTTAAACATTGTGAATTAAGCCAACGGATAGCTTCTCTACCGGGTATCGGACTGATCAGTGCCACCGCAATTGTCGGTACGATAGGGGATGCTTCCGAATTCAAGAATGGACGTCAGCTATCCGCGTGGTTGGGTTTGGTACCTCGACAACATTCGAGTGGGGGCAAAAATACTTTACTTGGGATCAGTAAACGGGGAGACGGTTACTTGAGAACGCTACTGATTCATGGCGCACGCTCTGTTTTAATCGCCAGAAAAAACAAAGTTTCTTCGGAAAGTTGGTTAGGGGGACTTATCCATCGACGAAACACCAACGTTGCCGCAGTAGCACTGGCCAACAAAAACGCACGGACACTCTGGGCTATGCTCACACGAGGGGAAGACTACAACCCCAAACAATACCCCGATGCCTTTGCGAGTTAATTTCGCTCAAATGGCTTGTATTTAACATATGATAGCTAATCCGCACCTCAAATTTTATTTGGTACGAAGAAGAGAACGAACAAGGTAAAAACACATGAAGATTGAGCGCATTTAGACACTGATAACACGTTATAAGAATGTTATCAGTGTTACTAAGTACATTTCAGAGAGATCTGACGATGAACCCCGTAAAACGCCCAAAATCGATTGCTAGAGGTAACACAATTTAAAGGCCAAACAGGTAAGACCGTGACTCAATAAGCCTGCATTTAACATGGCATAGTGAAAACACTAATGCGCTATTATGATCAGAATTGAGTCAGCGAAATCCTTTAGGGACAGCGGCAGGTATGCCGAACTAAGTCCGGATGTATGACTGCAATCTTAACCCGTTTGATTTTTTAGAGAGTGAGTACTTGGCAAATAGGGGCGACCATGTATGTTAATTACGTTTAGTTGCAAGGCTCACGCTAGCGTCACGATGTTTGGCGAGATCGGACTTCAGTTCATCAAAATGCTTGGACATAGTGGCGCTATCCCTGGTGCCATTGATGCTTCAGAGGTGCCTCAAGCTCTAAATAATTTACGTGCTGCGCTTGAGGTCGAACAAAAGCAACCAGTAGAACAAAGCGATACTGATGACGACAACGAAGATGAAGTTGTTGAAGCGCCAGTGAATATCGGTAGCCGTGCATTTCCGTTGGTAGAGTTGTTAAAAGCAGCCATCAAAGAAGAGTGTGAAGTGATGTGGGAAGACGGCAGCGGTAAGCGTTTGTAAGGTTTTTAACCTCTACTCTTTACAGCACAGGCTACAGAAAATAAGTGATATAGCCTTTGCTGCCAAAAATAGGTCACCATGTTCAAAGCCAGCCCCAAACCATTGCTCAATATTGATAGTAACGTTGAGCGCAGTGGTTGTGCTGGCTTTGTTATATGAGTCTATTAGCTCGCTTTATTGAAGCGGATAGATTGTAGTTTCTTTTCAGATCCATCGATGTACGCATAGCTGTCGATCATCCATAGCTTATCACTCACCATCGCCAGTTCTAGACGAACGTCAGCACTGTTCACGTCTTGGTAAATGATGTCTTGAATGTTGGTTGGGTAGAAGTTGTAACGGTTCGCTTGTGGTTGATGTTCACCTGCGAAGTTAACCGTTACGTCAGTCGCGTCATTCACGACATCCAGTTGGTAACCTTGCTCTGCTGTATAAGAAAACTGTGCCGAGAGCTCAACGCCCTGCTGGTTTCCAATATTAATGTTGGCTTGGCTGATACTCGCTAGATTACCCGTAGCTTGAAGGCTGTCGATATTGCTATTGGTATCAACATGGTTACGAATGGTCACGTTCCACTCGCCAATGAAGTTATTAAGATCTTGCCAGTTTTGCTGAGTTGTTTCAGTGCTCGCTGGGTTTACTGTTTGTGTGCCACCTGTTTGTGCAATGGCCTCGTTACGGCTGTCGTGACGGATATTTTCTCGGTTGTTCTGAATATCGTTACTCGCCCCTGCAACACCTCCAGCCAAACCACCAACGACAGCTCCTTGGACAGCTAAGTCCGCCTCACCTGTTAGCGCGCCCAATGTTAAACCCAACAGAGCACCACCCACTGCACCTTGTTTAGTGCTTGCGTTTGGATCGTCTTCACCAGGCGTTACACACCCAGCAAGTAGAGGAAGAGAGATAGCAGCAATCAGTGATGCTTTAGTCAACGAGTTCATAAGTTTGGCCCTAAAAGATGTACGAATAAAGAGCAAAAACTTTATCAAGGGATTGTCAGAATAAAATTATGAACAGTGTTTTATTTGTTGCGAAGTGTTTCAAATGTACCGGGTTTGTAAGGTAATTAGGAAATCGAAATAAGGTTGTAAATACAGAAAAGCACATGTGTGATTGTATGCTGCGAAAGAACAAGCCAATAAGATATTGGCTTGTTTATATTATTTATCGATTACTGAATAGAAGGTAAGCTTTTTGCCTCCATTACAATCGACATACCCCAAGATTGTTCTTCTTTAATAGACTTGATGGAGCCTCGGTTTGTAATCCAGGTGGTTTGGGTATCAATCGGTCCATAGTCTACGAACTGTGTCTTACTTGTTACTTTACATGCTACTAAATCACCTGCAGGCACCGTGATTTCTTCTTTACCTACATAGGTTTGTTGGTAGTCAAAAGTCGATAGGTAGTAAGGTCGTCCGTTGATGATTTCATCTAATGAGGTTTCAACAGAAACGGTTCTCAACCCAGGATATTCTATTTCGATTGCCTCACCGCTCTCTTCGTCCCACCAATAATCGACCTGAGAGGCCAGTGGTGCGTTAGTTGACGTTCCAAAGTCTACCGTTTGATTGATGATTTTTTGGTTATCAGCAACCGCTAGAGGTAATACTGCTTTCGCTGAGCCCCAACCTAACGAGTCATCAGAGTTAAAGCCTTCTTGACCTAGATAGTGATCTTCAGAGCTATATGAGAACTCATAACCGATTAGAGTACCTTCCGAATCTTTAATGTCGATACGCGTTTTTTCTAGGCTACCTTCTAGGTCAGAAATCCAATTTGGAAGTCCAGTGACCAACGTAACGTTATTCAGCCAAGAGAAAGTATTCCCAAGATAGGTAAACTCATAAGTTAGATTTTCGGTAACAGGAGTGTCTTCTCCCATTGGTGTGCGCTGGACATCGTAAACCGTGACGTCATTGACTTTTGAAACGAATCCAGCATCCGGCAATGAATCAAGACAAGCCTGTAGGTTCAGAGGATGTAGAGGTTGCGGTGTTAATGCGTTATCCAAAATGAACTGTTTAGTTGTTTCATCAAAGATATAGGCCTCACTATCAGACTCTTTATTTTCTTTGTAGGTTATACGCACAAATCCATCGAAAACAGATAGGTAAGCGGAGTTGTCCTGTCTTTGATAATTTGACCATGTAACTTGCGAGTGAATGGATTCAGGAATTGTTACTTGACGTAATACCTCGCCATTCACTGATTGATCTTCCCACGAACCGAGTTCTGATAATCTGGAGAATGTAGAGTCTAGCTCCCAGGCTCTCGAATAATAAACCACGGTACCGTTGGGCAGAAGCTGTGCAAATATTTCAGCACCCTCTGTTCCTGCCATTGGAATTAGATCTGCATGGTTATTATATGCAGTGTCATGACGATCCGATTCATCTTCAGCGATGGTTGATGCTAAAGTCGTCAGCCATGTATCGTTGCCATTCTTAAAGGCGCTAATGCCGTTACACATTTTATTGAGTGCCTCATAACGGTCTGAATCGTATTCTGCACACCAATCACCCTTGTAAAAGGTATAAATGTTGTCGTAGAGGTCTTCTACTGACAACTTGTATGCTGTGGTGTTATCTGGGAATTTTAATCCTGCTGGCATAATTAGAGACCAAACGTTCTCACCATCTGTTTGATCCATGATTGAGCGAACATTAAGACCACTGATATCCAACTGCTAGCGCTAGCAATTTCATTAAAAATTGAGCTGCTAGACTCAAGAATGACACTGCCGTCTTTATTTCGCTTGATGCTAGTTAAAGTGTCATTGCTAGTTTCCCAGCCGCTTTGCCCCAAAACCATATCATTAGCATCAGGAGTACTTTCAACTTCAACAAACTGTTCTGCAAAGTAGTCATAGATGTAACTGATTTCGCTGACGGAATTATCGGAATCTGCTTTTAGTGTCCCGTAAGCGACCACTAAGTCTGTATTCGCCTCATTCGCACCGCCAAACCAATTGATGCCATCCGTTTTAATGAGCTTCGCAAGGTCGGCTTTCTTAGAACCTTTATTTGCCTCGTTTTCCTTTATTTTATCTTCAAGATTAGAGTCATCAATGGCGATGTGATCGCGATTAATGCTGCTAGCAATGTCGCTTGGGTTGAAATTTTCTCCCGCTGCTTCAATATTTTTGACGACTTCATCTAGGACTCGAGTCACTTCTTCATTGATCAACGCCGTGAGCGCTTCTACAGAAATACCAGCTCCCGCTGCGGTTTCTGATAGTGCGTCAGTATTCTCTGCCATGACTGATGCAGTGACTTGAGCAACGCGGTGTAGGTTCTCAAAAGCTGCTTTTTGTGAGTCTGCTAGCTTGTCGTTATTTTTGGCCTCAATGTAGTCTTGAGTTAAGTCGAGCGTAGTACCTAACTTCTCTTGAATCGTTGCTTTGGCCTCATCTAATGATGCGCCACTTTCAATTTCATTTTGTATGAGTGTGGTTAATGGGCTAATAAACTCTGATTGTGGCGGAGCCGTTAAGCGGTAACTTTTACTCAACACAACACTTGGGTTATCAGTGTCGATGGTTTGTCCGGCGACAACTTCAATCAATAGAGTGCCCTGTTCTAGTTGCTCTTGAGTTAAGTTGTCAATGGTGAATTCGCCATTGTCGCCGGTTACGGCATTTGGCTCATCCTTATCACACTCTTTGTTGTTGTTTAGATCCAAACATGCATTAGCACCTACCAGATAGCCATCTGCGGCTTTGGCGGTAAGAGATGCTGTTGTTGCCGTTGAACCACCCGTATCAGTTGTGGAGCTATCCGAACTGTCGCTACCACATCCTGCTATCCCTAGGGCTATTGCCACTGCTAACAGTGAACGTTGACCATTCATGTTAGTTCTCCTTTATTAAGTTATTGATAAAAGTCTTTGACTCAGGAATCAATTGGCGGAATGTCATTGATAAATATGACTATTTATAAATCGAGTGCCATTGATGTGGAATGTATCAAATAGGGATTGCGCGGAAAGCGCAGGAGTTTTTATTCTAGAGTTGCATCAAATTTGTATATTTTTATATGCGAGTCATGTCTCTAGTGAATGGTTGGTGTTTGTAATTGATATTATTACCAGTTAATGAGTACTAGCTCAGGGGGAACTGATGATATGCGGTATTGGGCATATTTGAGTTATTAAAGTAAACTGGAACAATAAGTTACATTTATAAAAACACATTAAACTAAGGATATTTGATGAGTTTCTATTCCCAAAGTCGTGGCCGTGCCTTTTTATTTAGCACTCTTTCGTTAGCGGTTGTATCAACGCCTAGTGTTGCCGATATGTCGACAACGCCTGTCATTGGTGGCGTATTCAGTTCAAGTGAGGTTTTGAAAAACCAGGTGCTTTCAAGCCTGAGTTATTCGACTACATTAACTCGCGATGCAGCGATCTTTACGATCGCGGGCGTAACGCTAGATGCGTACATTCTCGCACTGCCTTTAGATGCTAAAACGAAAGCGCGGGTGATCGCTCAGTTGTCTAACCCGACTTACTCCATTCCTTTGGGGTACTTTCTCTATAGTTACTACGATCGCTATTCGGGCTTGGACAGTGAGATGTATCAAGCATACTATCGACAGTCTACGATGATGAGTATTAAGAGCTTTGAACATAGCCTCTATATGTGGGGATGCGCTGATTCTGATACAAAGAGCTGATACGTCCACAGAAGCAACCGGACATCATGAGGGTATTCGAATCGATGAACACTTCATTGCGAACATGGTTGTGATCTACGATGCGCTGTTTGAGATTGGTGTTGGCAAGATATGGACACATTGCCAGAGAGCTACACCTATTTAACCAACAGCCCTGAAGATTTGGCAATTATTAATCAGATTCAACCGATTATTGTCGAATTAATTGCTCAGGCAGCGTCGGGAATGGAAGAGGGTGACATGAAATCGGCAATGCTCGCAATTGCCGAGGATGGTAAGCCGGAAAATGCCGATAAGTCGAATAACAAAGCACAAGCTCTTACTATCACGCTTATTGATTTTGTTCGCTTGAACTTACTCAAAGCCTACCGACAATTTGTTTATAAAGATGAGCGAGCTGAAGCGCTTGATGATTGGATGCAGCAAGCTTTTGATGAGCAGCCTGACTCTCTTATCCAGTTTTTGGAATCCCAACAGAATAAACGTTTTGCTGTGCAAGTGACGGTAGATGGCTTACAGCAAGGGTTGATAGAGGGTTTAGTTGATGAAAGTGCACCTTTTATTTCGGTTGCTTATCACAATCATAAACAACATAGTCAATATAAGCCGAGGTTCGAAAGTGTTATTGAGCCAGAGCATCAACAACAAGTGAGGTTCATGGAAGTTCTATCTGAACAAACCTACCGTGATCCACATTATCTGCCTTTCTTTAAAAAGCTTTATCAAGATCATCGAGACAATATTAGCCGCGTCGGTATCTCGTCGACTCCAACCATCAGCGTGCGTAATCTGCCTATTATCAAAACGGGCGCTAAGGTTTCTGGTGAAGGTGGTACAGGCGTGCCTAACTTCCACTTTGTGGACAGGGATATCGACCGAGCTTATTACTTCTTTGGGAATGATGCGCTACAGCTGGATGTACTAATGGCAGACAACAAGGTACAGACGATGTTTGATCGTCTCGATTACCTTAAAACTCTGAATTGTAATGCTCAATACGATTGGAATGCGCATACAAGTTATGATGGTCTGGTGAACTTAGGTTTAGGGGAGTCATTACGCGATTACGGTGAGAAACGTTGTGTAAAAGAGCTTCAGGCACGCTCTGAAGTTGAAGTCGCTTTACGAGAGAAAAGAAAGGCTTTGATAGAAGACATAGAGGCCTACCAGTCTATTTCAAGTTTTGACTTGTTCACTAAGTTATCTAAAAAAGCGCAAGTTAAACAGTCGATAACTCAGTTTGCGGAGCTTGATGGCAACGGGATGCCAGATTATACCTTGGTGTATAACCCATGGCCCGATCACTTCGCCCATTTTACAGGGCCTTTCAGTGACGAGATTTTAATGCCAACCGGTGAGTTAAATCGTTTGGATTATTGGATTCGTCAAATAGAAGCGACTTATCAAAGTGCTGGTGTCTACGATAAGACGTTGTGGGGAATGGCTGGGGATCACGGACTAACACCTGTGTTCTATTCATTGAATCCTGAGAAGCAAGTTTTTGATGGGTTACAAGCAGAGCTTGATTATCCAATTGTGGTGAAGAAAATTTCTTCGGATGAAGGTGAGGGGCCTAAAATAACGAATGCGTTGAATTATCCAAGCTCTAAACATGTTGATGTCGTGGTTGCTTCGACCGCCGGTGGCAACTTTATGATGGATTTCTTTAACTCAAAGCAGGGTTGGACTGTACAGCCGGTTTATCAGGAGTTGGTACAGTGGGCGCCTATTGCTGCCCCAAAAGATGGCAGCATTAATGTTATTGATGAGATAGCAAAACGCTTACCAGAGAGTCTCGATTATATGGTGGTAAGAGAGAGTGCCTGTGGCGAGCGAGCTTGCTCTGTTCGAGTGATCGGCAATCGTGATCTTAAGCGCGTTGACGAGTTGATCACCCGACACGGTGACAAGCTATTTTATGAGTCATTAATGGGTAATCAGGCACCTACCTTACTGAATATCCAAACGTTAAACCCATATCTTGGATTACCAAGTAAAGCTGATTTTTCTGCTTACTCTCGGTTGGTGGAAAAGTGCATAAACCGTTCAGTTAAGGAAGATGATTCAACTTGGTGTAGTCGCAGTGAGTGGACGGACTTAACTCAATTGACTCCTCGACCTGATTCGGTCAATCAACTGGCTAACATTTATCTTGAGGATAGAGCCGATACTATTAATTTGTTCCCTAAAGCGGGAATTGGTTACAACACAATAGTACCGGGGCGTCACGCAGGTGAAGACTATTTAGAGAAAGATGCATTTATCGGATTTTGGGGCTCTCCAATTGGTGAGAACTCATTGCCATTAAAGATCGAAGCTAATGGTTCGCTAGCACCGACTCTCTATGAGTATCTGACTGGAGAACTCGTAGTAGCAGGCGAGAATGGTTGGGGGTTCCCTTCACTATTGAATAAATTGGATATTCGTTAATGCGTTACTCTCTTCCAAATTAACGACTTATAAATAGTTATTAAGGGAGAGAGCCATTCCGACAAAATCCTCATCACTATCATCAACAACTTGATAGCCAAGCGCCTCATAAAATTGGATGGCGCGAGTGTTGCCTCTGAAGCTAGATAGGGTGACTTGGTTTCGCTGCTCTATGCGCGCTTTATTTTGAATCAGCATCATGACCTGTTGACCGATGTTTTGGTTTTGATGTTGAGGGAAAATAATCAATAAGTGAATGTGGTATGCATTGTCGTAAGGTTTGAAGCAGGCAAGACCTACCTTTTGAGAGTCTCTATAGACCCAATGGAACCAAGAAGGGTGGTAGTCGTTTGATAGGCGGTTGCGCTGAAACTCGTCATCCCAGCCAAATACATTGTCGACGTGTTCGAAGATACCTTGCTTAACAGAGTCAAACAGGTCTTCAAACTCGGATTTTAAGACGGTTTCTAATCTAAGTTCTCCGAATTTGCTTGTCATTCTTTCTATTTCCTTACCCTGAATCTTGGATAAGCAAACCATACCATAAGCGGCTGATATTTATATTAAATGAAAAAGCCACGTAGATACGTGGCTTTTAAACTCATGACATTTAGTCGTTGTCTTCAGCTTCGATTTCGCTAGCGATGTATTGGTTATTCACCTTATACGTTTCTGCTTCAACTCGTTGATTGGTTAGCGTGTTGAACGTTAAGCCATCTTCATAGCGAGTGTTGTGGTTAACGTAGACGGTTTGATTACCAGAAGTTGTCTGAATAACAAAGCTCAATGCTGATTCATCAATACTCTGAACAATACCTTCTAGGTCGATATCGTTGTTATTCCAATCTTGTGCATCATCGTCGTGTTCAAATTCGATTTCGGTTGCAACATTGTCGCCGTTAGCTTTCTTCGCTGTGACTTCAACTTCTGTACCAACGGTTAAGTTCGATTTGTTGCCGTCTTCGTAACGAGTGTTGTTATTTACAAGAAAGCGACCTTTATAGCTTAAATCAAATGATGATTTGTCGTTCGCCACCCAAGTAATAATGCCTTCGATTTCCGTGTCATTGCTGACTTCATCAAAGTCTTCAACTTCCACTTCGTCTGCTTTCAATATTGAGCCTGTCATTGAACCTGTTACTTCAACCCAAAGACCATTAGATAAGCCAGAGTTGCTATCATCGTTATCGATGTAGGCATTTGAATACTCAACACTGAGGTTTGCGCCAAGTTTGAATGTTTTTGCGTGGCTGTCTAACTCGCTAATCAGGCCTTCAACTTCAACTGACTCTGTTAAGTTAGAGTGTTCGAACTTCACTACCGACAGTACTTTGTAACCTGCGTTAGTGGTCGGTAGAGAAGACACCATCACCCAATCGCCATCTTCAATCTCAGTCGAAAGCGCTGAGAAAGTCAGCGGAATGCCGTTGACTTCAAATGTGCCATTTACGTGGTTGGTATTTGCAATCAGACCTACGATAGTCGGTTCAAGACCAACTTGGGCTCCATTAGCATGAGTGGACGCGCTGCGAGCGTTAGAGGAGATAGAAACCATCATGTTTTTTTCTAGATCGGCAATCGCAACTTCTTCACCTGCATAATGCGCGCTGTCAATGTGATAGGTGTAGCCATTTACAACAATGGTGTCGCCTGAAACAGAGTCGATCGTACCTTGAATAGATGATGGTGTGTGTGCTTCGCTCGTGTTGCTGCTGTCGCTACTGCCACCACCACAACCTGCTAGGATCAAACTTACCGCCGTAATTAACGCTAACTTTCTCATTTTTATACTCTTTAATAGAATTTATTTAAGTTTATTTGTTTTAATTGGGCGCTATCTTATAGACTCGAACGTGAAGCCCTCGTGAAGAAAGGTGAAATAAATCGATGAAAGTTTTGATTGTTGACGATAACCATAGTGTCTCTGAAACCATTGCTGATTATCTCGAGCTAGAAGGTGTTGGTATTGACTGCGCCTATCATGGCGAAGCGGCATTAAAGCTAGTGGCTGAAAACCATTACGATGTCATTATTATGGATATCATGATGCCAAAATTAGATGGCATTTCGACGGTCAAAAAGCTGCGACAAGAGCAAGCATGTCGAACTCCTATTCTGTTTCTGACAGCAAAAGAGCAGCTGGGCGACAAAATTGCAGCATTCCAAGCGGGCGGTGACGACTACTTGCTGAAACCTTTCGCGATGCAAGAATTGAGTTTACGACTGCACGCATTGGCAAGCCGTGGCCCTCGGTTAGATGTTGGTAAGGTGCGCTTTGCCGATATCACTATGGACTCCCAGACCGATGAAGTGTTTCGTGGTGACACACCGATCAAGTTGAGTCGTATTCAATTGAAAATATTGAAAGTGCTTATTCGACATGCCCCGGCGATAGTGTCGCGCAGAGAGGTGATTGACTCAGTTTGGGGAGACGAATCCCCATCGAGTGATGCATTAAGAAGCCACATTTATGGGTTACGTAATGCGCTTGATAAGGGTTTTGAGCATTCAAGATTAGAGACGATTCATGGACAAGGTTACCGACTCAAAGCGTAAAAGCTCAGTCAAAGAAAGCACGTACCCAAGCATCTATAAGAAAATTCGTAGAAGCTTTGGGATCATGACATTTGTTATGTTCAGCATGTTCTGGACAGCCATTTATTTGGCCGAAAACCAGATGGAAGTCATTAGCTTACACCACTGGTTAGATACTGAAGCGAACCGCTATACCGCAGAGTATGAGTTATATGGTGAAGATACCTTATTGCCCAATCCGAATGAGTTCTCTACCTATTGGAGTGAGAACGAACTACCCCGTTGGCTAAGTTACTATAAAACGCCAGGCTTCTATGAATACCTTCTGGGGGCGGAGGACAAACATTTCATTGTTTTGAAGCACCCTTCGGGGAAGGGGATGATGTACATCGTCTTTCAAGATGATGCAGATGATTATCTAGATAATTACGAGTGGAGCCTCCACTATTACACCATGCTGTTGGGGGGCTTTATTTCCTTGGCAATGGTCTTTTACAGTGTTTATGTGGTGCGTTCATTGTCACGTCCACTAAGTCAGATAGAGCAAAAAATCAGTTTGATGCAGCCCGACCAGCCCCCTTTTGAGGTGACAACTGGTTACGCTGAGACTCGTCATATCGAGCAAACCTTACTCGATTCTAAAAATGATATATCGGGCTACTTTCAGCGAGAAGAGGAGTTTAGTCGCTTTGCATCGCATGAACTTCGTACGCCAATCATGGTGATTCAAGGTTCTGCAGATTTACTCGCCAAAGTCGATAACCAGCCTCCTGTGGCGTTGAAAGCCATCAATCGAGTTCAAGAAGCCAGTGAGCAAATGCGTATTCTGACAGAGATGTTTTTGTTGCTTGGCAAAGAAAGTATCGATGAACACCGCTTCTCTGAACATGATTTAGAAACCATGGTCCGACAGCAATTGAAAGAGCTAGCCATTTTGTTTGCCAAACAGGATGCGAGCTATCGCCTTAACGTTACGAGATCAGCTACCGTGCATGCGCCTGAAAGCTTCATCACCGTGGTCATGAACAACTTAATCAAGAATGCATTTAGCTATAGTATCGGTGACATTGATATTCAATTGACTGAGAAAGAGTTGGTGATCGTCAATAGGCATGATGGTAACGAAACCTATAACGCAGGCTACGGCTGTGGTCTGATTATTGTTCAGCGTATTTGCGAGCGTATGAATTGGCGTTTTGAAACCCGAGATGATGGCGAGAGGTTTCATACCTGTTTGAATTTTTCTGATGAGAATAAGGTAACTTAACGTTTAGCTAATCACTTAGTGTGACGATTGTGGTCACACTAAGTGTTTGTATGGCTACACCATTTTCAGGGCGTGATGTCGAGTGAGTTGCTTGTGAAGCGAGTCTTTGAGCTCCATGCGTTCTACTTTTAGGTTGTGCATGCTGTCGTCATCAATTGGACTACCAGAGATCTCAAGCTGACGGATGTCGTAGTCGAGTTGATGGTATTTCTGCATGTCCGCTTTGAAGGTTTCGTCGTCGTGGTTGAGTTGAACAATGTCTAATTTTAGCTCTGGGAAATCTAAGATAAAGGCATGGTTTTCATTGAGCATTGGCACTTCCTCTTTCATCAAATTAACTTCAGTATAGAACCTATTTTTTAAGATAAATGTGTCCCTAAACACAAAGCGAGAGTAGGATCAAAAAAGGGCACTAACCTTCCATTGTGGATACGTTAATGCCCTTTGTTATTTCAGCAGAATCAAATATTACTGAGCTTTCTTACCAGAACGTTGTTGCTCTTTGTGTGCCAGTTTTTCTTTTTTGCGCTGTTCGATTAGGTGAGCAGCATCGCCACCTACGTGGGTTTCACCACGCGCATTTGATAGCTGTACTTGCTTTTCACGTTCACGGAAACGCGCTTTCTGCTCCTCAGAGTGCTTATCAAAACACTTAGGACAGCTTACGCCTTTCTCGAAATGCTCAGAGGCTTTGTCTTCTTCTGTGATTGGTAGACGACAAGCGTTACATACATCGTAGCCACTCTTTTCTAGCTGGTGGTTAACGGCAACACGACCATCAAACACGTAGCAATCGCCTTCCCACATGCTCTCTTCTTCTGGTACTTCTTCTAGGTACTTTAGAATGCCGCCTTCAAGGTGGTAAACCTCTTCAAAGCCTTGTTCTTTCATGTAGGCCGTTGATTTTTCACAACGAATACCACCAGTACAGAACATCGCGACTTTCTTGTGCTTCTTCGGGTCTAGGTTATCTTCAACGTATTGAGGGAATTCACGGAAAGTTTCCGTATTCGGGTTTACTGCGTTTTTGAAGGTGCCGATGTCCACTTCGTAGTCGTTACGAGTATCAACTAAGATCACATCTGGATCAGAGATAAGGTCGTTCCATTCGTTTGGCTTAACGTAAGTACCGACAACATGGCGAGGGTCGATGCCTTCAACACCCATGGTTACGATCTCTTTCTTAAGCTTAACCTTGGTGCGGTTGAATGGTTGTTCTTCGTTGAACGACTCTTTGTAAACAACATCCGCTAGGCGGTCGTCTTGCTTGAACCATTGAAGGAGGGCGTCGATAGATTCGCGCTTACCTGCAACGGTACCGTTGATACCTTCACTTGCAAGTAACAAAGTACCGCGAATGTTATTAGCTTCTAGAAGCTCAGTTAGCGGTTGGCGAATTTCTTGGTAATCATCAAGTGCTACGAATTTATACAGAGCACATACAACATATTGAGACATGGTTTTTCCTTTCTGCGAGCTGGAACGTAAATCCAGAGCGGTTGCCTATTCTGATCATAGCTGGACATTGAAGCCTAGCTTGTCATGATGGCTTATTAAAATCCGCCGCAGTATAACTAAGGCGATGTAGGACAAAAACCAACCAAGTGTAGGGCTATTTATCACCTGTTTTATTGTGGACTTATGGTTTGAGGAACGAAAAAGCCCTGCTGTACAAATACAGCAGGGCTTTTGTTGAATCTGTCTTACTTAATTAGCGACTACGCTTGGTTAAGTACTTCCGCTAAGCGCTTCACTGCTTCAGTCAGCTCTTCTGGATTAGCGTTAGTGAAGTTCAAGCGCAGTGCGGCTTTTGCTCCATCTGGCTTTGGATAGAATACTGGACTTGGTACAACGGCTACACCATTTGAAAGTAGGGTCTTAGCCAATTCAAAAGTATCGCACTCTGGAATCTCAACCCAAATGAACATCCCGCCATCTAAGGCTTTCAATACACAGTCAGCAGGCAGTTGTTTTTCTAGTTCTGAAAACAGCACTTCATAGCGAGACTTGTACAGTGAACGGATGCTTTCCATGTGTACGTTAAAGTCTTGGTGCTTTAGAAGGCCAAGCAGTAGGGCCTGCATCGGAACACTTGAGTGTAAATCTGCGCCTTGCTTCACCTTGATCAGTGGCTCAAGGTAGCTGCGCTTGCCTGTTACCGCACCGATACGTAAACCAGGTGATGCAATCTTAGAGAATGAACGAAGAACGATAGAGTTATCAGGGCAGAAAGACGAAACCAACGGCAGCTCTGTGCCTGTGAAACGTAGCTCTCGGTATGGCGCATCTTCAATGAACGCGACGTTGTATTTGATACACAGCTCTGCCACTTTTTGGCGAGTCTCTGTTGTCCAACATACGCCCGTTGGGTTATGGAAATCTGGCACCGCGTAGAACATCTTTGGCGATTGCTCGGCAAAGCACGTTTCTAGTTCATCTAGGTTAGGGCCAAATTCGGTTTGAGACACAGTCACAATGTTTGCTTGAACCAAGCCAAACACTTGCATCGCACCCAAGTAGCTCGGCGCTTCCATTACCACTACATCATTCGGATCGACATACGCACGAGCAATCAAATCTAGACCTTGCTGAGAGCCTGTACAGATCATCGCAGTGTGAGTTTCTGGCAATTGGTAGCTTTGCGTTAGGTGGTCAAGCAAAGGGCCGTAACCCGCTGTTGAGCCGTATTGGAAAACTTCAGGCATGTTCGCTAGGTTTTCTAGCGTTGGCTTCATTAAATCGATCGGGAAGGTTTTCTCATCCGGCAGGCCACCGGCTAGTGAGATGACGTTTGGATCGCTTGCTGCAGCGAGGATCTCTCGAATATATGAAGATTGAATTTGTTGTAATGACTGTGCGATTTCCATGTTTTGTGTCTCATCGTTTTTCGTTTTTATTCTATCGCTTGATATTACACGGCAATTGTAAAAACTAGCGTGTCCATTTATGCTCTTAAACATGTCCATTTATGCTATTTAAACGATGTCACGTCAACACATATCTCGAATCAATGATGTTCTGTTCCATATTCATCAAGACATCAGCCAGCCGTTGTCTGCCAAAGCGTTATCTGAGATAGCGGCCTACTCAGAGCAACATTTTCATCGCACGTTCAAAAGTGTGGTGGGGGAGTCGTTACATCAAT
Organism: Vibrionales bacterium SWAT-3; assembly: GCA_000169995.1. GTDB lineage: Bacteria > Pseudomonadota > Gammaproteobacteria > Enterobacterales > Vibrionaceae > Vibrio. The sequence goes on along the minus strand of AAZW01000003.1, from coordinate 141,004 downwards.
ATATTCGCCGTACTAGGATGGAGTATGCTGCCAACCAATTGATGTTCGATACCAGCTCGTCGGTGGTTGAGATAGCCAATAAATGTGGTTTCAGTTCGGTGTCTTCGTTCAGCCGAGCGTTTAAAGCGACCTTTAATATGTCTCCGGGCGAGTGGCGCAAGCACGATTTGCAGATCGCCGAAAAGCCTTATTTGAAAGATCCTGAAGTGGCGGCTGGTTATCAAAACGTCGCACAGCGCACGCTACCCGAGCCCAAAATAGTGGAAACACCAGAGCGCATGGCAGCCTATGTTCGACACACTGGCTATAATCGTTCTATTCGTAATGCGTGGTTGATATTGAAAGCGTGGGCTAACTCTGAGCAACGTGATTTTTCGACCCAGTTTGGTTTGCACCATTCAAACCCTGCTTGGGTCGAGATGGACCAGTGTCGCTATGTGGCGTGTATCGCGATCAGTGAACCGATCAAGTATCGAAGTGTGGTTAATCAGATGGTGATTCCCAGCGGTTTACATGCTGTGTTTCGACTCAATGGCCGTTATGGAGAATTGCTACCACAAATCAGTATGGTATTAGAAAAATGGTTACCTATATCAGGTTTTAAGCAGCGTTCAACACCAGCCTATGTGCATTATCATCAGAATCATTTCTTAAATAGTGATGAAGTGTTCGAACTCGATTTCTATCTTCCGGTGAGTTTCTATTGATCGATGGTTGTGCTGTTTTGTTGAACCAGACTTTGCTCTTTTGTTGGGACAAATTAGCACGAACAATAGCTACCAACGATTCTATGCAGGTGGGCTAAGATAGGCACGCTTTGTTGATAATGCACCCCATTAAAAGATGACAACGTACGGATTAAACGATAGCATCACCCTCTTATTGCAAATAGTTCTTAATATCACCTGCTAGTAAACATGACTATTACTCACAAAGATTATCTGAAAATCGCTTTTCCTTTCATTATTTCAACGGTGACTCAGCCTCTGCTCGGTGCGGTGGATACTGCTGTCATTGGGCAGCTTGGCATTGCTGAATTGATCGGCGGTGTGGCGATTGGCACCATTATCATGAACACCATGTATTGGTTGTTTGGCTTCTTTCGTGTCAGCACCACGGGGCAAAGTGCGATGGCGTTGGGCAAAGGGGAGCGTTCGGAACTTGCGGGCAGCTTAATGCGTCCATTTGTGCTGTCTGGTTTGGTGGGGTTGATCTTTATCTTGATACAACCTCTGATCTGGCAAGGGGCGATGTGGGTGATAGAGCCTGAAGTGAACGTGGCTGAACAAGCGCATATCTACTTCAGTATTTTGATTTATGGCGCGCCTTTTGTGCTGCTCAACTACACCATTATTGGATGGTTGATGGGGCAGGCGAAAGCCAAAGAAGTCCTTTACACACAAGTGTTTGGCAACGTGTTAAACATTGTTTTGGATGCGGTGTTCGTACTCTATTTCGACTTAGGTGTTGCGGGTGTGGCATACGCAAGTCTGATTGCCCAAATCACCACCTTTGCGATTGGTATGACGCTGGTTATGAAGACGAGCAGTATCTCGGTATCTGAGTTTCTACAAGGCTCGAAGATGACCAAGAAAGATCTGTCGACAATCATCTCATCGAATACCGACTTACTGTTACGTACAATTTGTATCTTGGTGTTCTTCAATGTGATGGCGCGCACCGGTTCAAAACTGGGCACTGATGTTCTGGCCGCAAACGCGATCTTGATGCAGGTGACCTTTATAGTTAGCTACATGTTTGATGGCATTGCTAACGCATCGAGCGTGTTTGCGGGTAAAGCGGTGGGTCAAAAAAATGCGTCGATGCTTGATCGTGTGTTAAGGCTTAACTTCCAGTGGACTGCGGGTTTTATTGCTGCACTAACGCTACTGACTTTGTTGTTTAAAGATGTGATTGTTTTCTTGTTTACCGATATTCCAGCGCTGGTTGCCTTGTATCAAGAGATGACCCCGTGGCTGATTGTGTTCCCGCTGGTGTCAGGCTTTGGCTTAACGGTTTACGGCATTTTTACTGGAACAGGAACCACCCGTCCGGTTCGAGACTCTAGCATCGCGACTTTGTTGGTGTTCTTGGTTGTCCAGGCACTAGCAGTTAGTGCATGGGGTAATCATGGTTTGTGGTTAGCGTTCACGCTGTTCTACCTTGGGCGTATTGCCTTCCTGTGTCGGGTGGACGACACTTGTTACCAAGTGCCGTCTCCCTAAGAACCCAGCGTGCAACTTTCACTGCACTAGGCTCAAGCCTCTACAAAGGCATCAAATGATACCCAGCAACTTATAAAGCAGTGAGAGCAGGTTCAATCCAAGAATTACGAGCTGGCCTTTTGTGTTTCCTCTTTCCCAAGTATTCTTGGTATTGAGGGTCGAAAGGTGTCGCTGCGCTTCGGATCTTCACATGTCTTTCTATCGGCACTGTAGCTACCTGGAAAAGATTAAACTGGCAATCCATATCCTTTATCTTCTGCCAACCGTGAAACTGCCATTGGCCTTTTCGGTTGATGAAGTATTTCAAGGCGATCCAAGTTCTAGATTTTGTTGGATGTCGCCTTTTAGCCCAATGCCATAACGCATGAAATAGTTTGTGACCGACATAACTGAATACCTGTTTAGCTACGCAGTGGCGATAATAGTTCGACCACCCTCTAAGCTTTGGGTTAATCAGTTTAATAAGGTCGTTCGCCGGTAGGGTAACGTGCTTTTTGATGAGTCCGCGCAAGTTACTTAGGAACGTCAATGTGTTGGCCTTGCTCGGTTTGATGAGCAGCTTTCCTTTGTACTTCCTATGGTTGAACCCAAGGAAGTCAAAACCGTCGTTGATGTGAGTAATGTGCGTTTTCTCTTCGGATAACGTTAAGCCTCGAACCGCTAAGAAGTCAGCAATCAGTGGTTTGATCTCGTTCTCCAACACTTCCTTTGAAGCGCAGGTGACAACGAAATCGTCGGCATATCCAATAAAGTTAGCTCTTGCGCCTTTCTTAAGCGCGGTAGACTTAATGCACTGTTCGAGACCCGATAACGTCATCAACATCAAGGTGGGGGATATAATCCCGCCTTGAGGCGTGCCTTCGTCGGTGTCGTAAAACAGCCCTTTGTCTACAAAGCCTGACTTTAGCCATTGCTCCAACATCCGTTTATCGATGGCGATGTTATCCATCAGCCACTGATGCCCGATTTTGTCGAAGCAAGCTTTGATATCTCCTTCAAGAACCCATTGTGCTGACCGTTTTTGACTCAAACATATAAAACACTGACTGACAGCGTCAGCTGTGCTGCGATTTGGTCTAAAACCATAGCTGTTAGGATCGGCAAGCGTTTCGGACACAGGTTCTAACGCTAGAAGATGGAGAGCTTGTTGGGCTCTATCAATCATGCATGGAATACCCAGTGGCCTGAGCTTACCGTTCTTTTTGGGGATGTAGATACGCTTGAGTGGTTTTGCTCGATAAGCTTTCCGACTCAGTTGATTTGCCGCTTTCATACGACGCGTGTCTGTGTTCCAGACAACGCCGTCTATTCCAGGCGTTTTACTGCCTTTATTTTGAGAGACTCGCTTAACAGCAAGAAGTTTTGCTGAGCGAGAGTGAGTCAGTATCCACTGCAATGCTTTTGCTTTGCCGTGCTTACCGTCTCTAGTTGCCTTTGCGATACGCATTTGAAGCTTTAAGACGTTCGCCTCTACGGCCTTCCAGTTAATGGATTGCCACTGTGCACTGTCAGAAGATGTACTAATCTCATTCGAAATCATCATTTGCTTTTCTTCCTTAATAAAGTTCTTCAAACTCTCTCGCAACGAGAGACCAGTTGGAAGTGGGCTCACTTTCGTGACCAGACACAAGTCTGTATCTGCATCGTTACAATGCAGCCTTTGCTTTTTCCAACCTCCTCTACCTGCATCACTATCGGCCACTTCGGCTTTCCCAGAGGGAGTGATACAGGCTTACCATGTTCCGTATGCAACGCAATGGTAGGTTAGGTGCCCGCTATAATGCGAAGAGCGTGTCGCTCACGAAAGAGCATGGGGCAATCTCTTTCCTACTCTTAGTGCCTTTTGGCGACAGCGTAAAAACCACTTCCGCTGCTTATGATATAACGCATCTTATGCGGATTCACGTTTGTTCACCATACTACCTACCTAGCACTCACCCGATTTATGTGGTTATCAGGAGGAGCTTTCTCTCGCGATTTAGCTCCCGACAAGATAGTTTCTTGTCTTCGTTACATTGTCAGAGCCGCTACTTAATTCAGGCTCCTAGGTTCATCTGGTGATACAGATGGTCCATTCTTAACGCGATGGACAGCGCTGCATACGACCTCATGTCGCACACCCGTTTATCACTCAGGTTAAACAGAAGTGTTACCCGGCAAAAGAGGGTCTTAATGGGGCGACGAATTAACTCTATCTAAAGCCACTTTTAAAATTTTATGAAAGCGCTTGTCTATCTTTACACAGTAAATTTAGACGGCGCTTTTTTGTACTCGATAAATCGTTAAAACCGGTCAATCAAACAGCAAAAAAACTGCGATACAGTTCAATGTTCTCTTTCCATCACCTCAGCTAAATGATAGAGTTGTTATGTTATAACATCTATCTATGAGTATTTGCGTGAACGCCCCACTTTTGTCTGTTGATCGACTAACAATCAAAACTTCCTTGAGAACCCTTTTCCAAGATATCTGCTTCGAGGTATATCGAGGTGAACTGTTAGCGATCATGGGGCCTTCAGGGATCGGCAAATCGATGCTTTCGCGTGCGATTGCGGGGTTCATGCCCGATACTGTTGAGGCGGATGGTCGTATTACTTTTGCTGGTAAGGCAGTGTGTGGTTTGCCGATGTTGCAAAGAACTGCAGAACAAAGGCCAGCGGTTATCTTCCAAGATGCCCTTCAAGCGCTCAATCCGCTTGTTTCCATTGAAGGTCAGCTCACGTTGGCACTAACGGGAACTCGTACCAAGCCTAAGTCAAAAGACAAAACCAAGATCACCGAGTTGTTGATTCAGTTGGGCTTTCCAACCCCAGAAACTATTTTGCCGTTATACCCAAGCCAAATCTCTGGAGGACAACGTCAACGAGTGTGTATTGCGATTGGCTTGTTGAGTAACGCCGATATCATCATTGCCGATGAACCCACCAGTGCGTTAGACCCGGTAACAGAGCAAGAGATACTTAAGCTGATTCGAGACAATGTAAAGCAGCGCCAGATTGGCGGCTTGCTTATTACTCATGATCTACACAGCGCGTTAGCGTGTGACAAGTTATTGGTGATCGATGAGGGCGGTGTGGTGGCTTATGGTGCACCGAAACATGCGCTTGAATCGAGTTCTCATGCGTTCTGTTGTTCATTGAGAGATCTCATCGAATGAGCTCGACCTATTCACTAAATTCAGAAGTCTCGCCATCAATGCCTGTGATTGATTCAGAAACACTTACACCGATTGAGATTAAGTTCGAGAACGTCGGAGTGCACTATTACTCCATTCCTCGTTGGTTAGGTGGTCAGGCGTTCGAAGCGCTACAAAATGTCGACCTTAATGTTGAAGACAAAAGCCTAGCTATTGTTGGACGTTCTGGTGCGGGTAAATCGACACTGATTGAACTGCTATTTGGGCTGAAATCGCCGACCGTTGGTGATATCAGCCTATTTGGGCATTCATTGCCGATTCGAAATAGCAAAGTGCAAGCGGCGGTATGTCGCCTTATCCAATTGGTGCCACAAGAGCCACACACTAGTCTCAATCCTTACTACACCGTTCGACAGATCTTAGCCGAGCCGCTGAGCAATCTAGATGTTTCTGGCGATCATGAAAGCATAATTGAAGAGACGCTATCGGACGTTGGCTTACCTGCGTCTTTGCTATCACTAAAACCCAATCAGCTTTCTACAGGCCAAGCTCAACGTGTGGCTATTGCTCGGGCGCTTGTCGTTAGACCCGCAGTATTAGTTGCCGATGAGCCAACCAGTAGCCTAGATCCGGTGAATCGCCAGAGGCTACTCGACTTATTGAATTCATTGAAAAAGAAGCGCGATATGCGCCTTATTTTGGTGACACACGACCTAGGCGCAGCACAAGCGCTTTGCGAAGAAATTCTGGTTCTTGACCATGGCCAAATGGTCGAGCATGGACCGACACCTCAAGTGATGAGCGAACCTGCTCATCCAGCGACTCAGATGCTGATCGAATCTCAGCCTCTTTCGAAATCTACTTGTTAAACACAACCTTATTAATTTAATAAAATACAGCTACAGAGAAAAATAACTATGCGTTTTAATTCAATCAAATTGGCTTGCGCTCTTGCGCTGGCTTTGCCTTTGACTGGCTGTTTTGACTCTAAACCAGAGTCGAGCGAAGCTGCGGTCAAATCTGAAATTCGTGTTGCGATGATGCAGCCACCAAGAACAGGTCTATCGCCACTTTCTGATGATGCGTTTAAGTTATCGCGTTGGAGCACGGCTGAAACGCTAGTTAACCTGAGCCCAACTTCAGAAGCTGAGCCAATGCTGGCTACGGACTGGAAACAGGTAGATCCCCTGACGTGGCAATTCACGATTCGTCAGGACGTTAAATTTCATGATGGCTCTACATTAAGCGCAGAGTCTGTTGTGAACTCGCTTCAGAAGGCACTTGAAGCGGCACCTAAGCCTCGCATTCTTGATGGTGTAGATCTGGAAGTGAAAGCGTTGGACAACTACCGCGTTGAGATCAAAACCAGCTTTGATGACCCTCTTTTACCAAGCCGTCTATCAAGCCCTCAGCTAGCGATTCTTGCAGCAAGCGCTTACCAAGAAGATGGTCGTGTAATCCCAACTGGCGCAGGTACGGGTCCGTTTGAATTGACTGAGATTAACGGAACAACAAGTGCTAAGCTCCAGCGATTTGATGGCTACTGGGGCGAAAAGGCGAGAATTGAATCTGTGATTGCAGAGTATGTTCCAAACGGCTTTGCACGTGCTGCTGCTCTGCGAACAGGAACTGCAGACGTCGTTGAAGCGGTGCCAGTTTCACAAATCGCGACCATTGACTCTAACCTGCTTTATGAAGTGGCAATGCCTCGTACCAACACGCTTTACTTGAACAACAAGTCGGGTGTATTTGGCGATATCAACCTACGTAAAGTTGCGGCAGCGGCTGTGGACCGTGAGCAAATCGTGAAGACCGTGTACGAAAACCACGCGGATATCGCCCAAGGTCTACTAGGTCCTGCTCTTGCTTGGGCTGAGCCGATTCGACCTGAAGGTCAGGCGGTAGACAAAACGCTAAAAGCTAACGGTGAGAGCATTGTTATCGGTACCTTTACTGACCGTGCTGAGCTTCCAGAAGTAGCTGCACTACTTAAACAGCAACTTGAAGCGGCTGGTTTTAAAGTTGAGCTGGATATCCGTGAATACGCTCAGATTGAAAACGATGCATTGTCTGGCAAGTTTGATGCGTTCATCCTTTCTCGTGCAACCGTTCTGGATTCTGGTGACCCAGTGGCTTACATGATGAGTGACTTTGGCTGTAAGGGTTCATTTAACCTTGGTCAATTCTGTTCTCAAGAAGTAGACAAAGCATTGACTCACGCAGACCTGCAACCACTAGGTGCACTGCGTCAGCAAGCGATCATCGAAGCTGAGCAAAAAATCTTGAACGACTTCGCGGCTATTCCATTGCTTCACGAACGTGTGATTCAAGGTGAAAGCGAGCGTGTAAGCAATGTAGTTCGTGACCCAAGTGAGCGTCGCTTGGTTGACCAAACTACACAGGTTAACTAAATAAATGCTATCTGCTGAGACTCTGCGTCGAACCTTATTTATCTTGACGCCTTGGCTATCAAGAATCGCTTCATTGATTGTGGTGGTGATTCTTGTTGGCTTAATGCCTGACATTGCCGGCATCGACCCAAGTCAATCCATCCTGCGAGCGAGGGCGGGGCAGCAACACCTGCTTACGCCTGAAGCTTTAGCCGCAGTGCGAGCTGATCTTCAGCTTGATCGTTCGGCAAGTGAGCGCCTAATCGACTGGGTTGGCAGTGCCTTCTCTGGAGATTTAGGTGCATCATGGATAGATGGTTCTTCGGTTGCATTAGGCCTGCAAAAAACAGCGGCTACATCTCTGTTTTTGATGTCTAGCGCACTGGTGATGACTTTCGTACTGTGTGGTGCCGGCTTACTGGCTACCTTGCGTAGTTGGAAGAAAGGCAAATTAGGGCAGAGTTACAGCAGTTTAAGCACCGTATTAATATCCTTGCCAGAGTACGTGGTGGCTTCGGTATTAATACTGGTGTTCTCAATCTGGTTAGGTTGGCTACCACCGTATGGCTGGCAAGGCTGGCAAGATATTTGGTTACCGAGTTTAGCGCTCGCACTGCCTGCTAGCGGCCTGTTTAGTCGTCTACTCAGAGACAGTTTACAACGAGTTCTTAATGAACCTTGGGTGATCACTTGGCTTAGTGCCAACGTTCACTCCAATCAAATTATTCGCTTTGCGCTGAAAAGAGCGCTGAGCAGCTTGATCCCGCAAATTGCGATGATCGTGATTGGTTTAACAGGCGGCGCAGTCGCGGTTGAGCTTATCTTCTCGATTCCGGGTATCGGGCGCATGATTCTTGGTGCTGCGAAGGCGCAAGATCTACCGATGTTACAAGGCGGCTTACTGGTGTTACTGCTGTTTTCGATTGCAGTAAGCAGCATCAGCCTGTTTGTTCAGCAGTTGATTCTGGGCCATAGCCTGAAAAGCGGTAAGTTAATCAGTAGCCACTCTTCGTTTCGTTTTACCCAGAGCCGCGCCAAGCGTGTTACTGCTTTTGCAATCTTCTCATTCCTAATTGCTATCGTGATATGGGCTGCATTCCGAGATCCATACACCAGTCAATTCGCACGCTTGGCATCACCGAGTTGGCAAGCGCCTTTGGGTGCAGACGGCATTGGCCGAGATCTGTTAGCGAGAATTGGTTCTGGTATGGTCGCGACCTTCCAAGCGGGTATTTTGGCAACCTTCTTGAGCTTGGTGACCGGCATTATTATGGGCTTCAATACTCGCTTTAGCCAAGGCCTTATCGAGATCACTAAGGGTATTCCTTACATCATTGCTGGCCTGTTGGTTGCGGGCTTAACAGGTATGAACCCGAATAGCGCATTAATCGCGATTGTACTGGTATCTTGGGCGCCATTAGCAGCGCACTGCTCAAGTTTAATCGTGGAAGCTAAGGCTCAACCTTATACTCACCTTGCGCCATTGTGGGGCACCAGTAAGCTGAGAATCTTCCGTTTCTACTTGCTTCCTTATGTGATACCGCCGCTACTAAGACACGCGTTGTTGAGGTTGCCAGTAATCACTCTAAGCCTGACCTCGTTGAGCTTCATTGGACTTGGGGCAAAGCCACCAACTCCGGAGTGGGGCTTAATGATTGCAGAGAACTTGCCATATATTGAACGTGCACCACTGGCGGTAATGGGACCAATTATTGGGCTTATCCTGCTGGGTGCGGCTATCAACATGATGTTTGATGACTAAAGAATCAGCAAGGGGCTTGAGTTTTCGGTTTGGTATTTATCTTGTAACCTTAGCCCTGCTTTTAGAACAGCTCGAAAGTTCAATAGACCCTAGTTAAGTGTAAAGGATTCAACATGTATCTCGTTTTGTATTGCCACAATATTGGTATGACCGACTTTTCTTTCTTTGAGACGGAAGATTTTGACAAAGAAGAAGGTTATATCGTGCGAGGAAAATGGCCGAACGAAAAAGCGTTTCGTGATTACTTGACCAAAGAATTTGGTGATATGAGTGCGTTCCAAGTGATCGACTTAATCGCCAAAGGTGCAGAAGCAGAACACTACTCGCCAGAAGAGTTGATGCGCTTGTCTGAATAACATTCAACTCAATAATATATTTCAAGTCGAGTAAAGAAATGGCAGCCTGATTGGGCTGCCATTTTTCGTTTTAAGCTAGAGCATGTTGCTCGCAGTATGAGTGAAGCTACTGCGCCACTTCGTCCACCAAGTACAAGATTGATTGATATGGAATGCCACTGTGATGTGACAAACCGATCTCACAAGTTCGGCTGTTACTGAATCCACGAGTACAGTTGCTCGGTACTTGTTCCTTAAGTGGGTGCACCGCTGCTTCATTCAGTTCTGGCGTAGTGAAGCCTTTGTCACCCGCCCAGCCACAACATTGAATATGCTCAGGAACAATCACTTCTTCGGTACAGGCTTTAGCAAGGTTTAACATCGCGCCTTCTAAGCCCATTCGGCGAGAGCTACAAGTGACATGCAGCATCACGGTCTCTTTCAGTGGCTCAAGCGTCAGGTGTTCTAGCAAGTATTGATTCACAAATCCTGTCGGTTCTAGCACCTCTAACGGCTTAGTGAACTGTTCAATACTGCGTTTGGCGCACGGGCTGGTGTCCATCAATACTGGGTATTCACCCTGACGACTCGCTTGCCACAACACTTCTTCGAGCTGTTGCGCTTTAGATTGGGCTAAATCGGTCATTCCTTTGCTGTCGTAAGGCATGCCACAACATTGGTCATCTAAGTTCTTCGGTAGAATCACCTCGAATCCGGCTTTGTTAAGCAAAGACATGGTTACTTCAGTTAGAGGACGTTGATCGCCCGCATCACTCTGTTGTCCCATGGTGCGACTGGCACACGAAGGGAGGTAAACCACCTTTTTCGCGTTGTTCGATGTTGCGGCTGTCATTGGTGAAGCCGTGAGCGAGTGACTGTTAGACTGCGGCATCTCTGGCATCCAAATCGGTGTCGCGCCTTTGGTCACTGAGCGCCGGCCATTGGTAAGCTTGCCGACCGTGTTTGCGCCCAGAACTTTACTCGCTACTTGATTGGTTTTGAGACCTGCTTTGGTCAGCTTAGTGGTGGTCGAGAAATGATCCGCCGTCCACTTAGCGATTGGTGTGAACTTCTCATACTTGGCAACACGAAGTTTCTTAACCAAGTCACCCGTATTAATGCCTACCGGACAACGCTCAGCACACAGGCCTGTTGCCGCGCAGGTATCAATACCCTGGTATTCGAAGGTTTTCTCTAGTTCGCTGGCTTCTATCTCCTCACCTGCTTCTCGGCGGCGTTGCAGTTCTCGGTACAACACGATGCGTTGGCGAGGTGACAAGGTCAGTGTGCGAGACGGGCAGACAGGCTCACAGAATCCACACTCAATACAGCGATCGACAAGGTCGTCGGCAGCGGGCATTGGCTTTAAGTCTGTGATGTGGGAGTTTGGATTGTCGTTGATGATAACGCCAGGGTTGAGCAGTCTTTCTGGATCGAACAGCGCTTTGATCTGTTGCATTAAGGAGTAGCCATCTTTACCCCATTCCAATTCTACGTAAGGTGCCATGTTGCGGCCCGTGCCGTGTTCCGCTTTCAGAGAGCCTTGATATTTCACGGCGACAAGCTCGGCTACGTCATCCATGAAACCACCGTAACGGTTGATCTCTTCTTGGCTATCAAAGCCTTGGGTAAACACAAAGTGCAGGTTGCCTTCCAGAGCGTGGCCAAAAATGATCGCCTCGCTGTAGTCGTATTTATCGAACAGCTCTTGCAGCTCTCGAATGCCATTTGCAAGATTTTCAACTGGGAAAGCAACATCTTCAATGATGACCGTCGTGCCGACTTCACGCACTGCGCCAACGGCCGGGAACATGCCTTTACGGATGCCCCACAGGGTAGCGACAGTCTTAGGATCGGACGTGAAAGGGACAGATTCGACAATCGTGTAATCAGCTAATGCATCCAAAATTGATTTACATTGTAAATCTAAGTCCTGCTGGGAGCTGGCGTGTGATTCCACCAAAATAGCTGCAGCTTCTAGATCTAGGCTTGGCATGAACGCAGGCATACCCGGTTTATCCGCGACGGAACGTAGCGCTCTACCGTCCATTAACTCAACAGCAGCAACCGGTGTTTTTGATAGCGTAGTCACGGCCTTACTAGCTTGCTCGATGTCGGCAAACACCAACAGAGCAGAGGCTTTATTCGGGTGTTCAATCACCGTGTTGTAAGTGATCTCGGCGATGAAGCCTAGTGTGCCCTCTGAGCCAATCATCAGGTGTTTGATGATCTCAACTGGATCGTGGTAATCGACCAATGCATTAAGCGCATAGCCCGTGGTGTTTTTAAGACGGTATTTGTGACGGATTCTGTCGGCCAGTTCTTGATTTGAGCTGGTTTGACGGTGCAATTCAGCAATACCATCAAATAGCGTTTTGTGTGACTGCTTGAATGATTCAACGCTAGCACTGTCTGCGGTATCGAGCAGGGTGCCGTCGCTTAGGACGACTTTCATACTTTCTACAGTGCGATAGGAGTTTTGCGCGGTACCACAGCACATACCGCTGGCGTTGTTCGCGGCAATACCACCAATCTTACAGGTGTTGATAGAGGCTGGATCTGGGCCGATTTTACGTTGGAAAGGGGCTAGATATTTATTGGCATCCGCGCCAATTACACCGGGTTGAAGAATGATTTGATTGCCGTTATCGACAATCTCGTGGCCACGCCAATCGTCGGTCAGAGTGATAAGTACTGAATCTGAAACCGCTTGCCCCGAAAGGCTGGTACCTGCCGCGCGAAAGGTAAAATGAATGCCCAGTTCACGACAGCTTTGAATCGTGAATATCATTTCCTCTAAGTTTTTAAGTCTTAGAACCATTTTCGGCACCAAGCGATAAAAACTCGCGTCGGTGCCGTAAGCCAATCGCTTTGCCTCTTGCGTGACAATGCGTTCCGTTTCTATTCTTTGAGCCAGTATCGCTTCAAGCTGCTGATAAGCTTTGGCGTCAACTACTCGCTCATGGGATGTGTTTGTCTCCATCTTTGCTTCCTTGTGCTTCTTATGTGGCACTGATCAGGGCGGGTTGAACTTTCGCGGTTAAATTTTGTTCGAGTCAAAAGCGTTTTAATCGCGGCGAGGGGGGAGTAGCCTAGTCACTCTAAGCAAATCCCTCTCAACAAAGAGTAAAACGCTTTTAGCTGAACCCTTCGGGCAGCGTTTGCTGGTCATTTCTACTACGTTATTGGCTTCTCATGTAGGCTAGCTACACATCGACGCCTCTGCCTTGTATAAACACCCAGCAACTCGCTACAAAAATCAGCTCGAAAGATCAACACGCCCTAGTTTTATTGTTTTATTTTCCAGTGCTTAAACGGTGTCACAACGGCAGTGGAATTGCTGTGACACCGATTGAACTTCAGTCTAAGTAGACCAAAGCATTACAGTGAATCAACGGGCTTACTCTAACCCCACCAAAGATTCACGAGTTAAGTCTTTGATTGTCTTTGCGCCAGTTAATGTCATGGCAACGCGCATCTCTTTGTCGTAAAGGTCGAGTAGGTTCTCAACGCCGGCTTGTCCTTGAGCTGCTAATGCGTATACGAATGAGCGGCCAAGCAAGGTGCAGTCTGCGCCAAGTGCCATCATGCGAACCACATCTAAGCCAGTGCGAATGCCAGAGTCGACCAGAATCTTGGTGTCGCCTTTAACTGCATCAGCAATCGAAGGCAGCGCTTTAGCACTCGATAGAACACCATCAAGCTGACGACCACCGTGGTTTGAAACGACGATGCCGTCTGCGCCAAATCTCACCGCGTCTTTTGCATCTTCTTCGTCGAGAATACCTTTGATGACCATTGGGCCGTCCCAGAAATCACGAATCCACTCTAAGTCTTTCCATGAAATCGACGGATCGAAGTTGTCGCCCAACCAACCGATGTAGTCTTCCAACTTGGTAGGAGAACCACGATAAGTAGAGATGTTGCCTAGGTCGTGTGGTTTACCCAGTAAGCCGACATCAACTGCCCAACTAGGATGACGCATAGATTGGAATACGCGGCGTACTGCTGCATTTGGTCCACTCATTCCGGAATGCATGTCACGGTAGCGTGCACCGGGTACGGGCATATCAACCGTGAAAACTAAGGTGGTCACGCCTGCTGCTTTTGCGCGCTCAAGCACGTTCTTCATGAAGCCGCGATCTTTTAGTACGTATAGTTGAAACCACATTGGGCGCTCAATCTTAGGTGCGACTTCTTCAATCGGGCACACCGACACCGTCGACATGGTAAAAGGGATGCCTTTGTTGTCTGCGGCTTTTGCGGCTTGTACTTCACCGCGTCGTGCATACATACCCGTTAAACCAACAGGCGCCAATGCGATTGGCATCGCAAGCTTCTCGCCGAACAGCTCGGTTTCTAAGTTTAGATCCGACATGTCGTTGAGTACGCGCTGCTTTAGCGCAATCTCAGCAAGGTCAGCCGTGTTGCGGTGTAATGTGTGTTCTCCGTAAGAACCACCATCAATGTAGTGGAAAAGAAACGGAGGTAATTTCGATTTTGCTGCGGCGCGGTAATCAGTCGATGCGGATATGATCATAATTTCAGTCCTAAATTCTTGGGATGGTGCTCTTCTTTGAGAGCTTGGTTTGGGCTGCTTTAATTCGGGAAAATGGCGTTAATACCCGTGAGTGTTGATGTGCTCTAGTGTCCATCCCGGAACTCATCAACTGTCTTACTAGACGGTGTTGCTGTCGGGGAATTGAGTATTAACGCCAAGTGCTTTGGTGACGACTTATGGCTTACATAAGTGCGTCTGTCATATTGAAGCCGTAGATAACCACTAGGCCGATGATTCCTGTCATCACCAAGTAGTAGAACGTTGGGATAACGGTTTTACGTAGTGTTGCGCCTTCACGTCCTAGCAGGCCTACCGTTGCCGAAGCGGCTACTACGTTGTGAATTGCAATCATATTACCGGCTGCAGCACCAACAGCTTGTAGGGCAACGACGACTGCACTTGAGATAGTCAGGGTTTGCGCTACTTCGAATTGGAACTGGCTGAACATCATGTTTGATACTGTATTCGAACCTGCAATGAAGGCACCCAGAGCACCGACGGTTGCACTCAACGCAGGGAAAGCAGAGCCCACAAGGTCAGCGGCGAAGTTGGCTGTTGTTACAGGCATACTCGCGAGGTCAGCTGCATTGACGCCAGAGTTGATGAAGATACGAACCATAGGGATAGTGAACACCAGTACGAAACCTGCACCAATCAGTGTTTTACTTGATTCACCGAACGCTTTTGCCAGTGGCGCTGCGCTGCGGCCTTGAATCAGAACAGCAACCAGCGCGACGAAGACTAAGATACCGCCCGGTAGGTAAAGAGGTTGAATCGCAGTGCTCACACCGGTTTCACCAAAGATGTTGCTGAACGATAGGCTAACGCTCTTCAGTAGATCTTTGAACTCAGGGCTCACGCGGCTCGCAACCAGAGTCACAGCCAGCAGTACGTAAGGTGCCCATGCCATCGCCATGCTCATCTTCTTATGGCCTTGATTGTTGTCATCAAGGTCGATTTTCAGAGAACCTAACCATTCAGCTGGCCATTTGTCTTCGCTCTCGAAATCCCATTTTGATTTCGGTACTAGGAAGCCACGTTTTGCTGCTGTAACAACAATTGCAAGGCCGACTAGACCACCAATTAGAGACGGGAACTCAGCACCTAGGAAGACACCTGTTAGTGCGTAAGGGATGGTGAACGCTGCACCAGCAAACAGTGCGAACGGTAGAATGTCTAAACCTTCTGTCCAGCTTTTGTTCTTACCGAAGAAACGAGTCAGCATCATCGCCATCAACACTGGCATCATCACACCCACTGAGGCGTGAATTAGCGCCACGCTTGAAGTGATTTGTTGTAGGTAAGCGTCCCAAGTAGAACCATGAGCAATCAGGCTTTCACCGATGTTGTGAGTGTCCAACCCTTTGTTCACACCAACGATGATAGGCGTACCCACCGCGCCGAATGATACTGGCGTCGATTGGATCATCATGCCCATCAATACCGCAGCAAGCGCTGGAAAGCCGATAGCAACCAGTAGCGGCGCTGCAATAGCTGCAGGTGTACCGAAGCCTGATGCGCCCTCAATGAAGGAACCGAAACACCAAGCGATGATGATCGCCTGAACACGACGGTCAGTGGATATGTCGGTGAAGCCGTTGCGGATGGTGGTGATAGCTCCGGTGTGTTTCAAAGTGTTTAATAAGAAGATGGCGCCGAACACAATCCAGAGAACCGACACGGTAATACCGAAACCTTGGAATACAGAGGCCAACACGCGAGTGCCAGACATATCCCAAGCAAATAGGGCAATAGCAACGGTTAATGCAAATGCAACTGGCATCGCTTTTTTCGCAGGCCAGTTCAGGCCGACCAGCAGAATCGCTGCAACAACTATTGGTGAAAAGGCCAATAGAGCTAGTAGAGTTTCACTCATGGGTACTTCCTCGTACTGTTTTCAAACGTTCATGTTTGAAGTAGATAACACGTTATGGGTTGTCATTTTTTGACTCGCTATTGGCCTCTAAACGGGAACCATTTGGTTGCGAATCTTGTAATTGGAATGACTCTTTTGTAATTGTTTTGTTAATTTGGTGTGAATTTACCCCTTTATTTTTTATTGATATAGGGAAATAATGAAAGTAATTAATTCCAAAATTGGCACAATCAGATGCGAGCAGACGATTTGATCCTGTTTTCACAGGTAGTAGAACTGGGCAGTTTTAGTAAGGTGGCAGAGCAAAATAACCTTACAAATTCGGTAGTTAGTAAAAGAATTGCACGCCTAGAGGAAGAAATTGGCGTGCAATTATTATATCGAACGACGCGTAAATTGACCTTGACTGAGGCGGGCAAGGCAATTTTGCACGGAGCCAAAAATGTGAAGCAGGCGACTCAAGAGGCTATGGATGCAGTTTCAGGCTTTGGTGAAAATGTCAGCGGCCATATCAAAATGTCAGTGCCTACTATCTCTGGAGATTTGATTCTTGCAGACGCCGTTGCCGAGTTTTGTAATATGCATCCAGGTTTAACAGTCGATATGTCACTGGACAATCGCTTTGTTGACTTAGTAGAAGATGGTTTGGACTTGGTGATTCGTACGGGGTATCTGGAAGACTCAAGCTTGATTGCCCGTCATATATTGGATTCACAATGGGTGGTGTGTGCCTCGCCCTCGTATATCGCCAAGAACGGCAAGCCGATGCTGCCTAAAGACTTAGTGCAGCACAATTGCTTGCAATACGCTTATCAAACAACGGGTGCCAGCGAATGGCAGTTCTTGCACAGTAAAGATGGCTGTACCGACAACGATAAGTACATTGTGCGTGTCTCGGGTTCTTTCTCGACTGACAACGCGACGGCATTAAGAAAAGCGGCGCTGGGTGGTCATGGAGTGGCGTACGTACCACGTTGTCTGGTTTATCACGATATTCGCAACGGTCAGCTGGTGGATATCTTCCCTGACTTAGTGGGTAAGAAGCTCGGTATTTATGCGGTGTACCCTTTTACGCGCCAGCCGCCCAATAAGATTAAGTTATTGATTGAACACATCAGAACTCGTTATCTGACGATTTCACACTATTTTTAATAAGGATCACGATGAGCTATTTAAAAGAGTATCAATATCCAATCACCAACAAACAGATCGTCAGCGATGACTATTTTGGTCAGATAATCGAAGACCCATATCGTTGGTTAGAAGACGACAGAAGTGACGAAACGGCGCAGTGGGTGGCGAGCCAAAATGAAGTCACGTTCGATTACCTCGATCAAATCCCGTATCGCGCAGAACTGCGAGAGCGATTGGCAAAAGCGCAAGACTACAAAAAGAGCTCGCAGCCGTTCATAAGAGGCGATTACACCTATTTCTATAAGAATGATGGCCTGCAGAATCACAGCATTCTCTATCGTCAAAAAGAGGGTCAGCAGGTTGAAGCGTTCCTAGACCCGAACACCTTCTCGGAAGATGGCACCACATCATTGGGCTCTGTTTCGTTCTCGAAAGATTACAGCTTGGTGGCGTACAGCATTTCTGAGGGCGGTAGTGACTGGCGCAAGATCTTCGTGATTGATACCGAGACTAAACAACAGCTCGAAACGGAAATCACTGATGCTAAATTTACCGGTATCTCTTGGTTAGGCAATCGTGGCTTTTACTATTCCAGCTACGACAAACCAGATGGCAGTGAACTCTCAGCTCGTACTGAACAACACAAGCTGTACTTCCATGAGTTGGGTACAGAGCAAGCGAGCGACAAGGTGATCTTCGGTGCGAACAACGCCGAGCAGCACCGCTATGTGTCCGGCTACACCACCGAAGACGATCGTTACCTAATTATTCTTGGCAAAGAATCGACGTCGGGTAACAGGCTGTTTTATATCGACTTAAATTCACAAGAACAATCGCTGAACACATTGATTGATCATGTAGATAGCGATACGTATCTCATCGATAACCAAGATGAGACCTTTATTCTATACACTAATCTGGATGCACCGAACGGTAAGGTGGTGAGCTTTGATACTGGCACTCACCAGTGGCGAGACATCATCCCTGAAAAGCCACAGCCATTAGACATCAGCACTGGGGGTGGCTATTTGTTTGCTCATTACATGGTGGATGTGGTGTCGAAAATTGAGCAGCTGGATTACCAAGGTAACCTCGTTCGTGAAATCCACTTACCCGGTCTGGGAACAGCCAGTGGCTTAGGTTGTAAAAAAGAGCAAACTCAGCTTTATTACACCTTCACCAACTATGTTACGCCGCCCACTATTTTCGCTTTTGATGTTGAATCTGGCCGCTCAGAAATTTATCAGCGCTCTGAGTCTCCGTTTGAATCGGACAAGTTCGAATCTAAGCAAGTCTTCTATACCTCTAAAGATGGTACACAAGTTCCGATGCTTATCTCTTATAAAAAGGGACTAAAGCTGGACGGTAATAACCCAACCATGTTGTACGCCTATGGTGGCTTCAACGTTAGCCTAACGCCTTCTTTCTCTGGTACGGTGGGCAGTTGGTTGGAACTCGGTGGTGTGTATGCGGTGCCGAACCTGCGTGGTGGTGGCGAATATGGCAAAGCGTGGCACAAAGCGGGTACACAACAACAGAAGCAAAACGTATTTGATGACTTTATTGCCGCAGCCGAGTTCTTAATCGAAGAAAACTATACCAGCAGTGACAAGTTAGCGATCCGCGGCGGTTCTAATGGTGGCTTGCTGGTGGGGGCTTGTATGACACAAAGGCCTGAGCTGTTCCAAGTGGCTCTGCCTGCTGTTGGGGTGCTAGATATGCTGCGTTACCACACCTTCACGTCTGGCGAGGGCTGGGCGTACGACTACGGTACTTCCGCGCAAAACAAAGAGATGTTTGAATACTTGCTTGGTTATTCTCCGGTTCACAATGTGGTGCGTGGTGTCGATTACCCAGCAACGTTGGTCACGACCGCCGATCATGACGACCGCGTGGTGCCAGCGCACTCTTATAAGTTCATTGCAGAGCTGCAAGATAAGCATGAAGGTGGTGCGCCTGTGATGATTCGTATTGATGTGAATGCGGGTCACGGTGCGGGCATGCCACTGAGTAAAGCGATCGATCTCACTGCCGATATCTATGCATTTACGCTGTTCAATATGGGCGTTGAATCTCTAGATTCGTTTTAGATAATGCTTGATTCTACACAATTGGGTGTTTGATTCAGACCAAAAAGCCTCAAAATCGACCTTAGATTTTGAGGTTTTTCATATATATGAAAATCAATCAAAACTGCACCATATTTCCTTCATTTTCACACACACTTTTCCGTGATAGACCCCGCCATTATTGATGAAATGAAAGCGATTTCAAGCTGATATTTTACGCATTATTCAATCTAAATGACTGATCTTTATTTAATACTTTTGCCCATGAATTTTCTAAAAGTTTCATGGCTCAGAAGCTAATTTATCAATGTGAACAGCGGCTAACTTTTCAACGCTTTCATTGCTTAATATTTCCCTGTTCGATGAAAACTCAAAAAAATAATAGGCAATTACAATGCAAAAATTTAAGCTTTTGCCAATAACGGTCGCAGTGGCGGCTTCGCTTGCTTCACTCTCTTCTTTTGCTGCAGAAACTGATCTTGCTGCTCTAGAACAACGAATCTTAGAGTTAGAATCTCAAGTTGGTGACATCAAGTATGTTGATGATCAACAACAAGCGGTTCTAACTTCAGAAACAACTGTGCCAGACGGTATCGTCTTCTCTGGTTACGCTCGTTACGGCGCTCACTACAAAAGTGGTGATGAGCGTTACGTAGACATCGGTACAACAGGCCGTTCTGTTGGTCGTTTGGGTAACGAAGCCAACGGTGGCGAAGTTCAGTTAGCTAAGCTTTTCCAAGCTGACAATGGCGCTATCTGGGACATCGTATTCATGGCTGACCACTGGGAAGCTGACTCGTGGGCTGACGACGGTGGCCTGAGCATGAAAAAAATGTACGCTGGTGTAACCAATGTATTTGAAAGCCAGCCTGAGCTGTACATGTGGGCTGGTCGTGACTTCCATCAACGTCCGCAACAAGGTTTGAACGATTACTTCTGGATGTCTCACGATGGTCAAGGCGCTGGTTTTAACAACCTAGATTTTGGCGGTGCCAAGCTAGACATGGGCTTTGTTGGCCAAGTGAAAGGCGGCCTAGTGAACGACAACGGTCGATACGCAATTACTTCTAAGCTTCATTCAATTAACGCGGGTATCGGCCAACTAGACCTATATGCGAACTATGGTTTTGCTTCAGATGAAGCAGACTCTGACGTAGCGGGTGATCCAAAAGTCAGCGATGAAACGGCATACCTATTGGGTGCAACCTTAGGCTTGGGTGAGTCTAACAAGTTGGTAGTTAAGTATGGTGACGGTGCGGATTCATCTGTATTTGACCTGAAAGGTGATTACCAAACTTTGTACGCAAGTGTTGAAGGTAGCTACGCAGCAACAGACAACTTCATCATTGATTACTTAGTGTCGTACAAAGACAACTCAGGCTCAGATCTAGACCGTGAGAACACGGAATACGCGGGTATCGTTCGTCCACAATACCAATGGGATGATGTTCACTCTACATGGTTAGAGGCTGGCTACGGCATGGTTGATTACGATGACGACGGTGAAGAGAACGCGTGGAAAGTAACGCTGTCTCAAAACGTTTCTCTAGGTGGTTTACCTTGGAGCCGTCCAATGCTTCGCTTCTACACAACCGTGGGTGATGTAGAAACGAAAGGCAACACAGTGAAGACAACGAATGTTGATACATTGTCGTTCGGCGCAATGTTTGAAGCTTGGTGGTAATCACAGCTATAGAAAGCGCAGCTCTTTGAATTCGGCATATTTTCAAGGAGCCATGCTTTCGAATATCCATGCTTGTTAAGAGCACGTAATACTGTCCATTTTAGCCCTAAAGGCAGATTGATTAGGGCACGTTAAATAACTCCATTCTTGGGCACATTCTTTGTGCCCTTTTTTTCGCCACTAGATTTTAGTTTCATCTTAAGACTCTGTTGTTCCGGCGACAGTTAGCTCTTATTTGCAACACACTATTATCCCGTCTTTATAGATCCAGTGACAGTAGATAGCTTTGTTTGAAAGCGACTTACTCTACCCATTCCATCATTGTTTTAATCGCCAGGATTCAGGAAGCGGTTGTGATTGTAGGCATCATTGAAAGTGTTGTATCTATTCTGCTTTTTATGCCCAGAAGAGGTTTATCAGACCTTAGGATTAATTGAAATGTTCCCATACAATTTCGCATAGACACTGAAATAATAGGGTCAATTTCGCCCCGTATATTACCGTCTGCTGCGGGTTTATCATCGAATCGTGCTTACAGAGAAACGGGGAGAACGAGCTGATTTTTGATCTGAATGGCAATTAACGAGATGTCATTCTAATAATGTTAACAATAATCTCATGAAACAGTTTCATGGCGTGAAGTGAATCTGTAAGCGCTTTCAAGATTTCCAAATCCAGCCTTTTTACCTCCAAGTTTAGTGTGATGACACTCACTTCAACTAAAACGTAATTTCTTAATAATCGTTTTGTAAGCGGTTACAAGCTAATGAAGTATCGAGGTTCGAGTGGCAACAATTAAACACGTATCAGAGCATGCAGGTGTGTCTCAAGCGACAGTGTCTAGGGTTATCAACGGCACCAGTAGAGTGAGTCACGACAAGAAGCTAAAGGTTGAAAAGGCGATCAAAGAGCTGGGCTATCGCCCGAACTCTATCGCTCAGGCTTTGGCTTCAAGTCGTACCGGAAGTGTGGGTGTTGTTGTTCCAGAACTGGGCGGATCTTTCTATTCAGGCATCTTGCACTGCATAGAGGAAAACCTACGCCGCTTCGGTTACCACGCTGTGGTTACAGCGGGTTCGAACACCGAACAAGGGCAGCGCGAGTCTGTGGAGTTTCTGTTGGGGCGTCGTGTCGATGCTTTGATTCTTCATACTCAACTGCTCAGTGATGACTATTTAATTGAATTGGAAGAACAGGGGACCCCTGTGGTTTTAATTAACCGCTTCATCCCAGAAATGGCGATGAGTTGCATTGATATTGATAACGAAGTCGGGGGGCTACTCGCTACTCAATATCTTTTGCAAAAGGGACATACAGATATCGCGTGTATTACCGGGCCTTTAGATAAAGCAGACGCTAGGGGGCGTTTGCAGGGGTATCGCAAGGCACTGGAAGAAGCGGGTGTGCCATACGATGAAGCCTTGGTCTCTGAGGCGGGATTTACTGAAGAGACCGGCATCAGTGCTATGAAGAAGTTGATCAACCGTAAGTGCCACTTCACAGCGGTATTTGCTTCAAACGATCACATGGCATTTGGCGCTTTCGAAGTCTTACACAACGAGGGATTGTCGGTTCCGAAAGACATCTCGCTTGTGGGTTTCGATAACACCATCTTCGCGCGCTATCTGACCCCTAGTTTGACCACCATAAATTTCCCCATTGAAGAGATGAGCATTGAAGCAGTGCAGCTCACTCTGCAAAAGCTAAAGAAAATTAAACATGACGTGAACTTTAAATTGCTGCCGACGTTGGTCACTAGAAACTCGGTATCGGATTTACTGGTTACCCTATAAAAATATTAAGGATAGAACATGAAATTTAAGACCTTAGCGCTTTCATGCGCGGTTGCTTTAGGATTAGGTACAACAGCGGTAAACGCAGCTGACAAAGAGATTCGTTTCGACGGTTTCCCTGATTTCGATAGTAGCCTGAAGGTATTACTGCCTGATTTCGAAAAGGAAACAGGGATCAAAGTTGATTACCTTATGAACAACCACGGTGACCACCACACAAAACTAACCACTAACCTAGCAACGGGCTCAGGTGCGGGTGACGTGATTGTTGTGGACGTAGAGAAAATCGGTCCATTCGTTGGCTCTGGCGGCCTAGTTAACTTGTCTGAAAACTACGGTGCAGATAAATACGAAGAACGATTCGCACCTTACGCATGGGCACAAGGTAAAGGTGCTGATGGCGACATGTACGGTATTCCTGTCGACCTTGGTCCTGGTGTTATGTACTACCGTACCGACGTATTTGAAAAAGCGGGCATCAATGTAGAAGACGCAATCAAAGATTGGGATTCATACATCGCAGCTGGTGAGAAACTAAAAGAGCAAAACGTACAGCTTATCGCTTCAGCAGCCGACGTAGCACAAGCAATCATCTTTACTACAGTTCCTGAAGGCGAAGGTCTTTACTTCGATAAAGATGGCAACCCAGTTGTGACATCAGAGCGCTTTGTTCACGCGTTTGAAGTAGCAAAAGAGATTCGTGACAAAGGCTTAGATGGCCGCATTCTGGCTTGGTCTAACGAATGGTACGAAGGCTTCCGCAACGGCACATTTGCAACTCAACTTTCTGGCGCTTGGCTACTTGGTCACCTAAACAACTGGATTGCACCTGAAACCAAAGGTAAGTGGGCAGTAGAAAACCTTCCTGATGGTATCTACGGCAGCTGGGGTGGTTCATTCCTATCTATCCCAACGCAATCTGAAAACCCAGATGAAGCATGGGCGCTTATCGAGTACATGACGACTGACCGTGAAGTTCAACTTAAGCACTTCGAAACGATTGCGGCTTTCCCAGCGAACGTAACGACGTATGACGATGATCTGTTCCAAGAAGAGATGGAGTTCCTAGGTGGTCAGAAAGCACGTCTTCTATTTGCAGAAGTGGCACAGAACATCAAGCCAGTATCTCCAGCTCAAGGCGACCACGTAGCACGTTCTATTATTTTAGAGAATGCATTGATGGAAGTGCTTGATGAAGGCAAGGACATCAAAACTGCACTTAAAGAGGCAGAGCGCCTAATTAAGCGTCGTACGCGTAATCTTTAATTTGGTTTTACTTTAAGTAAGTGAGGAAGCGTGGATAACGCGCTTCCTTTTTAAGAGGTCGTTACTATGAATCATACAGCGAGCACAACGATAGAACCTTCGGAGCCAAGCTTTTTTTCTCGTCTGAATTTGAAAGCGCTTACACCGTATGGATTTCTTCTGCCGTTTCTGATCATTTTTTCTGTATTTGGGATCTTCCCGCTGTTGTTCTCTGTTTACCTGTCGTTCCACGAATGGAACCCAGTACAGGGCATGGACGCAATGCAGTTCGTTGGTTTTGAGAACTATCACATTGCCTTGACTGACCCGTGGCTATGGCGTTCATTAAAGAACACATTGTGGCTAGCAATCACATCGGGTGTGGCTCAGCATTTAGTTGCTATTCCAGTGGCTTACATGTTGGTTTCAATGGGTGACCGTATGCGTCACTGGCTAACATCGGCGTACTTTCTACCGTTCATCACATCAACGGTCGCAGCGTCACTGATTTTCTTCAATATGTACTCTCCTAACTCAGGAATCATTAACCAAACGCTAATGGCACTGGCTGATAGCACACTGTTTGGTTGGGCATTTGCTTGGGTTAACGATTTTCAACCAATCCGCTGGTTAGACGATGCCACTATGGTGAAGCCGTCTATCGCGATCATGGTTTTCTGGAAATACACCGGTTTTAACATCGTCCTTTACACCACAGGTTTAATGACGATTCCTAAAGACATTTTAGAAGCTGCTCGTATGGACGGTGCCAATGCCTTCCGCCGCTTCTGGAACATCTCACTACCAATGATTCGTCCATTCATCTTCTTTGCAATCACCATGACCATCATCGGTAACCTGCAAATGTTTGAAGAACCGTTCGTTCTAACGCGTGGTACAGGTGGTACAGGTCAATCTGGTTTAACTATCTCTATGTACCTCTACAAAGTGG
Source organism: Vibrionales bacterium SWAT-3 (assembly GCA_000169995.1). Taxonomy (GTDB): domain Bacteria; phylum Pseudomonadota; class Gammaproteobacteria; order Enterobacterales; family Vibrionaceae; genus Vibrio. The sequence goes on along the minus strand of AAZW01000003.1, from coordinate 115,842 downwards.
GTTGGGAATGGTTAGAAATGGGCACAGCGTCAGCAATTTCATGGCTTCTGTTTGCACTCATCGCGTCTTGTACTTTGGTTCAATTTTTATTCTTCGGTAAGAAAGGCTTAGGGGAACATTAAGATGTCGACATCAATTAAGACAAATACCTCACCACTAAGTGGCCTAATGCCAAGCGAACGCACCATGTACATCATGACTAAGATCTTGATGGTCATGCTCGGCATATTACTGATTGTTTCCGCAATCATTACGGTTTTCCCGTTTGTGTGGTCAGCTCTGCTTTCAACACGTGACCGTTCGGAAATCTTCGGTTCAGGTATCAGCTTTGCGATTGGCGACAGCCTGATGGTGAACTACGCAAAACTGCTGGAAATCATGCCGTTTTGGAAAGCGATGTTTAACTCGATTTACGTGGCTTTCTTAGGCACTACCATCTCGCTGCTGTTTTGTAGCATGGGTGGCTACGCATTTGCTGTGTTTAAGTTCCGCGGTAAGAACGTGTTGTTCGGCATGCTGGTTGGCTCAATGGCGATTCCGCCTGTGCTTAGCTTGATCCCTTACTTCATGATCGTGAAATTCTTAGGCTTGCTTGATAACCACATGGCGGTATGGCTACCGTTCACCACCACACCATTTGGTATCTTCTTGATGCGTCAGCACGTGATTGCATCGATTCCTAAAGAGCTGTTAGAAGCGGCGAAGTTAGATGGCGCAGGTGAGTTCAGAACGTATTGGAGTGTGGTACTGCCACTGATGAAACCAGCACTAGCAACATTGGCTATCGTGCAGTTCGTCTTCTTCTGGAACATGTTTATGCAGCCTCTCGTGGTGCTGAACAACCCTGACAATTACGTCATCACACAAGCACTACGAAGTGTTCAAGGTATTCCGAATACGCCATGGGGCGCTGTAATGCTAGGTACCACAATTTCTATTTTACCACTCGTGATTACATACCTGTTCGCATCGAAACAGATGATCAGTGGTTTAACGTCCGGCGCAGTTAAAGGTTAGGTTTAAGGGTTATAACAATGAATAAATTTCAACTTCCAAGTGATTCAAAGTTACGCAGTAAGGAATTTTTATTCGGTGTCGCGACATCTTCATACCAAATTGAAGGCGGCGTTGAAGAGGGCGGTCGTACACCGTCTATCTGGGACACGTTTTGTAAGAAGCCGGGTAAGGTAGATAACGGCGACAATGGTGACGTGGCGTGTGATCACTACCACTTGTGGCAACAAGATATCGAGATGATTCAAGGCCTAGGCGTTGATGCTTACCGCCTGTCCATTGCTTGGCCACGTATCCTGCCGCAAGACGGTGTGGTGAATCAGCAAGGCCTAGAGTTTTATGAGCAGATCATCGATGAGTGTCATGCTCGTGGGATGAAGGTTTACGTAACGCTTTATCACTGGGATCTGCCGCAATACCTTGAAGACAAAGGCGGTTGGTTGAACCGTGAAACGTCTTACAAGTTCGCAGAATACGCAGAAGTGGTGAGTAACTACTTTGGCGATAAGATTGATGTTTACACAACATTGAACGAACCGTTTGTGTCTGCATTCCTAGGCTACCGTTGGGGCGAGCACGCGCCAGGCATCAAGGGTGAAAAAGAAGGCTTCTTAGCCTCTCATCACTTAATGCTAGGTCATGGTTTGGCGATGCCGATTCTTCGTAAGAATGCACCTCATGCTAAGCATGGCGTGGTGTTTAACGCGACTCCGGCTTACCCACTGACACCGCAAGACCAAGGCGCTGCAGACTATTGTGAAGCAGAGAACTACCACTGGTTCATCGACCCTGTACTGAAAGGTGAATACCCACAGCCAGTCGTCGACCGTCAAGCGATGAACATGCCGATGATTTTAGAAGGCGATCTAGACATCATCAGTGCACCAGTTGATTACATCGGTATCAACTACTACACACGCAATGTCGCTCGCTTCAATGAGAATGGTGACATTGAATCAGTAAAACAGACTGACGCAGAACACACTTACATCGGCTGGGAAATCAACCCACAAGGTTTAACTGATTTATTGGTAAGACTGGATGCGCGTTACGAAAACATGCCGCCTATCTACATCACAGAGAATGGTGCAGCAGGTAACGACGAGCGTGTTAACGGACAAGTGATGGATGACCAACGTGTTCGTTACTTCCAAGGTCATATCGAAGCGGTTCACAACGCAGTTGAAGCCGGTGTGAAAGTGGATGGTTACTTCGCGTGGAGCCTGATGGATAACTTTGAGTGGGCATTCGGCTACTGCCAACGCTTTGGCATCGTCCATGTTGATTACACCACCCAAGAAAGAACACTGAAACAGAGCGCAATTGCGTACCGAAACATGCTTCAAGAGCGCGCTGAGGAGAACAGATAATGGCTAAAGTAGAATTTAAGAACATCAAAAAATCATTCGGTGATGTTGAGGTTGTAAAAGAGTTTGATTTTACGGTTGAAGACGGTGAGTTCGTGGTTTTCCTTGGCCCATCTGGCTGTGGTAAGTCAACCACACTACGTATGCTTGCAGGCCTAGAGAGCATCAGCTCTGGAGACATCGTGGTTGGTGGCAAAGTGATGAACAAGGTCGATGCAAAAGACCGTGACTTAGCGATGGTATTCCAAAGCTACGCGCTGTATCCACACATGACGGTGTACGAGAACATCGCCTTCGCACTAAAACTGAAAGGCATGCCGAAAGCAGAAATCGACGTAGAAGTACTAAAAGCGGCGAAAATGCTAGAGCTTGATCCGTTACTAAACCGTAAGCCAAAAGAGCTTTCTGGTGGTCAACGTCAACGTGTGGCAATGGGCCGCGCGATGGTTCGTACCCCTAAAGTATTCTTGTTTGATGAGCCGTTATCTAACCTAGACGCAAAACTGCGTGGCGTAATGCGTGAAGAGATCAAACACCTACACCGCGAGCTTAAAACCACCACGATCTACGTAACACACGATCAGATTGAAGCGATGACGCTAGCGGATCGCATCGTGATCCTAAAAGACGGTTATGTTGCTCAAGTGGGCACACCAACCGAGGTATTCCAGCGTCCAGCTAACAAGTTTGTCGCGCAATTCATTGGTAACCCGTCAATGAACATGTTGGAAGCGAAACTGATTGAAAAAGAAGGTGAATACTTCGTTGAACTTGGTGATGTTCATATCCCACTGCCGGAGCGTTTTAAATCTTTGGCTTCTAAAAACCTAGCGCTTCACTTTGGTGTTCGTCCAACAGACATCCACCTACGTGCGGAGCAAGTTGACCACGACCGTGTGCTGCCATTCCCTGTGAAAATCAAAGACAAGGAACTACTAGGTGCGAGCATTCTTCTGAAAACAGAAATCGGCGGCCAACCGCTGATGGTTGAGACCCAAGCTGCTGAAGTGGATGTGAAAGAACTGACACTTTACTTAGATTTGGATGCTTTCCACCTGTTTGACGCACTGAGTGAGAACTCGCTAGCGAGCTAGTCAATTACGATCTAGCCAGTCAACTTAAGTCAGCCAACGAGCTGATACCACTCTACTTACGACAAATTGTTTTGGCTCCTCCTGATTTTGGAGGGGCTAGGGATAGTGATGATGAAATTCGGATATTTTGACGATAAAAACAAAGAATACGTAGCAACCACACCATGCACACCGATCAAATGGTGTAACTATGTGGGTACATTAGATTTCGGTGGCATTGTCGATAGCAACGGCGGCGTGTTGTTGTGTAAAGGCGACCCGGCACTGAACCGTATCACCAAGTACATTGCACAACTACCAAACTCAGATTTTAAAGGCTCGACCATGTACCTCAAGGTGCGTGATGAAGCGGGTAACGTAGAGGTGTTTTCACCTTTCTACACACCAACTCTGAAGCCGCTTGATAAGTTTGAAAACCATACAGGCTTGTCTTACACCACCATCATCGCAGAAGCGTTTGGTGTGCGTTGTGAAGCGACGTTCTTTGTACCAAAAGCAGACCAAGTACTACTACAAGACATCAAAGTCACCAACATTTCAGACAAAGCGCTGCACGTTGATGTAGTGCCAGTCTACGAATTCACACACTTCGATGCGCTTAAGCAGCTACTGAATGCAGATTGGGTTCCACAAACCATGACACTGAAAGCACACCAGCAAGAGTCGGGTCACACAGTGCTTGAGCAGTATGCTTTCATGAAGCGTGACTATGCAGTAAACCTGATGACAGCGGATCGCCCAGCGACGTCATTTGACGGTGACCGCCAGTCATTCCTTGGTCAGTTTGGCTATGGTACATGGGCTGCGCCACAAGCGTTAGAAAACGACGAACTTGGCAACACCGAGTGTTTGCGCGGTGACAATATTGGTGCACTAAATCTGCGTTTAGGTTGGTTATCTCCAGAGCAGACTGAACGTACGGTTGTACAAATTGCACAAGAAGAGAGCCTAGATGCAGCGCAACCTTTACTGGCTAAATACCGTGACCACCAAGTGGTTGATTCGGCATTCGCTGAACTGGCTGAGCACTGGGATTCTTATTTACAAGCGGTTCAGGTTGAAACGCCAGATCCGGCTATGAACTCGATGCTTAACGTACACAACCCACGCCAATGCCACACCACTAAAAACTGGTCTCGTTACCTGTCCCTGTATCAGCTTGGTTATGGCGCACGCGGCATCGGTTTCCGCGATTCTTCACAAGATACATTGGGCGTTATTACTCATATGCCAGAAGAGGCGCGCGAGTTCATTGAGCGCCTGCTATCGGTGCAAAACACCAATGGTTCTGCGATGCATCAGTTCTTCCCATCGACCATGGAAGCGAACGCTGGTGACTCACGTGAAGAAGAAGATCGCCCGGATTACTACGGCGACGATCACCTATGGATCATCTACGCCGTCACTCAATATGTGAAAGAGACAGGCAATGCTGATTTCTTAAATAAAGAGATCCCGTTCTACCAAAAAGACAAAGCGGGTAAGCCTGTGGAAACAGGAACTGTGTTGGATCACCTGTGCCGCGCAATTGAATTTACGTACACCAATACGGGAGAGCACGGCCTACCGTTATTAGGTTTTGCAGACTGGAATGACACGGTGAACCTGCCAACAGGTGCTGAGTCGATGATGGTAGCTAACATGTACGGTAAAGCCCTGCTTGATATGTTGGACCTTTGTGAGCTGCGCGGTGAGGAACAACTAACAGCTCAGTTCAAAGAGCAATACCAACAGATGCAGAGCACTGTGAATGAGTGCGGTTGGGATGGCGAATGGTTTGTACGTTACTTTGATGAGCAAGGCATGCCGATTGGTTCTCACAAGAATGAGCAAGGGCAGATCTATACTAACGGTCAAAGCTGGCCTGTGATTTCTGGTTTTGCGACACAAGAGCGTGCCACACAGGCGCTGGATTCGGTTTATAACAAGCTAAACACAACCAATGGCATCAAGCTTTCAACGCCAGGCTACAACGGTTTTGATCCACAGCTAGGTGGTGTTTCGACTTACCCACCGGGTGCGAAAGAGAACGGCGGTATTTTCCTGCATTCAAACCCATGGGTGATGATCGCAGAAGCGAAAATGGGTAACGGCGAGCGTGCTTATGAGTACTACCGTCAAATTAACCCGGCTTCGAAGAACGACGACATTGATACCTTTGAGTCAGAGCCATACTGCTACCCGCAAAACATCTTGGGCGACGAACATAAACAGTTCGGCCTAGGTCGTAATGCATGGCTGTCGGGTACTTCATCTTGGACATACGTTGCGGGTACACAGTGGATTCTGGGTGTTCGACCTGAAATTGATGGTTTGCTGGTGGATCCTTGTATTCCGGCTGAGTGGCCTGAGTTTAAAGTCCGTCGTCAGTTCCGTGGTGCGACTTATCATATTCATGTCACGAACCCAAGCAACGTGTGTAAAGGTGTGGTTGAGATGAAGGTCAATGGTGACCTGATTTCAGGTAATAAAGCACCGGTATTTACATCGGGTGAGCACACTGTAGAAGTGGTTTTAGGTTAACAAAGAGAAGGGCGCTTTATGCGCCCTTTATTGCTCTTTCGTTTGGTTATTTTGGTTGATAGGTGGCTTGGCATTGCCAAGTGAAGGTTTGGGACTGGTTTGGGCTCAGCGTCAATAAGCCAATCTGGTTATTGAATGCATCGGCAGGGCAAGTCATGGGTTCTATTGCAATGCTCTGTTCACTCGTTGGAGTGTAGAGCTGAACAAATGGGTAGCTCGCGTCTTGTTGATAGTGAATTGCTGCAGATGAATCTGAGCGTGTCAAAGTCAGTTGGTTGGTCGCAGTCGCTTCGAATTCAAAGCAGTGATTTAGGCTTTGATTCATCAGGTCTTCACTCAGAGAGGAACGATCAAAAGCATGCTTGTCACCATTGGGTAGGTCGTTCTCGTGTACGACCTCAGCGCAAGGCGACATGGTTATTTCACACTGTTCTAGGTCACTGCCGAGCGAGAAGTAAGGGTGCCAAGCATCACCGAATGGGAAGGCATAATCACCACAATTAGAGACGGTTGTTGAGCAAGAGAGCTTACCCGTTGTGTCGATGGTGAAGGTAGTTTCAAGGTTAAAAGCAAACGGAAAACCTGGATGTAAAGACGACGTTTGATACTCAAGCGTCACACTGGCTGACTCTTCATCGGCCACGCTGTTTGTGATTGAAAAAGGTTGGTTGTAGAGAAGGCCATGTACGGCGTGATCAGACCAAGGAAAGTTAGCTGGGAGTTGATGGTTTTGGTTGTCGAAACTGTAGCGACCTAAGTTTAAACGGTTTGGAAAAGGAAATAATTTAGCACTGCGGGAAAAGAACGGGTGTTGGTTGATCAGTTCATCATAATTCTGATAGCCAAAAATAAAAGAGAATGGACTGTTATTTACAATGTATTTATTTATAACAGCACCAAACCCATTGATTATTTGAAGTTCTATACCATGCTGCTGTCTCCATTTTTGAAAGATATTAACAAGAAGAAAAAAATATTCAATGGCGGTTTTAACATGAATAATAAAATTCCATATTCAAGCTATTCAGGAAATTCAGAACACTTGTGTAAAAAGGGCGACGCAGTTGAATTTATTCAACCTTGGTACACGCCAATTTCTACGACACCAGAAAATACAGGTATGGCGATCGGAAGGGCGGGATCGAACTTTAACCATTGAAAATAATGGATTTATTTTACAGGGAACTTTTTTAGATAATCACGATCTGATCATGAAGTAAAAAAACATGAGAAATTCGCACATGATTATCATTGAGCAACTTAAAAAAGTGAAAGATACCCGTTCGCACATCAATCAAGTTTATCCTGTTATGGAAGTCGCTTTCGTGGTCATAACAGCCATGATTTGTGGTCAAAATAAATGGACAGAGATTAAGGATTTCGGTGAAGGAAATATCGAGTGGTTACGTGAGTATTTCCCCTACGAAAATGGTCTTCCCACTCGACATAATATAGCTGCGATCATGAGATCCGTTGTGCCAGAGACGCTATTGGAAGCTATGGTGGGCTGGGTCAATTTGCACAGAGAGAAGCATGCACAGCCTATAATCAGTGTTGATGGGAAGGTTCTAAAAGGGGCAAAAGCAAGCAAACAACAGCACCCCCTCTATATGGTTTCGGCATTTGATGTAGACGAGGGTTTGACTCTCACACACCAACCTTGTGACGGCAAAGGTATGGAGCTGCTAGCAATAAGAAACATGCTAGACGCTTTAGATATCAAAGGATGTTTATTAACTGCTGATGCCCTGCATTGTCAGGTTGAAACACTGAATAAAGTAGTTGATAAAGGTGGAGATATCCTAGTACAAGTTAAACTGAATCAACCAAGTTTATTAGCAGAAATTGATGTGCAATTCCAATACTATTGGGCTTTGCCTGAAGATAAACAGGAATCATACATCACGGAAGAGAAAGGGCATGGTAGAAAAGAGGTTCGTGAGGTTTACGTGCTTCCTGCAGCCTTCAGCGAAGCACTCAGACAGAAGTGGTGTCTCGTAAAAAGCATTGTTGCAGTGGTAAGAGATAGGAGTGTCAAAGGGAAAGGAAGTTATGAAACCTCGTACTATATTTGCACAGACCATTTATCTTTAGAGTTAGCCTCAAAGGCAACAAGAAAGCATTGGCATATTGAGAATCAGCAGCACTGGGCGTTGGACGTAATTTTCAAAGAAGACGAGCAGCGAATTTACGCTGGGGATTCAGCGTTGAATATGGCTTGTTGTCGTCGCTTTGTGCAGAACCTATTTAGAAAATCAGAGGGTAACTTGTCTGTACCAAGAAAGATGAACCAAGCCGCATGGAATAAAGATTACAGGGAAAAAGTTCTTTTTACATCAGATTAACAAAGTATATTCGCGCCCTTTGGTTATTGATGGTTTGCTAATTTAGCGAAAGCGCTGGCAAATAAATGTCCAGAAGCTTCACAAGCTGAATTTTTACCTGTGGCAGTCATTCAGCTTTCATCTCAAATGATTAGTCGGTAAAGTCTGGCAAACAGAAAGGAGCCAGTAAAAATGATTGATACCACGATATTACCGCTATTCTTTGTTACCACTATATTCTTAGCAATTTCTCCGGGGCCAGATTTAGTACTCATATCAACATATTCTACGACTCGTGGCTTTAAAGCTGGAGTAATGGTGTCACTTGGTATTTTCATTGCGGGGTTAATTCAAACACTGTTAGTAGCATTTGGCTTAGGAAAACTGATGCAAGCGATGCCACCTTTGGTATTGGTAATCAAAATTGTTGGGGCAATTTATCTATCTTGGCTTGGAATAAATTTATTACGTGGATGGCTAAAGAATAAAGGAGACGTATCTGCAAGTCAGACGATTCAGTCTTTGGGTAATAAAGAGCTAGTCTACCGTGGTTTACTTAACAATATTATGAACCCCAAAGCGTTACTCTTCTTTAGTATGTTCTTGCCTCAGTTTACGCATTCTGATGGTGCTTTAACCAGTCAGATACTCATACTTGGAATCATTATTAGTAGCATTGTTTTATGTATCAATACTATTTTCTCTGTTTCTTTTAGTAAGCTGGGTTCTTTGCTAGGTCGTAACTTTAGTTTAAACCGTCATATCGATGGTGTATTGGGTGTGGTATTTTTGGGACTTGCTGCCCGTTTAGCTACAAGTAAGTAATGTGTGCATACAGCGTTTAGGCTTCAGATACTTTTCCTTATCCGAATGAAACGAGTTGGAGTCCAGCCCTAACTCGGAAATGTCCGTGCGACCTGAAGTCGTATGAAGCGTTGTTCACCACGACAAGAGTGAACCATCTGTATCACCAGATGACCCTAGGTTCCTGAATAAAGCAGCGGAACCGACAATGTAACGAAACTCAGTCGTTAGCTGAGTGGGAACGGAATCGTGAGAAGATGTTCCTCCTGAGAACCACAGCTCGGGTGAGTGCTAGGGAGTCAATATGATGAATGTAATGTGAATCCATGTAAGGTGCGTTATACGATGAAGCAGCGGAAGTGGTTAATACGCTGTAGCCAAAATGGCAATGAGAGTCGGAAAGAGATTGGACATTACTCTTTCGTGATCAGCGTACTCTTCGCACTATAGTGGGCATCTAAGTTGACATTTTTACGCAACATACGGAACAGGGTAAGCCTGTATACCTCCCTATGGGAAAGCGACCTGTGAGGGTTGCCGATAGGTATGCAGGTAAAGGAGGCTAGAGAAAGCGAATGTCCCTTTGTAATGAAGGGGATACAGGTTTATATCTGGCGCGAAAGCGAGCTGACTTCTAGCTGGTCTCCCGTTGCGAGATAGCTTGAAGAACTTTATTAAAGAAGAAAAGCAAATGATGATTTCGAATGAAATTAGTGCGTCTTCTGACAACGAACCGTGGTTTCTTATTCACTGAGTGACCATTGGGTAGTTTTAAAGCTTTAAGTGTGTATCGCAAAGGTAATTTATTTACTGGGTGCTTAACGGTGCCTTTGTGGAGGCTTGAGCTGTATGCAGTGAAAGTTGCACGTACGGTTCTGAGGAGGGAGGCACCTGGCAACAGGTGCCGCCTATCCGACAAGAACTTCTCAGGTTGAATTTTTACCCGTGGCACTTTCTAGCTCGAAAGTGTCCAATTATCATTTTGAGCGACAGTTGCCCCGTTTATCTTGATTGCATATGCTAGCTATGTAAAACAGTATTGTTATTTAAGCCACATATACATGGCCACTTTCCCTACTCTGGAAAGTGGCATTTTTTAGCTAAAAAATGCCACGATGTTTCTTAAACCTTTTTTGATTCGCATTCTGTTCATGAGCATTTGCACTACTGATAGTTATTTGAAACTAGCAGTTGTAAAAGTGGTACGACATGGAGCGTTCTAACATATTTAGTTGTTGCTATCTTATTGATTTAAAGTTGAATGCTAAATCGAAAGACCGCATTATATATCTGTGAAGCACGGTTTAGCGCCGTGTAGAAATAATCAAATTTTCTGGGGTTATTAATGAGCACTAAAGAAATTAATGAATATTATGACTCGACGGAAAATCGTGCTGTACGAGAAGATTTAATCTACGCTCTCAGTTTAGTCGGTGAAGAGCGTATTGCTATAGATTGTGGGTGCGGTGCTGGTTCTGATATTTCGTTTTTGAGATCTAAAGGTTTTGAAGTGTACGCCTTTGATGTCGAGGAAGAATCAATTAATCGATGTCGGACACGATTTAAAGGGGATGACCGTATTCATTTGTCTAAAGATGACTTTAGTACATTCAATTATCCAGACGCAACACTAGTCGTAGCTGACGCAAGTTTGTTCTTCTGTCCACCAAGCCAGTTCGCTCATGTTTGGTCTAAGGTAAGCCATTCTCTTAGCTCTAGTAATGGGGTGTTTTGTGGTTCGTTCTTGGGCCCAAATGACACAATGGCAAGTGCTGATTATGACAAAGAGGCATTTTGGCCAGAGGTTACTGTTTTTACTGAAGACAAGTTACGAAAAATCTTTTCAGGTTTTAAAATTAAAAAGTGGGAAGAGCATAAAGTTTCAGGGAAAACAGCGCAAGGTGTGGAGCATAATTGGCATATCTTTTCCGTCGTAGCAAAAAAAATATAACTCTTTAAGGTTAATTCGCAACGCGTGGCATTTTTGCTATGCGTTGGCTTCAGTGATTAAGATGTTATATTTACCGCCGATCTGATCCAGTGATGCTGGACAATCACGTAAAGAATTTATCCATCTTTTAATAATTCATACTTTGCTAAAGTAGCAACCTTGCTAAAACGGAATTGTCCAAAGACGTGTTGGAAACAGCGAACATCAGGTCATAAATATCTCGTTTCGATATGTGTTATTATTTATATAATATTATCCCTGTAAACTCTGCTTATTGTGTTGTATTCTCTCGCTCAATTTCTGGAAGTGTTTTATTTCACTTTGCCATAGCATAAAGGTTATCCAAGAATCTTTGTGTTCTCTTCACACTAGCCGATAATTATCAAAGTGTTCTTAATTTGTATGAGTTAATTTGCGTTTTAAGCATATTGGCTATTGCTTTGCTGTAATGCACGACTTCTTCCTCTGTTCTACTTTCTTCAGAAAATTGTTTACCAAAGCTGGTAACAATTCTTACTAATAGATCTTCGATGAATTCTAACGATTCCGAGCAAGAGTTAGGCATCAACTCATTGATAAATGGTTTAATATTTATCCTAGTGTTGGCCTTAGCAACGTAAAAATCTTCGGTCTTTCGGTAGAATGGTGATGCATCAACCAATGCTTTGCGAATGTCAGACTCATCGCATTCCGATTGTACAAAGGAACGGATAGCAGTATCTAACCTTTCTAATGGTGCTATTTCGTTGTCTTCTAATATGCTTTGAATAAGTTGCTGGTTTTTTTTCCACTCATTAATTTGCAATTGGAATAAGATAGAAGCTTTATTAGGAAAATATTGATAAAGGGACCCAATACTAATTCCAGCTCTTTCTGCCACTCTTAATGTCGTAAATCGTCTGATACCCTCTTCGGCCTTGTTGCTTAATTCAGAGATAAGACATTCCTGTCCCATAGTGCTTGATTGTTAGACGATGTACTGAGTTTCAGGCATGCCTAACCCTGTAAGCTTATTCAGCGCCTTGATCATAGCGTAGGTCTCGCCAACTTGAGCGTTGTAGTTTCTAAGGCTTAATTTCCCTCCTAACAACTGTTTCACTCGATACATTGCTGTTTCTGATAGCGAGCGCTTGTGATAGCCATACCGCATTTTCCACTTCTTGTTAGAGCCGTAGAGCTTCTGGCAACCTACTGCTAAGTTGCGAGGGTGTCCTTGCTCCCAGAAGGCTGCCCCTTCTCGTGGAGGGATAAGCGGTACCGCTCGCTTAACCCGTATAGCATCATGGCAATCCCTTGTGTCATAAGCGCCATCACCTGATATCTCAATGATTTTACGATGTGTCTGCTTGAGTAAGTTGGGGAGCACTTCGGCATCGGTTACGTTAGATAAGCTCAGTTCTGCTGCGATTATTTCGTGGGTGCTGGTATCGACTGCGATATGCAGCTTACGCCAGACTCTGCGTTTCCCATCAGTACCATGCTTCTTGACCTTCCATTCACCTTCGCCATAAACCTTGAGTCCAGTGGCATCAATGGCCAGATGTTGTATTGCTCCTCTGGTTTTGGTTTTAAATGAAATCTCAACTTCCTTAGCTCGGCGGCTTATACAGGTGTAGTGTGGGCAAACAAGCGGGACGTTAGCCAGCTTAAATACTGAGTCTATAAAACCTTGCAGTGCTCTCAATGGCATACAGAAAACGCGTTTCACCATCAGTGCGGTAGTAATGGCTAAGTCGCTGAATCGGCGAGGCCTACCACGCTTGCCTTGTTTGTTTTGATTCCACTCGGCGAATGCTTCCTCATCAATCCAAAAGGTCAGAGAGCCACGGTTGATTAAGGCTTTATTGTACTGCTTCCAGTTAGTTGTTTTGTAACGAGATTTAGGCATGAGACTACGATGATCGGTGGGTGTAGCCGATCAGATCGTAGCTTCCAGATTTAGTTCCATCGATTTAAGCAACAAGGCCACCCTCTTCTGTCAAAACCTGAGTAGCCGCTTCCAATATCGCGGAAAACAATGTCTTAGAACGCCCTTGTTTTGGGGTTTTTCTGCAATTAATACAACCATTTATACTTTTGCTCATTAGCTTGCCCCTGAATGCGAATATCAAATGCGAGCATTTAATCGTATTCTATCTTTACAGCAATAACCAGAAGTTTGAGAGAAAATACATGGCTAGGATTTATACTTTTTTTTTCCATTTGAGTGCTCGGAAAGAGTGGCTACAACTGAGTCGTAATGATCGTAACTCTTATTTTTCACAACTAAATCACGACGTATTCGCAAAGTATCCAGGTGTGCATATTCGGTTATTTGCGTATTTCGGTGATTGCGATCGCTCGTTTCGGTTTATTCCGATCACTTGATCCTGCTCTATTTCTCTCTTCTTATTTTTACTCTAAGTGATCGGATTGCGCCAGTTTTCTCATTGACTCACCTCCCAGTTCTATTCGATGACTATTGTGTACCAGCCTATCCATTAAAGCGTCTGCGACGGTGGCGTTGCCGATCATGTTGTACCACTCTTTTACAGGTAACTGGCTGATGACGATTGTGCTGCTGTTTTGGTAACGGTCTTCAAGCACTTCTAATAAGTGACCAGCATGCTCTTGAGTCAGTTTTTCCATTCCCCAGTCGTCGAGGATCAGTAAGGCTTTCTTAGCTAGCGATTGAAGCTGCTTTTGATAGCTGCCATCCAGACGACCTGCGGTCAGATCATCAAGCAAGCGGGTTAGTCGGTAGTATCTGACCGTGTGTTGTTGGTCGCAGGCACTGGTTGCCAGTGCGCAACCAAGATAGGTTTTGCCTGCACCTGTTGGGCCTGTGATCAAGATGTTCTGGTGCTTGTGCAGATAACTGCCCGTCAGAAGTTCGCTCATCTGTTTGCGATTGAGATTTCGTCCTTCTTTATAGATGAGCTGGCTTGGCTGCGCATCCACTCTCAGCTTGGCTTGTCGTTTCAGGCGTTGGATTTTGGTTTGATTACGATTCAAGATTTCACTTTCCAGAAGTAGGCTTAGCCTTTCCTCGAAGTCCAGCTCTGCGTAGGTGCTCAGTTGTTCTTGTTGCTGCTCTAACGCTTTCACTGCATGGCTCAAGCGGAGGGTTTTGAGTTGTTCGTTCAGTGCGTTCATTTGTATTTCTCCTAGTGATAACAGTTCGGGCCACGGACATTGCTATGAACAAGGTTCGGAGTGCTCGTGTTGTCTTTGCTCAGTTGTCCTTCACGACTGTTCTTCAGCAGATTGTTGATGAAGGTGTAGTTCGGTTTTGTCAGCATCAGCGCATCTTTACAGGCTTGCTCTAAGCGCGACTCGCCATGCGCTTTACTCAGATTGAGCAGCCCAAGGCAGGAGCGATACGACTGTTCTGGATGAGGCTTGGAGTTGAGCATCTTATTGACGACTTCTCGTGTAGCTGGGCCGATATTGGCTCCCCATTTGAGCAGGCGTCCAGGCGACCACTTCTGATGTTGATGATTACTCGGCATGTGCTCTGGTTGGGTGCTGTTTCCGCGCTCTCTTTGACTGCGTGGATGCTGGGCAACCAAGTTACCTTGATGGTAGATCTGCACCAGACGGTTGGAGGCCTCCAGTTCGACATGGTGACCAACAAGTTGATGTGGCACCGAGTAGTAGTGGCGGCGATATTCGATGTGATAATCAGGCCCAACTTTGGCTCGTTTGGTTTCGGTATACAGGTAACGCTGTTTGGGGAGGGGCTTTAACGCAGGCTTATCGAGTTTATCGAACAGCGCTTTACGACTTGCACCATACTGTTTCATCTCACGTTGATTTAAGTCGTTCATAAGCTCACGGATGGCGAGATTTAGTTCCTTGAAGGTATGGAAGGTTTGGTGTCGTAGCCGCATCATGATCCAGCGCTCCACTAAGAGCACGGCATTCTCGGCCTTGGCTTTGTCTTTTGGTTTGTAGGGGCGAGCTGGCATTACGGCAGTTTGATAGTGATTCGCCAGCTTCTGATAGCTGTCGTTAAGTCTTGGCTCATAACGAGTGGCTTTGGTAACCGCGCTACGCAGATTATCGGGAACCAAGAGCTGTGGTACGCCGCCGAAGTGCTCGAACGCATTTGCATGCGCCTCTAACCAGTAAGACTTACCTTGGCTCGGGAAGGCTTCAACATAGGTGTAATTGGACGCGCCTAAGGTCGCGACGAACACTTCCGCTTCACGCACTTCTCCTGTGTCAGGATTGACCACCTGAAGCCTCGGCCCACAGTAGTCGATAAACAGCTTATCACCCGCAACATGAAGCTGACGCATGCTGCGCTTTTGGGTTTTGAACCAGCGAGTGAAGTGCTCGCAGAACTGAGTGTAAGCGTAAGCTTGCTCTTGATATTGCTCATGATATTCCTGCCAGAGCAGCATCTTCGTCATGCCTTTACGTCTGAGTTCGACTGCGTATTGAGTGAAGTCTGGCATGACTTTATCGCGACAGGCTTTCTTGCCGTGATACAGCGCTTTCGTGAGATCAGCATCGCTGCAACTTTCGGGTAGAGGCCAGCCAAGTTGGCTTTGTTTAAAACGAGTAAGGAGTTCCGATATGGTGGACGGGCCGAGTTTCAGGCAAGAAGCGATACCACGATTGGAGAGACCGCAGTCGTACTTAAGGCGTAATACCTCTTTGATTTTGTTCATTGGAGTTCTCTTTTTGGCCATTGTCGCTTCCTTACGTTCTTGTTTAAGAAGTAAAGAATAGCGAGCTATTGATTTAAAAGAGAAAAAGGAAGGATTTCGGGCATTCCGATCGCAGTTTTCGCTATTCCGATCACCGATTTCGGAGTTAGGTTAAAAGTGATCGGATCATCGCGGAATCAGTGATCGGTTTAAACCGAAATGGGTGATCGGATAATCCCGAAATGACTGATCGGAATGCTCCGAAATATGCAGTTATTTGACGCAGAGGCATTCACCGCATGTTGTAGCGATATTGTGATGTTCGAAACTGAAGATATACAAAGTTACTATTTTCTTGTTGAAGAGTTGAGAGACAGCAAAGTATATACAAAGCCCTATTTTGACGTTATTTCAATTTTTCCTGCTATCGAAAATGGATTTCTTGAGTTTGAAGGTGCTAATTGATAAAGGCTTGGATTGAATCTAATCTCGGTATCAGTTTCTCTGCCACGAATATGTTCAGAACTGTTACATTTGGTACTTTCATACTTGAAACTGTCCATAGTCGCTCATATCAGCCATCGTCAGAGGCGATGGTTGTTTGTAATTTTGAGTACTAAAAGTTATCCGTTGCAAGCTAATTTAGTAAAAGCACTGACAAAGTTTTGCCCCAAAATGTATATGGAATCCACGTATTTACAAAGTGAAATAATTAATAAAAGTTAAGATGCGTACGTATATTCGGCTTCTTGGTGAAGGAGCTACCTTCTAGCCTTTGATGTTTGCGCACCTACCGTCCTCATCGAGTTATCAGCCTCTTAAAGCGTCACATTTTGGTCAGGTTTTCAGTAGGTTGGTCTTACCTTTTATGCATCATCATTTTGTAAGATTTTAGAATTTGTTAGTGATTAATTAGTGAGTAATACTGGTTTATATTCAGTCTCATACCGAAGCATTGCCCACGCAGTCCGTACCACTTTGTTAGCCAGTGCAATGCAGGCCTTCTTGAAGCCGATACGATCTATGATGCTTCTCAACCAAGCATCCTTTTGAGTCTTCGGTTTTTCGGGTAGTCGTCCAACGTAAGACATTGCACCAAGATAAAGAAGCGAGCGTAGCTCCTTCACACCACCGCATTTATCGATCCCAATCATAAAGACTTTGCCACCTGAACTGTGTTGTTTCGGCGTAAGACCAACAAACGCTGAAGCTTGTCTTCCATTCTTGAACTGCTTTCCATCACCAAGAGTTGTATAGAGCATCGCAGCAGTTGTTTCACCAACACCTTCAATTTCCATTAATCGTTGGCATGGTTCTATCTGACGGGTTAAAGCATTTTTCTCTTTTTCGAACACGATGAGTTTTGCTTTCAGTTCTTTATATTGATCCCACAGCGTGGACAGAACGGATACAACATTTGCTGGTATTGATGTCTCTCCATCAAGCACTGTTTGAACCGATGTTTTTAATCCTTTTTCACCTTTAGGGTTAGCAATACCATAGCCTAAAATGGTGCCTCGAATATGCTGCCCCAAAGAAACCACACTGCGAGATAAGAAACGACGACTACTTTCCATGGATTGCATAGATTGCTGTTCAAGCGATTTTGGACGACTATATTTGATACCGATTTGGATAGCTGCGTTAGCGATAGCAAGAGCATCATTGTGATCAGTTTTATGGCCTTCCAAGTACCCTTTTACTTTCTTAGGATTGATGATCCGTACTTCGTGTCCAAATTTTTCGGCCAACTGCCCCCAATAATGGCAGCCGCAACACCCCTCCATAGCGACAATTGAAGGCTTGGCTTTGGCGAGAAACTCTTTCATTTTTTGGCGACTTAGAGGCTTATTGGACAGCAACTCACCATGAATGCTGATATGACAGGCTTGAAGAACATTTTTTGCTAAGTCGATAGCGATAACATTACTAGTCAACATATTGGAACCCTCTTTTTATCTCGTTCTCCTAAGCCTAGTTCGGCAGAGGAGGGAGTGGATTCCATACATCACGTTAGGACAAATACTCTACGAAATTAAGGGGCGTGCGTTTTCCCTAATAAATCTAATCAGACGAAAGAAGATAAGGCCATGCTCATTTGGAGTGCAATCAGGGTGAAAATTTTATTGCTCGGAATCCGCCGGAGTTATACGGAAACTTTCGGCAATTTCTGAAGTTCACATCCTAGACGCTAGGCAATATGGGGATGAGATTGAACGTGAGTATAATTAGCGTTACTATCGGTTACATATAATTACGGAAAAAATCCGTCTAATAAGCGTTATATGTATACGTCCGAGCGCTTTTGCTTATCAAAATGAAAGGGAGTTTTGCCACTCCCTTTGGAAGACCTAGAGAATCCCTAGCCGGATTTGAGACTTTTTGGCTTCATCCCATTTTTTTGTGTAATTTTCGCGTAAAGCTATATTAGGTTGGCAGTTGATCGTTTCTAACAAACTTTCTAAAGAAACCACTTTATCTAGCCATCCCTGTTTATGAGCTGCCCTCATAGCGGCAGAATCTGGACTAGAGATTAACCAACAATCACCTTCAAAACTAGCTGCATAGATTAAAAGGTCCCTTTCTCCTGCGTCCAAATTGAAAATCTCCGGAGAAATCATCATTGTAGCAGCGATTTCTTCTTCACTAACTGCGTAAACCTTAGCAAAAGATTCAGTTAACTCTTTCTGATCTATGAGCTCCTCCGTTGAACGTTTTTGATACCCAGTCTGTGTTTCTTCTATCACCTTTTCAACAGTATGCACATTGAAGTTAGAGCTTAAATGATGCCACCTCGCTATACGATGAGCCTCTAAAATTACGTTAGTATCAATGAGTACAATATCACCAGCTTTCATGCACTGAACCTCACTTACAGATCATAAGGAACAGTCAAGTTATATGATACTAACAGATCATTTAACTCTTCCATTGTCATATCTAAAATCGATAGTATTTTTCTTACAGACAATGTTCCGCTATCAATAGACTTATGTATATATTGTACGAACTGTTTATTGAATAACTTTGGAGGAAGGTCCTCTCCATCTTTCTGACCGTTCTTTGCCATAAGCTCTTTATCTAATCTATCAGCATGAGAGCGAGAAATTTTGTCCAGACTAACTAAACGCCACATCAGAGCGATTGAAGAAACACCATATTTGTTCGCAAGATTGTTGATAACATCTTCTGTAATGTCACTTTCTTTTAAAGTGATATATTTTTCGATACTTTCACTCGGCATTAATAATGCGCTTGCAAATGCATCTGCTAACTTTTCTGTATATGGCTTTTTCTTTTGGTTTGAGTATGCTTTTTCTACGTGTTTTGGTGGAATAGCATCCCACGTTAAGCAATGAAATGCTTCATGTGCAGTATCAAAATTTCTTCGTCCAGCTATCTCATTTCTATTTATTAATATAACACTTATCGTGTTTAGTTTTATCGCTGCACCCGAGATGCTATTAGGCATATCTACATATAATTTAGATACGTTAAATTTTCTAAAGAATAGCTCTTCAAGGTTGTCTGCAGGGAAATCTCCTAAATTAAACTCTTTTACCAATTGCTCCGCACATTTGGTAACGTCATGAAAGGTGCTGTTCTTAGTAATAGGCAGTTTTGGCAGAATAACACTATGACTTGTAGTTGAGAATTTTTCGTCTAAGTCCTTTAGTAAAGCAACAATTCTACTTGTTTTATCTTCATAATTGCTAAGCTCTTCTTCGGTTGCTTCACATTGACGCCAAGAATAGTTAGCCTCGCCTACAAGAGAGTATGGATCAGAAAACTGCTCAAGAGATATGTCTAAAACCTTTAGGGCTTGTAATAGCTCACTTGGTTTCAACTCTCTGGTACCTGTTTCAATTGCAGAAAGTGTCTGCCTATCTTTGAACCCCATTGCTTTAGATAGCTGCTCTTGGTTTAGTTTTTTTAACTCTCTATATGCAACTAGTCTTTTAATGAAGAAACTCTTATCAATCATATCTTAACCCCTCTCAATTGCAGTTATTGTAATCTTGCAAATTGAAATATGCAAGATTATCGGTGCTAAAACGTATAACAGATAAGGATTAAGCGTTGCGTAGCCAACGTTAAAGTCCCAAGTGTTGGACAAGCACTTGCCTCTATATAAGTAAATTGTGCGTTTTGATCTAAAAGGGTGGCGGCCTTGATGCTTTTCTCAAGGTGAGTGTGGTCTTCGAGAGGTAGAGGTCTCGACACCTAATCAGATACGACCTGCACGTCAGTTTGACTATTTGCGATACCTGAAGGGCTCTTCTCCGCTTAGATGAGCTTGATTTCCGGATAAATGGTAGAGTGAGTTTCTAGGATTGAGGTTTGTCTAATCTTCAATTTAAAGTAATCAGTATCCCTTACTCCTCGGGCTCTCCGTCTAAGAAGACCTATCGATACATTCCCTGCTTCCACTCGGGCATTCGTCAGCTTATATTTTGCATAGTTGCAGATCCCAACTCTTCTCTCCCAAAGCGCGTCTGCAAAGTTGATGAGAGATAAGATCCTCGTCTTTTTAGCAAGCTGGCACCACGCATCAAGCGCTGCGATCATCAAGTCAAAATTACGTTCATCCCATAAGGCTTGAAGCTGCTCTTTGAGCATATAAATCGTACAAAGAGTCTTATTGCTTTCCAGTAAATCATCTAGCCTATCTGACTGCTTATCGCTTAATTTCGGCGCATTTTTGAGGAGTAAAAATAGCGTCCCTTTAAGCATTTTCTTCTCGTCATGTGTTCCTTTCCTAAACGCTTTATTACGCTCTTTCCTTATCAGAAGAGAGTAGTTCTGCATAACGTGAAACCGGTCAAAAACGATGTCTGCATTCGGAAGAGCGTTTCTCACTGCTGATTGGTAAGATTGCCCCATATCCATTGATACCGCTTGGATGCCGTCTCTCGTTTGCGGTGATAATTGTTCAAAAAAGTTGATGAGTACGTTTGAAGTCCGCCCATGGTCAACCCAAATAAGTTGTCCTGAAACGAGATCATAAACGACGGTCATATAATCATGGCCTTTAGCCCTGGCGACTTCATCAACGCCAATATGAACAAGGTTGGTCAACTTCTTAGGCTCTAAAGCAGGCAAGGTAGAGAGAAGGAATGCTTTATCGATATTTTTCACGGTTTCCCAGCGTATGTCTAAATGCTTCGACACTGCGTGGATGCTCATATAGCGGCACAGTCCACTAATAAAGTGACAGAACCTCTTTGTATAACGACTCCCCTTATCAACAAAATCAGCCTCTTCAATCAACCTTCGGCCGAGCCTATCCCTTGTCTGAGCCAATTCAATTTCTATAACGCAAGGGCGACCACTGACAGGTAAATCCGACAGGCGACGGTGAACGTAGTGGTCGACGGTGCGCGGAGCTCCAGTCTCAGGATCAACAACTTTACAGCGTCTATCTCGCTTGCACTTGACGAGTACTGAATGAGAGCTTTCTTCAAGCGTTACAGACTGTACGGATTGGCCTTTAAAGTTAAATAGAGCGGAAGATAATAACGACAAACTACAACACTGATATATAAGGTGGGAAGCGATTGTAAATCAATGTGTTAGCGGTTTTATTGTTAGTTTATAGACTCATCTAAGCGGAGAAGAGCCCCTGAAGTTATTCATGAATTGCTAATGTTCAATTTTACGAAACTGATTTTTGTCCAAAAATCAGTTGCGCTACCCCCTAACCCCCTAACCCCCTAACACCGCCACAAACGCATCTAAATACTGCTCTATCGTCAGATCCGAGGAAACCGTTGGTAGCTCTACGGTAATACACGGCAAGTTTCTCTCTTGGCACCAGGTGCCGAATGAGCCTGGGGTTTCGTAGTCCACATCTTCAACGAGCGGTAGGTTGAACTGCTTACCTAGCCAAGTGGCGAGTTCTGATTGATCGGGATCGTCGACCATGGCGAGTGGTTCGTGGAAAGAGATAACGAACTTCGGCTCACGGGCTTCGATTAGGTTGATGAGCGACTGCACTTCCGGTTCAAGTTGGTCGGCTTGGCCAGTTTTCACTTTTACATCTCTGACTGGTGTGTGAGAACTCCAGCGATAGACGGTGCCATTTTCTGTCCAGTTTTGGGTCGGAAAGCGCGGTTCAGATCGACTTGGTTGGCGTTGGCACGGGTGCCGAGTTGATTGCCGTCTGGGTTCATAGATAAGATCACATCGTGTCGCAAGTTGGCGGCTGGCAAGCTTCTTAGTGCACAAGACAAACCTGCGATAGACGCGGTTTCATCACCGTGTGTGCCTGCTAAGATTAGACCTCGAGACTCACTTTCTACTTGCGCGGGAAAATAGAGCAAGGGTGCGCCCAATACCGAATTTCCATATGACAGCGGCTTTATTGAAAATGCAGCTCTTTCCGTTCTTGGAATTAAACTCACCTTTATCTCCTGATTGATCAAGTACTATCAAGTATTAACGATTACACAAACCTACTTAAATAAACTAAAGCGTTAAAACTCGTCAACAGTCGCATTGTTAATTTTATTACTTGCTTCAAAGATAGGCTAGGAGAGCAAAAACATATGGATTTTAAGAAACATTCAACGGCTTTACTCATTTCATCTCTATTGACCCCTTTTATATCAGTGACTGCCGTTGCTGACACATTGCCTGCGGGAACTTCTCTGGCGAAAGAACAGCATTTAGTGCGCGCGAATGATGCGGAAGCGGCGACACTAGACCCTGCGAAAGCAGAAGGCTTGCCAGAAATGCACATTCTACGTGACCTATTTGAAGGTTTAGTGATTCAAGATCGCGATGGCAACATTACCCTAGGTGTTGCGGAGTCTTGGGAAACCGAAGACAACCAGACCTTTGTATTCCACCTGCGTAAAGACGCGAAATGGTCGAATGGCGATCCGGTGACGGCCGATGATTTCGTGTATGCTATAAGACGCGCGGTAGACCCTAAAACGGCATCGCCAAATGTGTGGTATCTAAAGCTCACCAAAATCAACAATATTGCTGATGTGGCAGAAGGTAAGAAGCCGATTGAAGAGCTAGGCGTGTCGGCTGTTGATAAACACACGGTTAAGTTCGAACTCGATAGTAAAGTGCCTTACTTTGTAGCTATGACAGGTCACACATCCATGATGCCAGTGCATAAATCAGCCCTAGAAAGTAGCGACAAGCCGTGGAGCGACCCTAAGCAATTTATCGGTAACGGCGCGTTTGTGCTAGACGAATGGGTGGTGAACGAGCGCATTGAATTGAAGAAGAACCCGAAATACTGGGACAGTTCAGATACGCACCTAACCGAAGTGACATATATTCCGTTTGAGAACCAGAATGCCTCGATTAACCGCTATGCAGTGGGCGAGGTCGATATTACTTCGGACGTGCCGACACATATGGCGCAGCAGCTAAAAACCAAATACCAAGATGCGTTTACCGCGGTGCCTTTGCTGTGTACTTACTACTACGCGTTCAATACAACACGACCACCATTTGATGACGCACGAGTCCGTAAGGCTGTCTCTTATTCCATGATGCGTGACGTTATCACCAATGGTGTTACTCAGGTGGGTAACCTGCCTGCTTATACCTTTGCTCATGAGTACACGGCTGGTTTTGATGCGACACAACCTGAATACAGCACGTGGACTCAGAAAGAACGTGATCAAAAAGCAAAAGAGCTGTTGAAAGAAGCGGGCTACGATGCATCTAACCCGTTGGATTTCAAACTGCTTTACAACACCAGTGAGTCGAACAAGTCGATTGCAGTGGCGATTGCATCAATGCTGAAAGGCAACTTAGGCGCACAAGTTGAGCTTGAAAACCAAGAGTGGAAGTCTTACTTGGTGTCTCGTCGCCAAGGTGATTTCGATGTAATGCGCGCCTCTTGGTGTGGCGATTACAACGAAGCATCGACTTTCTTGAGCTTGTTGCGTTCAGGCTCTTCGGGTAACTTTGCTCGTTACAGCAATGAAAAGTACGACGCAGCAATGGACAGCGCCTTAGCTGCTACTAGTGAGCAAGATCGCCAAGGTTTCTATGACCAAGCAGAGCAGTTACTGGCAGAAGACATGCCGATCGCGCCAATCTACTACTACATGCAGGCTCGCCTAGTGCGACCAAGTGTCGGTGGTTTTGCGAAAAATAATGTAGAAGGACGTATCTACTCTAAGGACCTCTACATCAAAGAGTAATTGCGTTTGATTCATACGGCGACACACCGCTAAAAACATGAAATAGAGAAAAGGGACGTTGATCATAAATATCTGTTCAACGTCCCTTCGTCATTAATCTGTAACGGTAAGCGCAAAAAACTGAAACCTGACTGAAGTATTTTTCACTTTTATTTCAATCAGGTGAAGCCATGTTACCCCCTCTACGTGCCCTTGTTGCGTTCGAAGCTGTTGCCCGCCTCGGTTCTATTGGCGCTGCCGCGCGAGAGCTTTGTGTTACACAAGCTGCGGTGAGTCAGCAGCTTAAAAGTTTAGAAACCTTTCTCGATACCACACTGTTTGAACGCAGCTCCAAAGGCGTAAAGCTGACGTCGGCTGCCCAGCATTATCAACCGATTGTTGCGGGTTCGCTCGCTCACCTGAAATTACAGACTCAAATCCTCTTCGGGGAAAAAGAAACCGACGTGTTGAGCCTGCGCGTTAATCACACCTTTTGCCATAACTGGCTGTTACCTCGCCTGCCATCTTTTTATCAAAAATACCCTTTTATCAGGCTCGATATTCAGCTGGTGGACTGGCCATCGACCAACCCTTGTCAGAATGTCGATATCGAACTGACCAACGGCAAGGTTGAAAGCGAAGACACTCATAGTGAGCGATTGTTTCAAGAGCATTGGCAGTTAGTGTGCAGCCCAGAATTTAAAAACCAATATCAAGATTCGTTGGCTGAGCATGATTTTTCTGCTCTGCCGACCGTGCAAGTAAAAGGTTACCGAGAGAACTGGCTGCAATGGCTGAGTCATAACCAATTCGAGATGACTTTACCGAAGGTGCTGCTCGAAGTGAGTAACTCTTTGCACGCTCTAGAAGCGGTTAAGCATGGGATTGGCGTGCTGTTGGTGCGTTCGCTTGCAGTGTCTGAGTTGTTGGAAAAAAACGATCTTGTTCTGGCTACGGAATCTTCGATGCCTGCTGAATCTGCCCATTATTTGATTACCAAACACCGTCGCAGTGCCAAGGTGAATTTCTTCTGTGATTGGCTTTATCACCAGATGGAAGACGGTGAACTGGAAGAAAGATTTTCTAATGGGTAGCCATAAAAAAAATGAAGGGCGCTCTTACTAACCTGTCACACAAACCCCTTAATTTAACCGCATACAAATAAGGACGAGGTCACCATGAGTGCTTTCTCAGAACCAATGAAAAACCGCTTAAAGGTACTGCTATTTACTGCACCGTTGTTGGTGCCACTGTTTACTTTTTGGCTCGTACCATTTGGTTATTCGATTTACATCAGCTTCACCGATTGGGATTACATCTCGCCAGATTATTCGTTCATCGGCTTAGAAAATTACGAGTACATGGTTGAGGATTACGAGTTCATCCAAGCGATGCTCAATACGTTTTGGTTCTCTGTCGGTGTGGTGATTCCAACCATTATTCTTGGCCTTGTGTTTGCCATGCTACTGCATAAAAACTTCAAGGGCAGCCAGTTTTATCGTGCGGTGATCTTCTCTCCTTGGATCACACCAACTGTTGCGGTGTCGATTGTGTGGTCTTGGGTATTCGAGACCAAATCAGGCTTAGCAAATCACTTATTGGAGTCGGCAGGGTTTAGTGCGATTCCATGGTTAGAGAGCGGAAACACAGCCTTGGTTGCGGTGATTATCGTGACGGTGTGGCAGGCGATTGGTTGGACGATGCTGTTTTACATCAGTGCGCTTAACAAGATTCCAGAGTCACTTTATGAGGCGTCTTTGATTGATGGTTGCAGCAGCTTAACGCGCTTTTTGAAGATAACGCTGCCACTGATTTCACCAACTACGTTCTTCTTGGTGGTGGTCAATATTATCACTGCAATGCAGGCGTTCGATCAATTCCAGATCTTAACGCAGGGCGGGCCGGGTGGTGAAACTCGTACCTTGTTGTACTTGTTCTACCAACAAGCGTTTGAACGTTACGAAATGGGACCTGCGGCCGCGACATCGTTAGTGATATTCCTGATTACTGGATTATTGGCACTTATTAATACCTACATCGGCAAGCGCTGGGTGTACTACTAGTCGATTTTTGAAAGGACAGAATTATGACCACGCAAGTATTGGATGCCAATCAAGTATTAAATCAGAGCGCAGCGAAAACCAAAGTTAGAGCTCAAGTCAAAGCGACGAAGTCAGAAGTTGCGTCAAAGAAAGCCTCAGCGGATCGCCGTTCGTTTATCGCACTGGCTAAGCACCTATTCTTGGCAACGTGCGGAACCATCATGGTGTTTCCATTCTTATGGATGTTGTCTGGTTCGCTGAAAACCAATGATGAGATCTTTGCTAACCCTCTGGATTTGATTCCAGAGCAGTTTCGCTGGGAAACCTTTGTCGAAACCTTTCACAGCGCGCCGTTTGGCTTGTACATCTTCAACAGCTTTAGCGTGGCTTTGTTCACGACCCTATTGGTGATTGTGAACTCCGCGATGTTTGCTTATGCGTTGACTCAGCTGAAGTTTCGTTCTAAGACCGTGCTCTATTTCATCGTTATGGGCTGTTACATGCTGCCGGGCGCAGTGACGTACATTCCGTCTTACATCACCTTGGCAAAACTGGGTTTGTTGGATTCACACATGGGCTTGGTGGCGTCGAACGCGGCGTCGGTGTTCGGTGTGTTCTATCTACGCCAAGTGTTTATCAAGGTTCATCCGTCGCTGATTGAAGCGGCACGAATTGATGGTGCAGGTGAGCTCAAGATCTTATGGGCAATCATCTTACCGCAATGCCGAGCAGCAGTCGCAACACTGTTCCTCATCACTTTTATTACCAATTACAACAGCTACATGTGGCCGAGCCTAGTGATAACAACTCAGGATTTAAATCTGATCGCTACTGGTATTCGTCACTACTTTATTGCCGAAGGTAACTATGGGTTGAACTGGTCGCAAATCATGGCGGCGAGCACCATTGCAGTCTTGCCTTTGTTAATTCTATTCGTCATTTGTCAAAAGACGATTCTTTCAGGTATCGCCGATAACGGCGTAAAAGAGTAAACGGAAATGAAATTAAAAACTCTCGCACTAGTGTGTGCTGGCGCAGCAAGCGCGTCTATGTTCTCTAGCAGTGTTCTTGCCGCAACCGAAGTTAACTTTTGGTATTCCGGTGGTACTAAGCCACAGCAAATGATGACTAAGCTCATCGAAGAGTTCAATGCGAGCCAAGATGAGTATGTGGTTAAGCCAGCATTGCAAGGTAACTACACAGAAACCTACCAGAAGCTGCAAGCAGGCCTAGCGTCTAGAACTGCACCTGAACTTGTGCTGCTAGATTCAGGCCGTGCGGAAGCGATGCACGGGCGTGGTTTGAGCCGTGACCTAACGCCATTCATGGATGAAGAGTTCAACTTCTCTGATTTCATTGGTGCTTTTAAAGATCAAGTGACGGCAGACGACGGCACCATCATCGGTCTACCTGCTTACGGTACAACTCAAGTGTTCTACTACAACAAGCAGGTGTTGGCAGATAACGGCTTTACTGAGCAAGATCTAAAGACATGGCAAGGCGTGGCTAAGGTCGCTGAGAAAGTCACACAACGTGATGAGAAAGGTAATGTGACCTTCTACGGCTGGGAGCCGATGTGGGGTCAAGACAACATGATTGACGCGGCATTTTCTAACGGCGCTAAGATCATCAGTGATGACGGTAAGAAAGTGCTGATTGACTCTCCTGAGTGGGTTGAAGTGTGGGACAGCTTCCGTAAGTGGATCCACGATGATCAAATCATGCGTATTCACTACGGTGGTCAAGGTTGGGAATACTGGTACAAAACCATTGATGACGTGATGAAAGATAACGCACTAGGCTACACCGGTTCATCGGGTGACCAAGGTGACTTGGACTTCACTAAGCTTTCAGCAACCACGCAACCAGGTTGGGGCTCAAACCCTTCTGCACCACAAGCGGGTGCGCTGGTTTACGTTATGCCAAAAGGCACAGACGATGCAGCGGCGAAAGGTGCATTCGAGTTTGTTGAGTTCTACACCAATGCGAAAAACACCGCAGCATGGTCAATGTTCACGGGCTACATCCCAGTGCGTAATAGCGTTTCTGAAGTTCCAGAGTACCAAGCGTTCACTAAAGATAACCCGCAAGCCCTGATTCCGTTGAAGCAAGCAAACACGGCGACCAAAGATTTCTTAGACCCTACCAACGGTAAGATCATGGATGCGCTGAAGGTAGCTGCGGACCAGATTCAAATCCAAAACGTGCCTGCTGATAAAGCGCTAAAACAAGCGGCTAAGAAAGCACAACGTGCACTAGACCGAGCGAATCGTTCTTAATCCGTAAAGATAACAAAACTATCTTTGCACGCATTAAGGCCCATCTATTCGGGTGGGCCTCTTTTTGACCCAGTCCTTCAAGTAGGACGAATTTGGTGAAGACAATGACCCAATTTCAAGGTGAGCTGCCGTTTGGCAGAGTACGTATCCCCTTTGATGTACCAGCAGGTTCTCACAGCGTAACGATTACCGGCACAACGGTGAAAAAAGGATTCTTGTACGCGGCGGCGTATGATGCCAACCAAGCATTTCGTGGCAAAGTGCTGTTTGAAAAGACGCACAAGTCACTCGCTATCCAACCGGAAAACTCAGGGCTAGGCGCGATTGATGGCGCGATTCCATCGTGCGAATGGTTCTTAGAGCTTTACAACCTTGAAGGTGAGTTCCGCACCGAGCGTGCGATGCAGTATCAAGTCGATGTACTTTGCTCTGATGAGTTAGTTAATAACGATGTTGAGTTAGAACTGACCCCAACGGTGACAAGTGATCACGATATCGAGTTTGATTACAGTCATATGCTGAGTTCTGATTCTCGCTGGTATCGTGGTGACTTACACGCTCACACTCAGCTTTCTGATGGTCACAATACCTTGGCTGCGGCTAAAGACATTGTGGAATCACAAGGGCTCGATTTCTTTTTCTTCACAGAGCACAACATCTGCCAGCCTAAACTGCCGGTTTCCAACCAGTGCTTGTTCTTACCTGCGTTAGAAGTGACGACCGATCTCGGGCACTTCAATGTGCATGGTCCGGTTAAGTCTTTGGACCTTAGAGAAGTCGAACACAGCAGCCAAGCGACCATGGAAGCGGGATTGAGTTTAGCGAAAAGTGGACACAGTTCCCTTGGCATCAATCACCCAATGATGAAGCCGTGGCACTGGCATTACGATCAAGTGGATCTAGGCCAAGTGTCTACGTTTGAAGTGTGTTGTGACCCTACTTGGTCAACTTCACCAAAAGCGACCGAAGAGGCGTTATTGGTTCTTAATGAAATGTGGAATTGTGGCCAGCGCATTACCGCGATTGGCGGCAGTGATTCGCACCTTGAACCGCATGAACGTAATCCTAAATCGGATGAGCCTTCTATCTACGGTGACCCATCAACTTTCGTTTACAGCCATGGCTTGAGCGGTGAAGGTATTCTATCTGGTTTGCGTAATGGGCAAGTTTATCTAGAGCGCCGTTGCGGCTTGAAGTTTGATATCAACTTAGGTGACTTGCTGCCAGGTAACGATTCTCAAGGACAAGCGCTTACATACCGAATTGCTGTCTCTGACTCAGAAAACCCTTACTACGCGGAGTGCGTGGTAGATGGCGAGATTGTCGACCGAATGGCTTTGAGTGATGAGCTGCAAAGTATCCATATTGGTGAGGGCTACCGTTGGTGTCGTGTTGATATCCGTCGTGGGGAACTTTCTTCAGCATTAACCAACAGCACTCAATCTGAATCTGACGAGCATGATTTTGAAGGCTGCATCAACGCCGTATTCGATGGCAAACAACCAGAATTTAATCAACCCCTAGTGCGTACTTGGGGAGAACTAATGGAGCGAATGAGCCGTGATGAAGTTTAAGGCGATGTTATTTGATAAAGACGGCACATTGTTAGAGTTCCACAAGATGTGGCTCAACGTTTCTCGTGGTGCTTGTGAGCGTGTGAAATCTTACAGTGACCAGCATCAGGGTAATCAAACTGTCACACCTGCTGAGTTACTCTTGGCCATCGGT
Source organism: Vibrionales bacterium SWAT-3 (assembly GCA_000169995.1). GTDB lineage: Bacteria > Pseudomonadota > Gammaproteobacteria > Enterobacterales > Vibrionaceae > Vibrio. Next base: position 85,926 of record AAZW01000003.1, on the reverse strand, counting down.
GTTGAAGGTGATGTGGTTGATAACTATGGACTATTAGCCTCAAATCCAGTGGAAGATACCGCAATAGCGTGGTTCAACATGCTGCAACCTATTGTCTCACTCGCTGAGTTCACTAAGGAGACCAAAGCCGCTTTCAATGACGAAGTGGAAGAGAACCCAAGCTGGATTGAAGCACTACCGGGTGTGGCTGAAAAGCTGGGTGTGTTTAAACAGCAGGGTATGATTTTAGGCATCGCGACTGCAGACACCAAAGATTCAACGATCTACACACTAGAGCAATCGGGTTTGAGTGAGATGTTTGATTATGTTGGTTACTCCGATGGTGATATCGAACCTAAACCAGCGCCAGCACTACTTAATGCCTTCTGTGAGCAATGCGGTATTGAGCCACATGAAGTGATCATGTTTGGTGACACGGTTTCGGATATGGAATTTGGCCGCAATGCAGGCGCAAGCAATGTTGGTGTTCTGACGGGCACAGCACAACACAACGAGTTAGAGCCAGTGGCGGATCTAGTTATCGCATCAGTTGCCCACTTTGAGCTCAACCAACTGCAAGAACGTGGCTAAAACGTCCACGAAAAATTGTAAAGATAGTATTTAACCAATTGATTTAAGGACAGGTTATGGCTGAAGTCATACTGAGAGGGGTAGAGAAAACCTACCCAAATGGTTTTAAGGCCGTGCACGGTGTTGATCTGAATATTCGCGAAGGTGAGTTCATGGTGTTTGTTGGGCCGTCTGGCTGCGCAAAATCTACCACACTTCGAATGATCGCAGGCCTTGAAGATATCTCAGAAGGCGATGTCTACATTGGTGATAAGCGTGTAAATGAATTGCCACCTAAAGATCGCGGCATCTCTATGGTGTTTCAGAACTACGCGCTTTACCCACACATGTCGGTATACGACAACATGGCTTTTGGCCTCAAACAACAGAAGTTGCCGAAGCGCGAGATTGCTGAACGTATCGAAGAAGCAGCCAAGACATTAGACATTGAGCACTTGTTAGATAACAAGCCAGGTGAAATGTCGGGCGGTCAAAGGCAGCGTGTCGCGCTTGGTCGTGCGATGGTTCGTAAACCAGATGTGTTCTTGTTTGATGAGCCTTTGTCTAACTTGGATGCGAAGCTGCGAGTTTCAACGCGAGTCAGCATTGCGCAGCTGCACAACAATCTTAAGCAAGAAGGGCAGAACGCCACCATGATCTACGTGACACACGATCAGGTGGAAGCCATGACCCTTGGTGACCGTATCTGTGTGTTGAATCAAGGTGAGATCATGCAGGTCGATACGCCAATGAATCTTTATCAATACCCAGCCAACAAGTTTGTCGCAGGCTTTATTGGTTCGCCAGCGATGAATCTTCTTAAGGTAAGGTTGGATGAGATTGATGGTGTGATGAACGTGGTCTCTCAAAGTGGTACTCGTTGGACGCTGCCACAAGACAAGCAGATTATCGCTCGTGAAAAGATGGGCGAGTGGGTGTGGTTTGGTGTTCGTCCAGAATATATTCAACTGGCTAATCACGATGCGCCGTTGTCTGAGGTGAATACCCAAACACATAGACTGGATGTGGTCGAATCGATGGGTAACGAGCTGTATCTCTACTTCAAATTGGGTGCCGATAAGCTGGTGGCTCGCGTGCCTTTCGATGCCGATCGCACGGCAGAAACTGGACAAGAGACAATGCTTCACTTCAACACCTCACAGTGTCACCTGTTTGATTTAGAGACAGAAGAAGCACTGACTGAATAAGTCGATGTGTCGAAGAGTCAAAATAAAGAAATCCCCGCTCAGATGAGTGGGGATTTTTCTTAGGAGGAGTATCAACAGGAGCTCGGGATTGTGCTCGAGGCTTTTTTGTTGGAGATAGCTAAACACTCTTGAGGGTTAGAACCATTTAATTGCTCGGAATCGCGATTCTTTTTTCTAACCAACGAACCGCTTGCGATACGACCAAAATAAGAACAAGGTACTCCAAAACCAGAAACGTATAGATCTCTAAAGGTAAATATTCGTTCACCACCAGCTCATTTGCTCGCCTTGTTAAATCACTCAAACCAATCACACTCACTAGCGAACTCATCTTGAGGATATAAACAAACTGATTGCCCAAGGGCGGTAGTATCTGACGGAATGCCAGCGGTAGGATAACCAATCGCATTTTTTGCCAATAGGTCAATCCCAAGGATTCGGCCGCTTCATGTTGGCCACGATTAATCGCTTGAATCCCCCCACGGAACACTTCTGCCATAAAGGCGCTCTCGGCAATGGTCAATGCGATTACCCCTGCCCAGAAGTGGTTCAAAGAGACATCGAGTAATGTCGGCATTCCGTAATACACCCACAATAGCAATACCAATACAGGGATAGAACGCATCACCTCTACGTAAAGTCGATTAATCCCCCTGAGTATTGGAGAACTGGAAAGCGCTGGAAAGGCGACCAATAGACCCAGAGCCATAGCAAAAAACATGCTTAGCAACGAAACCTGAATAGTCTCGCTAAAACCAGCCATCAAAAACTGAATGTTAGTTCGCCCCTGCTCCGTCGACGGGTCGAGTACATACCATCCCCATTGGTAGTCTGAACATCCTGTCAGAAACAGCAGAGAAACTAGCGATAAGTGACGATAGTTCACATTTACTCCCAAAAACTCCATTTGTTATTGCTATGTTAACAACCAAATCTGTTTAATGGTTAATAATTAAGAAGAATATCTACATTCATCACTTAGAAATCAGCATTCTTTGAAGGAATAAAAAATGAAGAAAAGCTTAATTGCATTAGGAATGTGCTTACTTGTTTTTACACAAATTGCACATGCACAAAGTCGTTTGCAGGAGATACTCGATGCCGGAGTTCTTCGCGTTGGTACAACTGGGGATTGGAACCCAATGACAATGAAGGATCCAGCGACCAATAGCTACCGCGGCTTTGATATCGATGTCACGACTGAGTTGGCTAAGGACCTAGGCGTTAAAGTGGAATACGTCGCAACAGACTGGAAAACCTTGGTGAATGGCATCACAGCCAACAAATACGACGTGACTGGCAGCGCATCGCTCAACATGTCTCGAGCAAAAGTCGCTGGGTACAGCCAACCCTATTTCTATCTGGCTTTCGTCCCTGTTGTGCAAAAGAAAGACATAGAGAAGTTCTCTGATTGGAGTGACTTTGACAAAGCAGAAATCAAAGTTGCCGCCACGCTCGGCACAGTACAAGAAAAAATGGTGAAGGACTTCTTCCCATCGGCACAACACATCGTGATTGAAGCGCCAGCGCGGGATTTCCAAGAGCTTTTAGCTCGCCGCGCCGATGTCTCCGTGACTTCAAACGTAGAGGCTGCAACCTTAGTCGAGAAGTTTAAACAACTCGCGATAGTTCCGGTGAAAGAGCCACGTAAACCAACTCCAATTGCGATGCTACTACCACAAGATGATCAGGTTTGGATTAACTACATTAACCACTGGGTTGAATTGAAAAAGACGCAAGGTTTCTTCAAGCAAACCGCTGAGAAGTGGGGACTTAAGAGCATGTAACGAGCTCATAGAGAAGAGAAAAATAGAGCCCTTAGGGGGTAGGGCTCTAGAGTTAGGAGCTAACTTGACGTTGGGTTATGCAACGACCAGTGTTGCGGCTTTCTTCATAGCTTCCTTAGTAGAACACTCAATCACGTTCGCATTGGCAAAGCGGTGTGCGTCTTTCACTTGAATATCGTGAGCCAAGATAACCAGTTTCGCGTTGGCTACATCTAGGTCGGTGATGCGGTTCTGAATACCGTTTTGACCTTGTGTCTCTACCTTAATCTTAAGGCCTGCTGCCGCACCTGCTTTCTCAAGTGCTTTCGCAGCCATGAAGGTGTGTGCAACACCAGAAGGGCAACATGTTACTGCTACGATGTCGTACTCGCCTTCGCCTGCTTCAGGTGTTGTTTGAGCTTGAACCGGCGCAGCTTCAACTGTGTCTTCTTCTGTCTCAACTGCGACTGGTTTCCAGAAGCCAACGATAACCGCTGTGGTTAGCGAGCCAAGAGCAATACCCACAACGTACATTGGGATGTTGCTTGATACAGGTGCAGTGATTAGGCCGCCCCACGGTGCGTGCAGTAGAACGTCTGTCATAAAGCCAAACACACAACCCACGATACCACCGGCAACGATTGAAGGAAGTACGCGCATTGGGTCGTTCGCTGCGAATGGGATAGCACCTTCCGAGATACCGATAGAACCCATGATTGCAGCCGCTTTACCTGCTTCTTGTTCTTGTTTAGAGAACTTATTTTTGAATAGGAACGTAGCCAGTGCCATACCTAGAGGTGGTGTACAAATCGCGATGCCTACGCCGCCCATTAGCCACGGTTGTGTGTCTACTTGAGTTTGAGCAAACAGGGTTGCTACTTTGTTGATTGGGCCGCCCATATCAAACGCAGTCATACCACCAAGGATTGTGCCCAGAACCATCTTAGACGCGCCAGCCATTGAAGCTAGGAACTCGTTCATTGAAGACATGAACAGTTTGATTGGCTCACCGATACCCCACAGTACGATACCTGCAGAGATTAATGTGCCGAGAAGCGGGTAGATGAAGTAAGCACCCAGCGCGGTCATATTGGTAGAAAGTGGGATCTTCTTAAGTTGAAGTACCACACCACCGGCGATAAAGCCTGCCACGATACAGCCAAGGAAGCCGCCGTCCATATCAGCCATGATGCCAGAAGAGATCATCGCTGGCGCTAGTGCTGGTTTATCCGCAATTGAGTAACCAATAAAGCCGCCAAGAATGATTGGGAAAAGAACAAGGCCCTTGATACCGATGTTGGAGATGTCTGCCAGCAAGCCGTCTGCTGGAACGGCACCTTTACCCGATGCCATTACCGCCAACGCCAACAGAACACCACCGGCTACAATGAAAGGTAGTATGTGTGATGTGCCGAAAAGCAGGTGGCCTTTCATGGTACTAAGGAGTTTTTTATAGTCGCTACTGCTATTTCTGTTATTAGAATTGCTACTGGTATTCGTAGCTTGATTTGCTAGGGTGCTCATAATTGTCTACGCCTTATGAATTAATTAAAATATTAAGGATTTGATGTTCATCTTTTGCGTTATGGATATTTTGAATAAATTCATCACTGAATTTTCCAAATAGTTCTTGTAGTACATAAATATGATGGTCAGCACCGTTGTCTGGTAAGGGCGCGAATATACTTTGTTAATCTGATGTAAAAAGAACTTTTTCCCTGTAATCTTTATTCCATGCGGCTTGGTTCATCTTTCTTGGTACAGACAAGTTACCCTCTGATTTTCTAAATAGGTTCTGCACAAAGCGACGACAACAAGCCATATTCAACGCTGAATCCCCAGCGTAAATTCGCTGCTCGTCTTCTTTGAAAATTACGTCCAACGCCCAGTGCTGCTGATTCTCAATATGCCAATGCTTTCTTGTTGCCTTTGAGGCTAACTCTAAAGATAAATGGTCTGTGCAAATATAGTACGAGGTTTCATAACTTCCTTTCCCTTTGACACTCCTATCTCTTACCACTGCAACAATGCTTTTTACGAGACATCACTTCTGTCTGAGTGCTTCGCTGAAGGCTGCAGGAAGCACGTAAACCTCACGAACCTCTTTTCTACCATGCCCTTTCTCTTCCGTGATGTATGATTCCTGTTTATCTTCAGGCAAAGCCCAATAGTCTTGGAATTGCACATCAATTTCTGCTAATAAACTTGGTTGATTCAGTTTAACTTGTACTAGGATATCTCCACCTTTATCAACTACTTTATTCAGTGTTTCAACCTGACAATGCAGGGCATCAGCAGTTAATAAACATCCTTTGATATCTAAAGCGTCTAGCATGTTTCTTATTGCTAGCAGCTCCATACCTTTGCCGTCACAAGGTTGGTGTGTGAGAGTCAAACCCTCGTCTACATCAAATGCCGAAACCATATAGAGGGGGTGCTGTTGTTTGCTTGCTTTTGCCCCTTTTAGAACCTTCCCATCAACACTGATTATAGGCTGAGCATGCTTCTCTCTGTGCAAATTGACCCAGCCCACCATAGCTTCCAATAGCGTCTCTGGCACAACGGATCTCATGATCGCAGCTATATTATGTCGAGTGGGAAGACCATTTTCGTAGGGGAAATACTCACGTAACCACTCGATATTTCCTTCACCGAAATCCTTAATCTCTGTCCATTTATTTTGACCACAAATCATGGCTGTTATGACCACGAAAGCGACTTCCATAACAGGATAAACTTGATTGATGTGCGAACGGGTATCTTTCACTTTTTTAAGTTGCTCAATGATAATCATGTGCGAATTTCTCATGTTTTTTTACTTCATGATCAGATCGTGATTATCTAAAAAAGTTCCCTGTAAAATAAATCCATTATTTTCAATGGTTAAAGTTCGATCCCGCCCTTGTTGTCTGGTGAAGCAATCATAAAAAACACGGTTGGATTAATTCCGTCTTCATCGCCATACTCAATGCCTTCACGCTTTACACCCACAGCAATCGCAGGCTCTGTTACTGCCTTGCTTTTCGAGTGTGGGTAAGCGATGCCGTCCATTGAGGTGATGCTTTGAGATTCGCGAATTTCAATGTCTGCCAAAAAGGCTTCCTTACTGCTGATTCGGTTATTCTCAAATAACATGCCTGCCAATTCTTCAAACAGTTCTTTTTTATTATTCGCTTGAAGGTTGTTATTAATTAAGTTGACGTTAGTTAGCTGTGTAATCATTTATTAACTCATTCACTATTGAAGTTCTTGAATTAAAATTAATGGATTAACCTGACTCGCGAAATAGCAAATAAAAGTCCTTCACTGTACATTTGTATCAAGCAAAATTAAGTGTGATTTGCATCATTCATCCAGTGTGAGATGGGTCATATTTGATGGTGTATTCCGGTGTTGAAATAGCTTTCTGTAGGAACAAAAATGCCCTGCAAAAGCAGGGCATAGATAGTGTGTGATTAGTGGTGATTGATCTAGCTGTAAGCGCGCGCTACACGTCCAACGCAGTCGAGTTTGTAACTCTCGGCATAAGCTGGAATAAACACCGACTGGCCTTTCTCTATCACGCAGGTTTCACCACATTGGTGAGTGAGCACCATGGATTCGTCGAGTGGCAATAGGATCTCGGCACCTTCGGTCGTGATCTGTCGTTGATGTGAGTTTTGCACGATAGAGAACTTAAAATCTTCGACTGGAATTTCGTATTCCATTACATCACTTTGCTCAATCGGGCTTAGCAGTAATCTATCCACAGGCTTTTCATTGAATCGAGTACAAGAAACCAGCTCATTCACGTCCATGTACTTAGGCGTTAATCCGGCGCGCAGCACATTATCTGAGTTCGCCATGATCTCTAGACCTGTGCCCTTGATGTAAGCGTGAGGGGTTTCGGCATCCAGATACATGGCTTGCCCCGGCTTTAGGGTAATCACATTTAATAGCAGCGGAGCGAATAAGCCGACATCACCAGGGTATTGAGCTTCAAGCTCTGAAATCAATTGGAATACACGTTTATCTGATAGCTTAGCCTTCATCAGTAGCATGGTTAACGCCATGCCTTTTTGCTCACCTTCCAGAGACAATAAGCTCGCAAAAAAGCAGGCTAAGCCATTGGGAGTTTGGTCGCCCGCGAGATCGTTGACCATAGAATGCAGTTCTGGAATATCGAGGTAATGAAAGTGCTCAAGGATCTCGCTTATCGATCTAAAGCCATTCATTGCGGTGTAGTCGGTTAATGCATACACCAGTTCTGGCTTGTGATTAGGATCCTTGTAGTTACGGTTTCCCGCTGTCATCGGAATGCCTTGTTGCTCTTCTAGTGCATATCCCGATTCGGCTTGTTGCTTGTTCGGGTGTACTTGGACAGAGAGTGCTTTCTCCGCCGCTAACACTTTAAATAGGTACGGAAGTTCACCAAAACGACTTGCCACTTTCTCGCTTAAAAACAGGTTTAGGTTCTTAGAAATCAAGCTCGACAATGTGGTTTGCTGACCATTGTCGTTCACCATTGAGCAACCATTCGGGTGAGCACCCATCCAGATCTCGGCTTGTGGCTCACCAGACTGGTTATCTATACCAAACAGTTGGCTAAACGAAGAAGGGCTACCCCATGCGTAGTTTTGAATTACGTTGGTCATAGGGTAGAAAAAGCGTTGTACGAACGAATCGTTCGCTAAAGAAAAATCAGACATCGAAATCACCATGAAGGGAAACATGGCTTGAGCTCTATTCGTTCCTAAAAAACTATTAGCTACTAAAAACAGTAAGGTAGAAAGGCTCAAGCCATTGGAGTTGAAATGGCTTAAGCCGCTGCTGCTGTCAGCTTGGCTTTGCGTAGGTTTTTAAGCGCGATACAAGTAACCGCAGTCACACCCGCACCTGATGCCATGCACAGAAGCGCCAGCAGTGGGTAGTTCATTGCGCCAAGTAGAGCGACCACTGGACCACCGTGAGCAACACTGTTGGTGATACCAAACGAGAACGCCATTACCGCAGCAGTCATTGAGCCAAGCACGTTGGCTGGGATAACTGACATTGGATCTTGAGCCGCGAATGGAATCGCACCTTCAGAGATACCGACCAAGCCCATCGCGCCTGCTGCTTTGCCTGCTTCAATCTCAGAAGATTCGAATAGGTCGAACTTACGGCCAAGTCTGGTTGCGATAGCCATACCTAGCGGAGCTACAGGGATTGCACACGCCATTGCACCCATGAATTGAGTTTGACCGCTAGCAATCATGCCGACCGAGAATAGGAACGCTACTTTGTTGAATGGGCCACCCATATCAAAGCCAGCCATGCCACCAAGGACAATGCCAAGCAGAACCACGTTACCTGTGCTCATGCTGGTTAGCAGCGCAGTAAGCGCATCCATCAATCCAGCAATTGGAGCACCGATAACAAAGATGAACAGACCCGCGATGAATAGAGAGCCAGTGATCGGAGCGATCATGATAGGCACAAGCGGCTGAACGAATTTGTGGTAGTTAAACGAGGTAATCCATTTAACGAAATAACCGACTAACAGACCTGCGATGATTGCGCCAATGAAGCCAGTACCTGCGTCTGCACCATAGAAAGAACCGTTGTTTGCAATCCAGCCGCCAATCAAGCCAGGGGTTAGAGCAGGGCGGTCAGCAATCGCGTAAGCAATGTAGCCGGCTAAGATTGGGATCATCAGGGTGAAGGCAACCACACCAACTTCTAGGATTTGGTTCCACATGCTGCCAGTAGGAATCGCCATGCCAGACTCACTTGGCTCGCCACCAATCGCTAAGGCTAGGGCAATCAAAAGGCCGCCCGTCACTACGAATGGGATCATGTGTGATACGCCATTCATCAAGTAACGATAAAGGTCTGAACGTGCTTGCGAGGCTTTTTCGGCAACGGATTGGTTGGTTGGCGTTTGTTCGGCTTGGTAACTTGGTGCGTTGAGAGCTTGTTTGATCAAACCTTGTGCGTCTTTGATTGGCGCTTTTACGTTGGTACAAATGACGCGTTTACCTGCAAAACGAGCCATGTCGACCTGCTTATCACAAGCCACGACAATCGCGTCTGCACGTTCAATCTCTTCTTGAGTTGGGCTGTTTTTAACGCCGATAGAGCCGTTTGTTTCAACCTTAACATCGTAGCCAAGTGCCACTGCGCCTTTCTCTAGCGCTTCAGCTGCCAAATAGGTGTGTGCGACGCCAGCTGGGCAGCCTGTCACACCAATGATGAAGCCTTGCTTCTCAACATTGGTTTCCGTTTCTGAAGGCTCAGGTTTGGTAAGTAGTAGTTCTAATGCTTGTTGTTCAGATTGAGCATTCATGAAGCTTTCGATAAAGCCTTCTTCAATCAGTTTTGAAGAAAGTTCTGCCAATACTTCGATGTGGTGATTATCGCCGCCATCAGGAGAGGCAATCATGAAGAATAGTTTTGATGGCTGGCCGTCATCTGCGCCGTACTCGATACCTTGTTGGTGGACACCGATAACAACCGCGGGCTTGATCACCGCAGCGCTTTTCGCGTGTGGCAGAGCAATACCTTCTTCAAACCCTGTGTTGCCTTGTTCTTCTCGAGCCTTAATGTCGGCAAGAAACTGTGCTTTGTCTGAGATTCTGCCTTGTGCGTACAGCACGTCTATCAGCTCTTTAAATACGTCTTCTTTGGAATTAGCGCTTAGCGAAAGCTTAATCAAATCTTGATTGATCAATGTCGTGATCATAATGAACCCCTACTCTTTTTTATTTTGTTAGGGGTATTCTGAAATTGATTACTTGCCTTCTGTAGTGAAGAAAAAACGCATTTACTAGATGATTGTTGCCTTATAAATGGAGTGTGATTTTGATCGGTTAGTGGTGCGTTTTTCGGCCTCTATTGACATAGGTTGAGCCTGCTTGAGGCTTTTATTTGCAAGGGGTTCGGCGTGTAGAGTTGTCGGGGGAACAATGTGCTATATCAGGTTCCTGACTGGAAATTTATTCCCACTACTGGATTTTTGTAACCTAGATCTCAAATTGTGATTTTGCTCAATAGCGCTATGTTTCACTAAGGAGTATATCTATTCCCGTAGCGTTATTGCTGCTTTTAAGAGTTCGAAACAATGATATTTCATGACCTAATCTCGTCGGTATTAAATGAGCGAGAACCATTCCATAACATCTGGTTTGCGGGAGATTTTCACACGCCATCAGCATTCAGCTATCAGGTGAACTTTCCGCGCTTAGAGCTGGTGCTTGACGGTGAGTATATTAATGAAATGGAGAGTCATGATCGTAAGATCACCAACGTTGTCGCGAAAGCAGGAGATGCGATTTTCATCCCGCCTAACTGCTGGAACAAGCCGAACTGGGATACTGATTGTTCGGTACTGAGTATGTTGTTTGGACGTCGTCAGCTTGGTTTAAGCTTGGTGAGCAAGCGCAAAGGAGAAGAGAGCTTCTACGATATTCAAAAGCACAGTATTCAGACTCGCTCGGGTTTTGCGATTGATAACATTTTAGAGGCGCTCAGCTCACTTGCGAGAGAGAGCAACAAGCAGCCGATGGATGAACTGCTGCTACAAGCGCTGCTGCAATACAGTAAGACGATGTTAGATGCACCTGTCGAGAAATCTCATAGCCGAGTTCAGGATGTGTATCAGGGTATTTGTATCTACATTCAAGAGAACTTCCATCGTCAGATAACCCGTGACAGCATCGCCTCGCGCTTTAGTATTTCCTCCAACCATTTGTCACGAATGTTCCGCCAACAAGGCCATATGACGTTGGCCGAGTACATCACTCGTGTCCGAGTCGACCGCGCTAAGTTCATGCTCAAGAAGTATAATTTCAAGCTCAATGAAGTCTCGGTTCGTTGTGGTTTTAAAGATGTGAACTATTTCTGCCGAGTTTTTAAAAACCGCACCGGACGAACACCGACAGAGTATCGAGGATCAATCTAGATCTAACGGTCTGATAATCAAATTAGACGTGAAGAGATGTACATCAATAAGGCTTGTAGGTCGACGCTGCTTCGGGTCTTTTGCAAACGCTCATTGACCTGATCGTGAAGCAGGTTTCTGGTTAGGTTAGTGGCCGCCACAATATGCTCTCGCTGTGGCTTTGTAGGCAGTACTAAAGCGATTGCCACGTGGACTTGGCCAATTGGAGAAGCCCAATCGATTGGATCATCACTGACGATAACGGCAATCGATAGATCTTGGGTCGATTCAAACATCACATGTGGCAGTGCGATCCCTGGAGACACACACGTAGACGAGCGTTCTTCTCGTTTGATAAACGCTAGAATTAGTTCATCTGGATCTGCTGGATGCACTAATTGAGCGAGCCCTTTTAGGCACTCAAACTTGGTCAGTTGAGTTTGTGCTTTAGCGTGGTGCCATTTGATGTCGCAAGGTGGGCATATCTGAGGCATGCGTTGAATGAGATCGTTAGAGAACTCATGATTCACTTGTGAGCCAACCATAGTGTAGTGTTCGGCAATCACGTCTTTTATAACAAAACACGCGAGCTCGGCATCAATACCTACCGCGGTTATCTGGCATAAATCCCCTCGGAGTAAACCCACTTGTAACATCGCGACAGATTTGGAGAGATCGGCGGTTCGATTTTGAGTGATGTTGATAATGCGGATGGTACTTTTGAACTTTTTCGCTAAGCGAGCAAGCGGCTGCGCGACATGTGAGTTCGCCGTTGGGTCGTCAACAAAGAAGGTGATCTGATATTCGTTCATGAAAGGCTTAGGCCCGACAATGCTTGATTAAAACCTTATCGACACTTAACAATACTTCTTCCATAGGAATGAATACGGTTTTAACTGGGTCGAATCGGCTTGGCTGTTCGATGTCGATATCAGAGACGATCAACACTTTGTCTGCGAGAGTAATGTCCTGTGCAGACAGTAAGTTTTCAATACCCATAGCACCTTGCGTTTCAACCTTGATTGAAACGTTGAATTTAGGGGCTGTTTTATTTAATGCATCAGCTGCCATATAGGTGTGCGCAATGCCTGTAGGGCACGCAGTTACCGCTACAATTCTCATTATTATTCTCGGCTTAATCTCGCCACTTTACTCCCTGGTATGGGAAAACCCAGTATAGACCGGGAGCATACCATAGGGGCGATACGTTTATGGGTTCTGTGGATTTTATGGATTGCCGTTTTTTATTCTAAGGTGGACGTCACACTCTGCACTCTTGGTTACAATAATCCAGTCAATGCACCTTTCGTCCTATATATTGAGTGCCTTCACACCGTTAATCTTTTCATCCTATTAACATCGAATTTTAATTTAGGTCGGAAGAACCTAATTACTTCAGTCTGAAATCAGGCGAGGCAGAGTAAACCATGGATATCACTAACATTATCGAGCCCGAGATTATCTGCTTAGATTTGAAAGCAGACTCAAAACAGGCAGTATTCGAAGAGCTGGTCGAGTTACTCGATCGCGCTGGTAAGCTCGCGAATAAAAGTGAATTCCTTGATGATATCTGGAAGCGTGAGGCTATTGGTAATACGGGATTTGATGATGGTATTGCGATTCCACATGCGAAAAGTACTGCTGTTGCTAAACCTGCCGTTGCTGTTGGTATCAGTCGAAGGGGGATTGATTATGGTGCTGATGGCGGTGAACTCTCAGATGTATTCTTTATGCTCGCTTCGCCAGACAACAATGACGACCATCATATCGAGGTGCTGGCACAGATTTCTACCAAACTGATTGAAGATGACTTTGTTACAAAATTAAAGGCGGTCGAGTCGGTCGAAGAGGCTCAAGAGCTGTTTCTCGAAGCCAATTCCGACTCTTTCGATAGCTATACCTCTAGCCATCATGAAGTGTACGTTGAGCCGCTCAGCCCTTGGGCGCAGTCTCTTAATCGCATGAAAGAGCATTTGCTGTATGGCACTTCGCACATGATCCCGTTCGTGGTCGCGGGTGGGGTGTTGTTGTCTTTGTCGGTGATGATGTCGGGTCACGGCGCTGTACCAGAGAGTGGCGTGCTGGCAGATATCGCGCAGATGGGTATCGCTGGCTTAACGCTGTTTACCGCCGTATTAGGCGGTTATATCGCGTACTCAATGGCCGACAAACCGGGTTTAGCGCCCGGTATGATTGGTTCTTGGGTTGCGGTGAATCAATATAATACCGGCTTTCTTGGCGCGATTGTGGTCGGGTTCTTTGCTGGCTTTGTGGTGAATCTACTTAAAAGGATCAAGCTGCCAGACAGCATGATCTCGCTAAGCTCTATCTTCATCTATCCACTAGTTGGTACCTTCGTCACTTGTGGTGCGGTGATGTGGGTGATTGGCTCTCCAATAGCTCAGGTGATGCTTGAGATGAATCAAATGCTGACTGGCATGGCAGGTTCTGGAAAGATGGTGCTCGGCAGTATTTTAGGCGCGATGACCGCCTTTGATATGGGAGGCCCAATCAACAAGGTTGCTACGTTGTTTGCTCAAACGCAGGTGAATACCCAGCCTTGGTTGATGGGTGGCGTTGGCATTGCGATTTGTACGCCACCACTCGGTATGGCTCTGGCGACTTTTATATCGCCTAAGAAGTTTAAGCGCGATGAACGTGAAGCCGGCAAAGCCGCAGGCATCATGGGGATGATTGGTATTAGTGAAGGTGCGATTCCATTTGCTGCTGCGGACCCTGCACGTGTACTACCTGCAGTTGTGGCTGGTGGTATTGTCGGGAACGTGGTCGGCTTTATGTTCCATGTGGTAAACCATGCCCCCTGGGGTGGCTGGATTGTTTTACCTGTGGTTGACGGAAAAATTGGCTACATCATTGGCACACTGGCGGGAGCGCTCACCACGGCTTTGATCGTTATACTGCTGAAAAAGAATGTCGTTGAAGGTGAAGCGAGTGCCAACCAGTTTGCAGGTGGCTCGGTCACGGAAGAAGGGCAAGCGGATGTACTCGCAATCACTTCTTGTCCGTCTGGTGTTGCTCACACTTTCTTAGCAGCGAAGTCTCTGGAAAAAGCGGCGCATCATCTTGGAGTTCGAATTAAAGTCGAAACACAAGGTGCCAACGGAATAGGTAATCGCATTACACAGAAAGATATTGAAAGGGCGAGGTTGGTGATCTTCGCTCATGATGTGGCGATTAAAGAAGTTGAGCGCTTTGCGAATGTGAAGATCTTAGATGTCAGCACCAAAGAGGCGATGCTGAATGCGCAGGCGTTGATCATGAGAAAGGTGTAACCCTTAAACAGTGAAATTAATCATCTATAAAGTTAACTAGATCAAAACTAAAAAGACTCCGCTCTAGCCTTTGGCTAACAGTGGAGTCTTTTTGTATGGCTTCTAAATAAGCTCAGATTTTAGAAAGGATGATACTTAAATACGTCTTCAACCATTGAGTTAAGCAAATCGATATCGTCACAGGTTTTCGCGTAGGTACGCAGGCCTGCGATTTGAACCTGAACATGTCGAGCAAGTTGAGTAGGTTCGCGCTCTTTACTGATCTCACCTAGCTTTTGCGCTTCGGCAATCAGCTTAGCGAACTCACCTTCCATGATCTTCAGTGATTTCTTGGCTTCTTCCAATAATTCGGCGTGCTCATCAGTCAGTTCTGCGACCGTTTTTGCCAGCATACACATGCCGTTTGGTGAGCTTTGTTTTGATTCGACTACAGCACGTTTGACGAAGCTTTCGAGCGCTTTGATTGGAGAGTTTGTTTCGCTGCGAAAGCGGTTCAGGTTGAGAATGCCAAGTTCGGTATAGCGAGCAAGCGTCTCTTTAAACAGACCTTCTTTGCTGCCAAATGTCGCGTAGATGCTACCCGGACGCATATCAATAACATCTTGCAGGTTACGCATAGATGTCGCGTGAAAGCCCTTTTCCCAATACAGGTTCGTTGCTTTATCTACTACATCTTGTCTATCGAACTTCGCGGTCTTAGCCATAACATCTACTTCATTAATCTGAACATATGTTCAATATTTTATGCTGAACGTTCGTTCTAGTAAAGAGGTGATTAGATGCGCTTGAGGGCAATCGATCTTGCTTAAGCGTCTTAAAGTAACTAAGCCTTTGATACTGTTTAGCTATGTTCTTACTTTTCGAGAGAAAGGTTAGGCTAAGTATTTGCTTGCCACGGAACGCACATACTCAGGTTCAAGCTTTCCACCACACAGGGTTTGGTGGGTCAGCAGGCCGATGAGGATGCTGTACAGCTCGACCGCATTCTCGGCATCGATGTATTGGGCGAGCAGCTGTTGATACTTATTGTTGGCGATTTCGATGCTGGCATCTTCAGCCACAGCTTCTTGACCAATCACATCAATGTAATCAAAGACCAATTTCATCTCTTGGAAGTGACGTGATTCGATCGCTTGAAAGATATGGACGAAGTTTTCAATCTTCTGCTCAGTGGTTGCATCCACAGCTAGAGGCAAGTCGGCGAGGTTTCCGCTATCGTGTCGAACAATCGCTTCGGTCGCAGCCTTGAACAGCTCATCTTTACTTTTGTAATAGTGGTAAACCGCGCTTTTGCTCATGTTGAGATGTGAGCACAGCTGTCTCATTCCCAGTTCTTTATAACCAAACTCCAAAAACACACCAGCGGCTTTCAGTGCGATCTCTTCGCGTCTTTTGTCATGATCGACGATCTTTGGCATGAGTCTTCCTCGGAATTTAATAGGTGAAGGTTCAGTCAATTTAGGCAACTGAAGCAATGGCTTAATGCAGTTGATGAGTGTCATCTTAGTTTAAATTAGTCCAAGTGGTCAAAATAATTCTTTACAGTGGTTAAACTTCGATCTAATTTAAAAAGTCCAAGTGTTCTAAATAAAAATTAAACGACGATTATTTGAGGTAACTATGAGAATTGATTGGAACCTACCCCCATTCAGATCGGGCTTCTTAGGTGGGCTAGATAAATTTATTGGTCCTGGTGCGACATCCGCAGAGAAGAACCTGCAACTGTACATTCCGTTCATAGCGGGTGCGCTGATTGCCGCGTATGCCAATCATGCAGAGTTGGGCTGGTCTTGGGGACAATACCTAGCAGCGGCTCTGTTAACCATCGACATGCTGGGTGGCGTGATCACCAACGCGACATCAAGTGCCAAGCGTTGGCTTCACAGAGAAGGGGAAGGCTTTAAGCAACACATGACCTTTATTGCTATTCACTTCATTCAGTTAACAGTATTCAGCTGGCTGTTCTTGGATTTGAATCTGCTGTGGGTAGCAGTGACCGGTGGTTACATGATGTTGGCGTGTGCCTTGGTATTGAAAACTGCACTCTACCTTCAGCGTCCAGTTGCTTTGATTCTGTATACACTGAGCTTGATCTTATCGCTTTATGTTGTGGAATCACCTGTTGGCTTAGAGTGGTTCTTACCTGTGTTCTATTTGAAGTTACTGATCAGCCATATTTTACGAGAAGAGCCTTACCGTCCGGAAAACGAAGCTGTCTAATCAATGAGGCTGTTTCATAAATGGGGGTACCTATCAATGAACGGAACGAATGAACCTAAAAGCCGAATTCTAGTGGCAGGAGCGACAGGATACTTAGGTCGCCATCTTATCGAAGCACTCCAAGCGCGTGATGCTGATTTCAAAGCACAGGCTCGTAGTGCTGATAAGTTGAAGGATCTCGGTCTGAACGATTCTCAAATTCAGATCGCACAAGTGACCGATGCCGAGAGCCTAAAAGGGTGCTGCGATGGAGTGGATATCGTCATCTCTTGTGTTGGTATCACACGTCAGAAAGAGGGGCTGAGTTACATGGATGTCGACTATCAAGCCAACCTAAATTTGTTGGAAGAAGCAGAACGAGCAGGCGTTAAGAAGTTCGTTTATATATCGGCATTTCGAGCGAACGTGATTAAAAATGTTCGCTTACTTGAAGCAAAAGAGCACTTTGCGCAGCGATTATTGGCATCAGAACAATTAGTACCTTGTGTGATTCGTCCGAATGGATTTTTTGCCGACATCGAAGAGTTTTACAACATGGCTAAGTCGGGAAGGGTGCACCTTTTTGGTTCAGGGGATGTTCGTTTGAATGCAATTCATGGCATAGATTTAGCCGAATTTATCTTGGCTTCGTTACCTAATACGGAAAAAGAGTTGGATGTGGGCGGGCCTGATATCCTTAGTGCAATACAAATAGCAGAGCTTGCTTTTCAGTCTCAGGGCAAAACAGCGCGAATTACTTATGTTCCCGACTGGGTTAGGAAACTGGCTTTGTGCGTGATAAGGCGGCTACCGGAAAGTCGAGTTGGGCCTGCGGAGTTTTTCTTAAGCGCAATGGAAGGTGATGCCATTGCGCCATGCGTGGGAAAACATCATTTAAGTGATCACTTTTCCCAGCTTAATCACGAGTCTGACAAAGGCTAGTCGTCGACCACTTCGACGGTTTTATGCTGCGCGCCGTAATAGGTGCCTTCATCGATAGTGTACATCAACGTTTCTTCGCACTCTGGGCAATCGAATTCTTCATTGGGTTCGATTGCTGCTTCTTCTACCCATTCCCATCCAATGTGTTCTTCGCAAGCGGGACAGTCCATAAAAACCTCTAATTATGCTTCTACGTTAATTGAATTCGTAACTTTTTGAGCCCGGCATTATACATAGTTGGCGCTGAATATGTAGCGACAACTGAGCAGAAAAAGGGTGTACTTATACCTCTTTAGGGTTATTAAAAACTGTAATTTTTCAGTCACTTGCGTCGGAAAAATGTTGTTGCACGTTTTTTGTGTTTTCTAAAGTTGCATAGCTAACAGTTTTATAAATAAGTCAATGAATTCTGTAAGGTTAAATGCTAGCGTTATCGATTGTCGTCCAATATGGCACGGTAATTGATAAAACTAAATATTATTATGATCTCAGTAAAGGTACACCGTTTTAGAAGTGTGTCTAATTACACGACAGATATAGATTCGTTAGCCGCTAGGAAATAAAAATGAAATTAACCGATATGTCTTTTAAGCAAAAAATCATCGCTTTGCTTATTTTACCGATCTTAGGGTTTCTCTGGCTCAGTGTTTCAGCGATATCCAAAGGCGTAGAAACAAAGACTGAAATGTCCTCATTGAATCAACTGACACGCCTTTCGGTTGTGTACAGTGAGTTAGTGCATGAGTTACAAAAAGAGCGAGGCATGACAGCTGGCTTTATTGGCTCTCAAGGAACCAAGTTTGTCAGTGAATTAGCCGCGCAGAGAACCAATGCCGATAACCGACGCAATGAAAGAAACGATTACTGGCAGTCTGCCAATATCAATCTGCCACAGATTAGCCGTCTGAACACAGAGATAAGCCAAAGCCTTAATCAGATAACGACGATTCGTAATCGAGTGGATTCTCAATCTATCCCACTTTCTGAGGCTTTGGGTTACTACACCCAACTGAATGCAAAACTACTTAGCGTATCGGCGTTGATTGCTGAATTAAGTTCTGACGCCACCATCACTACAGAAACCATCGCTTACTACAACTTCTTGCAAGGTAAAGAGCGAGCGGGTATTGAGCGTGCTGTCCTAAATAACACCTTTTCTAAAAATGAATTTGGCCCGGGTATGCTGGTGAAATTCATCTCTTTGGTGACAGAGCAAAATACCTACTTCTCAAACTTCGATGTGTTGATCAACCCAGCGAACGTACGTTTCTTTGAGCAACAGTTGAATGACCGCTCTGTGGCAGAAGTAGAAAAGCTTCGTAGCTTGGCTGAATCTAAGATGAGCGGCTTTGATGTTGACCCTGTGTATTGGTTCTCTCAATCTACTGCTCGTATTGTTCAGCTAAAGAAAACAGAAAACCACCTAGCTGAATCACTGATTGCGCTGACCGAGAAAAAGATGTCAGAGGCGCAGTCTGCGATGATGATGAGTATTGGTCTGTTTGCTTTGATTACTTTGTTTGCGACCTTCGTCAGCTTTAAGGCGATCAGCGACCTGACAATGAGAGTGAAAGACCTGACTGTGATGTTGTCTAAAGTTCGTAATGACAATGATCTAACGGTTCGTGCTAAGTACGTTGGTAACAGCGAGCTTGGACAGATCTCTTCGGCACTGAACGAAACTTTAGAGAAGTTTTCAAACGTTATCGACAACCTGTCTCAATCGAGCCTTACTTTGGCTTCAGCCGCTGAAGAGACCTCACAAACTTGTCACTACAACTCTAACACGCTGGTTCAACAACAAGATCAAATCGGTTTAGTGGCGACGGCGACAGAGGAGTTATCAGCAACGGTAAATGAGGTCGCTGCTAAAACTCAGCAGACAGCTAGCTCCGCTAAACTGGTCGATGAGCAGTCACAAGAAGGTTTGAGCACGGTTCAAAATTCTTACCACTCTATCGAAAAGCTGGCATCTGAAATTAATGACCTCGCTGAAAAGATCACGCACCTACATGAGAGCAGCAATAACATTAACAGCGTGATTGATGTGATTAAGTCGGTAGCAGAGCAAACCAATCTACTGGCATTGAACGCGGCGATTGAAGCTGCGCGAGCGGGTGAGCAAGGTCGTGGTTTTGCGGTGGTTGCCGATGAAGTTCGTACATTGGCGCAACGTACTCAGCAATCAACAGCGGAAATTGAAGGCTTTATCAGCTCGCTACAGTCTGATGTGCAGACGGCGTTCAATGTTATTGATAATAGCAAGAAGATGTCATCAAAAGCGGTAGAAGATTCAAAAGAGGTTGAGCACACCTTACAAAGTATCTCAGCAGCGATAAGCGAGATCTTCAGCATGACGGAACAGATCGCTACGGCTACAGAAGAGCAAGCGGTTGTGACTCAAGACATCGCGCAAAACGTGATGGCAGTTGAGCAGAAATCGACAGAGTCGACTACTGGCGCAACACAAATCGCAGCAACAGCTAAAGAGCAAGCTGAACTGGCAGCTTCATTGAAAGAGATCGCTAGTACGTTTAAGAGCTAATCTTTCAGAGTTAGAAGTTTTCCATCTTATATAAAAATGTCCCGCCTAATGCGGGACATTTTTGGGTAAAGCGACTAAAGCGCTTGTCCGTTAACCGACAATTTCACATCAATGTTGCCGCGAACCGCATTTGAATATGGGCAAACTTGGTGAGCGGTTTTTACCAGCGTAACAGCCTCTTCTTGAGCCAAGTCGAGCTCAATCGCTAATGAAACGGTTAAAGCAAAACCACCATTTTCATTTGGACCGATACCAACCGTTGCAGTTGTTGGCGCCGATGCAATCTTGATTTTCATTTCTTTCGCTACGTGAAGTAGAGCATTTGAGAAACACGCAGAGTAGCCCGCAGCAAACAGTTGCTCAGGGTTCGTTGCTTCACCTGAACCGCCCATTTCCTTCGGGTAGCTTAATGCAACAGAAAGCAAATTATCGTCAGTAGAAACTTGGCCGTTACGACCAGCAATTGCAGTAGCAGAAGTAGTGTAGAGTGTTGTCATTGTCTTAATCCTTAAAATGGTTGTGTAAAATTAAATTGTGCGCAACTTTATTTTGAGGTGAGCTTAATTGATAAAACTTATGTGTGCAAGTATATTGTGTGCAATTTAATTTATTGATGAGGTGATCGTGAGCGACCAAGATGAATATCTAAAGTTAGATAATCAGGTGTGCTTTGCACTTTACAGTGCTTCAAATGCAATGAGTCGAGCTTATCAACCTCTGCTGAAAGCGCTTGATCTTACTTATTTACAGTACATTGTGATGATGGTGCTTTGGGAGCGACAAGAGATAAATGTCAAAGCGTTAGGCGCTAAAACACAGTTAGATTCAGGAACCTTGACTCCATTACTTAAGCGTTTAGAAGCAAAAGGTTATGTGCTTCGTAAACGTAGTGCTGAAGATGAACGAGTGCGAGTAATTACGCTAACTCCTGTAGGTACTGAACTCAAAGAGCGCGCGCAAACTGTCCCAGAAGAGATATTTTGTTTGTCTAAGATGAATGAAAACGAACTTAAATCGCTCAAAGCGCAATGTGAGCAGTTACTTGACAACTTAACTCAATAAGAACGTCTCTTTAATTGTCAGTAATAACGTTCAAATACTGAAAAAGCCAGTGAGTATCTACTGTTAATAGCAGAGACTCCTGGCTTTTTGTGTTTTGATGTGAGTGTGAGGTACTTGTTTAATCTTCACTCACAAACACATACATATCACTACGGCAGCGGTTGATACTGTGCCTCTATCTAACCCATAAACCAAGACACGAAAATTAACGCACCAAAGCCAAAGGTAGCAACAAGTGCTGTGTCGCCGCCTGCTGCTGTGTAGCTGCCTTCGGTTTGTAGGTGAGGGAAGTCAGGTCTACGAACCTTAACCACCATTGCGAGTGGTCCCCAAATAGCTAGGAACACCAACACCATGCCAGCATAGTCCAACATGCTTACGAATTGGCTAGCAAACAACTCAGCCAATACCAAAGGCAACACAAAGGTCAGAGCGTAAGCCATTAGCCTGTTGTTGGTTACCGCGTCTTTGTTTTGGTCATACAGCGCCATGGACACGCCGAGGAAAGAAGTCACCAATGCCAGTGCAGAGAACAGAGCAATCACTACTTTTAACCAAGCAGATTGTCCACTAAACGCAGAGATCAGTTCTGAAATGTTGTGGAACTGGCTGATCGCGTCTGTGCCAAGGTTGCCGATAATCGCGAACAACCAAGTGAGGTAGCACACGAGCGGAATCACTGAACCTAACAGAATCATATTGCGGATCTGCTTTTGAGTCGCTTCACGGTTGTAGATAACCAGTGACGGGATCACCACCATAGAGGCAAAGCTAGTAAAGATAACCGCGCTGTATTGCACTACGTCATTGGCCGTGTATTGGCTAGTTTGAGTTAGGTAATCAAGACGGATATTGCTAAACAGAGAAGCAATAACAATAAACAGCATCACCACCATCATGATGAATAGACCACGGTTCAACTTGTCGATATAAGACTTACCCGCTACCACAATCACACCCATAAATAGGCTGAAAACGGTATAAGCAGCAGATGCAGAGATGTTCACGCCAACATCGAGCAGCAGCTTGTGGATGATGTCACCCACGCCCAAGATATAAGCGATGAGCATGCACACTAGAAGCAGGTAAAAGAGTGCATTGATAAAGTGTTTACCTTTGCTGCCCAGAGTGAGGTAAGCAACACTGCTCATGCCACTGTTGTCTTTAGTTTTGGTACACGCTTCTGCCAGTAACAGCGCAGAGTAAGTGGTGCCGATAAAGATAAGTAGCATCAGCACTGAGCTGATCATGAAGCCAAATTGGGCCAACACCATGGGAATAGCAAGCATGCCAGCCCCTAATGCAGTTCCTGAAAGAATCAAAGAACTGCCGAATAATTTCATATTCAAGAAAGCAACCTCAAAGTATCCAATTAATTTTTTGTTGGATTGTAAATATTTGTTGCCAAGCCTAACAAATTACTCAGTAAAGTTAGGGGTTAAATTCTAATTATTTTTGAATTTTTCTAAAAAATTTAAGCAGGAATTTATGGTGGGTATGAGTGGTTGATTTAAGTATTCATTCGGTGATTTTATTTATCGTTTTGATAACTTTTGTAAATTGCTCGCCGATTAATAGGCAGCGGTCTATAGCTGAAAAATCGGTGTCTTAATTTCATCAGAATTGAGTCAAAACCTTGCTTATTTCGTTAGCTCTTGCCTGTGTTGATTGTGTGATAAGTTCTATTTTATCTGCCTTAACTCTTTCACTTTTTCTTGAATCAAGTTTTGGACGAGCTGGGTAAGAAACTGGATACGTGGATGACTGGCGTCGCGTTTTAATGTCACCATGTCGACGTTAAAATCTGGGATTTCAATGGGTGGATCGCATAGTACTAAATCATCATCTATCAATTCAGAACGGCCTACCATCTCTGCCATCACGGCTAATACATTTCTTCCCGAAAGCATTCTTCGAATGGTCAAAAAACGCGTTGTACCAAGCACCACATTACGTTTTACACCGATATTTTCTAGCGTGATATCGACTTGACTCGTCAGTTCTTGGTTAGCCGTAATTATCATTTGCGGTGTCTTTAAATAGGTATCGAGCGGTATCGGGAGTGTGGTCTTCAACACCTTGTTATCAAAGGTGCATAAGTGCTTTTCTCGGTAAAGAAAGGTGGTATCCAAATGGCTTGGTAACTCCTGAAAAACGCCAATACAGAGATCCGTGTTTTGGTCTTCGAGTAATGTCACGCAGTTCGCACTATCGACCGGCTTGAGCAGGACTTTACTGAGCGGGGCGAGTTGCTGAAGAGTGTCGAAAATCTCAGGACCAAAAATCTGCTCTGCGTAATCACTGACACCAATGGTGAACTGTCCAGAGTAACTCTCTGGCTCAAATTGTTCTGCCGGTAAAATATCTTGCGTGAAAATCGACAAAATCGTCTGAACCTTAGGGGCTATCTCATGCGCTCTCACCGTCGGTTGCATCTTATTGCCTTGCCTTTCAAATAGAGGATCCCCCAATAATTCCCGAAGTCGTTTTAGGTTGTAACTGGTGGCTGGCTGTCCCAAGTGCAGCTCTTTTGAAGCTGCCGATACACTCTTTAAGCGAAAAAGCGCGTCAAAAGTGAGCAGTAGGTTGAGGTCGATTCCACGCCAATTAAGATCTTTCACAGCAATATTCTCATTTGGTAGAGATAACACTAAAGAATATAGGTTATCGAAATGGTTGATGACTTTAATTGATTTGTTCAATTTCATCGATGGGATTTAGGAAAATATACTCGACTCAATTAATAATTCCTAGCTAACAGAAAGGATAAATGAATGTTGAGCGAGACATTGAAAAGCTTCTTAAAACAACTGGGCGCATTGTCAATTAGGCGCTTCTCAACAAACAGTGAACACGTTCAGTGTCAGGATGTATTCGTTTGTCGTGAAGGGACGAGTCATGATAGTCATCGTTATATTGAAAGTGCGATTACGAATGGTGCGGTTGCCATTATTGCTACAAAACCTATATCGGCATCAGTACCAGTATTCGTAACGGGAAGTTATTACCAAAGCTTGCTGCTCATTAAGGCTTTTTATCAGTATCCGCATAAGAAAATTCGCCATATCGGCATTACGGGCACAAACGGAAAAACGACCGTAGCTCATGGCTTGAATCAGGTTCTAAAGACCAAACGACAGAGTGCTTATATTGGAACGCTCGGCGTTGAATACGCGGGTAACAAGCAAGAATTAAGTAATACCACGCCAGACAGCGTGACATTGTTGAATTTATTCAAAGATATGGCGGATGCGCAGGTCACTGATAATGTTATGGAGCTCAGCAGCCATGCGTTGGTGCAAGATAGAGCAGGGTTTGTGCCGTTGTCTGTTGGAGTGATCACTAATATTGGCCGTGACCACCTTGATTATCATAAAACATTGGATGGCTATGTTCAGGCTAAGCTTCAGATCCTAGATCGCATTCAACCCAATGGAACCGCTGTGATTAACCTGGATGATCATCACGCCAATGTCGCGATAGAGCGAGCATGCAGCCGAGTGAATGTCCTAACGTTCTCAATGAATAATTCAGAGGCAGATCTTTATGTCGAAGATTTGAACGTTGAGCCATTTGGTGCCACTTTCGTCCTCAATAATCAAGGCAACAAAGAGCGTGTTTTCAGCCAACTGCCTTTTCTGTTTAACGTTGAGAATACCTTAGCGATGGCGGCAACATTGTTGGCACTGAATTGGTCGCTAGCTGATATCGCTAACGCCTTGAATAGCGTTGTTGCGCCGGATGGACGTTCAAAATATCTCTCGCTAGATAATGGCGCATTGGCGTTAGTCGACTACGCACATAATTTTGATGGTTTAACGGCTCTCTATCAAGGCATCCAATCTCAGTCGGCTAAGCGAGTGATTACTGTTGTTGGTGTGACTGGCGACCGAATACGAGATGCTGCTGATATTGGCAAACTATGCGCTACTCATTCCGATGTTGTTATTTTTACTTCGGATAATCCTCTTGGTGAGATGCAAGAGGATATTTTCCGTGCGTTAACTTCGCAAGTCAGCCCCACGCTTTGCTATGAGATTAGCGACCGCTATGAAGCCATTCAATTAGCCAAACAACTGAGTCGCGGCGGTGACCTTATCTTGGTGTGCGGTAAAGGCTCAGAAACTCACCAGTACATCACGACGAATCAAGTTGGCCGCCAACGCTATATTGGTGATGTTGCTGCACTGACTTTGGAGGAAGTGCTAAGAGTAAGATTTCGGTATTGAAGCTCAGTGTATCCTCGTCATTAGCTGCGGTAGCAAAGGTTAAAAAGAAACTAAAAGAAAAGCTTCGCTGGGCGAGAGCGCTAGCTTGCTTATTATTCGCGGGAATGAGTGTTTCAAGCTTCGCTGTGGTAACCCCGAACCCTCCTGAGTTGGCGGCCAAAGGTTATGTTTTGATGGATTTTCAGTCGGGTAGCATCATTGCAGAGCAAAACTCACGTGCCATTTTAGCCCCTGCCAGTTTGACCAAATTAATGACGGCTTACGTTGTTGGCCAAGAGATTAAAGCCGGTCGATTGACATGGCAGGATAAAGTCTCGGTCAGTGAAAACGCGTGGTCGGCAAAGTTCTCAGAGTCATCCAAGATGTTTATCCAGCCTGGAGACGAGATTTCGGTTTCAAATCTTATGAAAGGGGTGATCGTTCAGTCGGGTAATGATGCTTCTGTTGCACTGGCAGAACACATCGCGGGGAGTGAGCAAGCTTTTGTTAGCCTAATGAATGGTTGGGCGAAATCGCTTGGGCTGCAAGATACCAACTTTGTGAATGCGCATGGCTTAGATGGCGAAGGAATCCAAACCTCTCCGTTGGATATGGCGATTTTGATGAAGTCGATTATTCGAGATGTACCTGACGTTTATGCTTTATATCAAGAGCGTCGGTTTACTTGGAATAAGATCACTCAATACAACCGAAACAAGCTGCTTTGGGACAAGTCAATTAATGTCGATGGCGGAAAAACGGGCTATACCGAGAATGCGGGTTACAGCTTAGTCAGCTCGGCGACGGAAGGGAAGATGCGCTTGATATCGGTCGTTATGGGCACTACTAGTCCACAAGCGCGAACCTCTGCGTCAAAGAATCTATTGAGTTATGGGTTTCGTTTTTACGACACCAAACAAGTGATGCAAGAGGATCGAATAGAGTCTCAGGTACGAGTTTGGAAGGGGAATACAGAACAAGTCGGTGCCAAGATCGCCGAAGATGCGTACCTCACCATGCCAAGAGGGTTAGTCGATTCGCTGCAAAAGTCTGTGGTCATGACTGAACCGCTGCTCGCGCCTATTGAACAAGGAGCTGAAGTGGGACAAGTTGTTTGGAAAAGTAACGGAAATACGGTGGCAAGTTTCGCTTTAGTGGCGGAGCAATCTGTAGAACAAGGAACTTGGCTAGTACGACTTTGGGACAGCATTCAACTTTGGTTACGTGGTCTATTCTCTGACTTAGTAGGTCGGATTGAGGTAAGCGAATGAGCACTAGAACGGACATTACTCCAATGTGGCGCAATAGAGATTATATTCGCCTGCTGTCTGCTCAAATCATATCGTTAGTCGGCACTGGCATGAGCTCCATCTGCTTAGCTTTGCTCGCTTATGAACTGTCAGGCGATGAAGCAGGGATGGTGCTAAGTATTGCATTTGCTTTGAAGATGTTGGCGTACATAGGACTCGCGCCACTATTTGGTGCAATCGCACATAAGTTACCTAAACGAAGGACTTTGTTCGCGCTGGATTTGATTAGGGCGCTGTTGTTTGTCTGTTTACCGTTTGTCACCGAAGTGTGGGAAGTATATGTGTTGATGTTTTTCATCAATGCGTGTTCTGCGGGTTTTACTCCCTTGTTTCAATCAACGCTACCTTTGGTCTTGGTAGATAAAACGCAGTACGCGAAAGCATTGTCGTTCAGCCGAATGGCTTATGATCTCGAACAGATCTTTAGCCCAATGCTAACAGCCTTATTGCTGAGCTTAATCGGTTTTAGACAGTTATTCATGCTCGATGCAGCCACTTTTTTGCTGTCTGGTGTGCTGATCTTACTGTGCACATTACCGAATTTGAAACGAGTGACAGAATCAGCGCATAAAACGAAAAAAACCAGTGCGGTGCAAGCGCTACGTAATTACTTGAATAAACCTAAGTTGAGAGCTCTGTGGTTCGCATATCTAGCCGCGGCCAGTGCTTCTGCTATGGTACTGGTAAATACGGTTATCTACGTACACGAAGTGCTGCATGGTGACGAAACGCAGACCGCTTTAGCAATAATGGTCGTTGGTTTGGGTTCCATGCTTATGGCACTGCGGTTACCCAAGTGGTTAGAGAGTCACTCGCCGCAACATTTTCATTGGATAGGCTTGCTGACGATTTGTGCCTCTTTTGCCGTTGGCAGTTTCACACCCGGTTGGGTTGGCTTTGGCGTAATGTGTTTAGCCATGGGCGTTGGAATGTCTTGTATTCAAACTTCCGCAGGCCTATTGATAACGCAAGCGTGCGAGGGAGAAGATACCGCCCCGTATTTTGCAGCGCATTTCTCTTTAACGCATTTCTGGTGGCTGTTCACTTATTTGATCTCGGGGATGAGTGTGAAATTCTTTGGTGTGAGTGCGGGTTATCTCATTATGGGTGGGGTATGTGTTGCGAGTTGTTTGATGTATGCCTCTATCAAAGATTCAGCACTTAGAAATGGTTTGTCGTAAATGGAAAGATCCGTTGTCGTAGATGCCACTCGGTAGTTTGGCGTTTCGCTCTTATTATCCTCACACCAATTATGTGAGGGTCTTATGTATCGTTTTCTGTTTTGTAGTTTCGCACTTGTTCTCTTATATCCAACGGCGATTGATTTGTATTTGGTTGGCTTGCCTCAAATCGCTGCTGACCTAAATGCCTCTGAGGCGCAGCTCCATGTGGCGTTTTCTATCTACCTTGCGGGCATGGCAACCACCATGCTGTTCGCCGGTAAATTTGCCGACAGGGTAGGAAGAAAGCCTGTCGCGATTTTCGGTGCGATTGTGTTTGCTACTTCTTCAATGCTAGGTGGAGTGGTGACCAGCGCAGAGCCGTTTCTAGCGGTACGCTTTTTCCAAGGCGTTGGTGCGGGTTCATGTTATGTGGTGGCATTCGCCATTTTACGAGATGTACTAGATGACCAGAAGCGAGCGAAGGTGCTCTCGATGATGAATGGCATTACCTGCATAGTGCCAGTGCTTGCACCGGTGATCGGTCATCTAATCATGACGGTATACCCTTGGCCTAGTTTGTTCACGACTATGGCAAGTATGGGGGTAGTGGTGTGTTTGTTGTCGGTGTTAGTGCTAAGAGAAACCAAGCCGAATAGCGTAAGCTCGAAAGTTACAAAAGCTTCTGTGTCTCAATCAACTTCAACTGAAACTTTTAAGGAGCCCTTGTTTATCAGCCGAGTGATCATGACCAGCTTGGGCGTGACGGCGATTCTGACGTACGTGAATGTGTCTCCAATGCTGATAATGACTGAGCTTGGTTTCGACCGTGGTCAATACTCATATACCATGGCTCTCACTGCATTAGTCAGTATGCTGGTGTCTTTCTCCGCGCCGTTTGCCTTGAATGTGTTTAAACAAAAAAGCCTCATGCTGACATCTCAAACGTGCTTTGTGATTGCAGCTATCTTGCTGCTTGCATCGATTGATGGTGGGCTAGGGCATTACGTAACGCTTATCGGCTTTGCCTTCGTGTGCGGTGGCTTCTCGCTCGGTTTTGGCGTCGCAATGAGCCAAGCATTGAGTGGCTATTCACAACGAGCGGGCGTGGCGAGTTCGATATTGGGCGTTTCTCAGGTATGCACGTCGGCACTGTTTATCTGGTTGATGGGCGTTATCAGGCTAAGTGCATTGAATATGTTGGTATTTATACTGGCT
This sequence comes from Vibrionales bacterium SWAT-3, assembly GCA_000169995.1. Lineage (GTDB taxonomy): Bacteria > Pseudomonadota > Gammaproteobacteria > Enterobacterales > Vibrionaceae > Vibrio. Next base: position 56,566 of record AAZW01000003.1, on the reverse strand, counting down.
GCTGGTGGAGTTATCAGTATTGCTCTAATACTATGGGTAGGTTCTTCCCAAGTGAAAAGTGATTATGAAGAAGCCACTAGCCCGTCTTGATCTCAATCTGTTGTTCACTCTGCAATTGCTGCTGCAAGAGCAGAGTGTTTCGAAAGCTGCCAAAAAGCTTAACGTTACGCCTTCAACGGTGAGTAAATCACTGACCAAGCTTCGAGACTGGTTTGATGATCCTCTGTTTGTTAAAACACCAAGAGGTTTAACGCCGACACCACTCGCACTAAGCATGGTGAAAGATCTTCAAGACTGGCTGCAGATTGGTAGCCAAATTCTCACGACTCGTGGTGACGAAGCGCCGAAAGATGTGCGATTGAATCTAGAGGCAGAATCCCCTCTGTCGTTAATCATGCTTAACGAGTTGACGCAAAGCGTGTATCAACGCTATCCCAACGCGAAGATTAAAATGCGCAATTGGGATTACGACTCAATAGACTCTATCGTACGTGGCGAATCTGATATCGGCTTTTCAGGGCGAGAAAGTCACCCGCGATCGAAAGAGTCTCTAGACGCGCTGCCATACTTTATCGATTTCGAGGTCCTGTTCCACGATATGCCAGTGGTGTATCTCAGAAAAGATCATCCGGCCTTACAGGAAGAGTGGAACCTTGAGGCTTTCCTTAAATATCCGCATATCAATATTGTGTGGGAAAAAAGTGAAACGTGGGCACTGGATGAAGTGCTTACCGATCTGCAACTAGACCGAAACATTGCCCTTACGCTTGCAGGCTTCGAGCAGTCTCTGTTTATGGCGGCTCAATCCAATCACACTATGACGACGGTTGCGCCCAATTACTGCCGACGCTATGCAGAACAACTTCACCCTAACTTAACCTGCTTACCCATTCCGTTAGACGAAGAACATGCGAATAAATTGCTAATTCCTTTCACTATGATTTGGCATAAACGCAATGCCTACAATCCGCTCGTTTTATGGCTAAAAGACACACTCAGATCGCTTTACCAGTTCGAAGGCAAACAAGTACAAGTCGAGAAAAGTGTCTAAAATTCTGTTGACCTGACTACAGCTTCATAGTTTATCTTTGCTACCGAAATGAGAGGGGAAGTGCATGTATCGTATCTCTGAACTGGCCGAATTAGTTGGGCTGAGTCGCTCCACATTGCTGTATTACGGCAAGCTAGGTTTGATTGAAGCTCAACGACAGAGCAATGGCTATCGTCTTTATTCTGAAAAGGACTTGCAACGTGTTCGCTTGTTACAGCAATTGCAAGCGGGTGGGTTGACGCTCAAAGAGTGCCAAGCTTGTTTAGATGCAAAGATCGAACGTAGTTTGTTGGAAAATAGGCTCAAGCAGTTGGATGAAGAGTTACTGCAAAAACAGCGTTCACGAGATCTATTGGCAGCCATGCTAGGCGAAAGCGGATTAGAAGAGTGGCATGAGTCGATGGATAAGCTTGCGCCAGATGCACACCTCGATTGGTTAATTAAGCAGGGCTTTGATGAGAAACAGGCTCTGCGATTGAAGTGGTTATCGAAAGACATGAATGAACATGAACAGTATATGGCGGATTTCGGCGCCATATTTGATGGACTCGAACGTTTAGGTCCCGGAACAAATGAGGATACGCTTACTGCGCTTTCCCACGTTCCGGAAACATCGAGGCGCGTCCTTGAAATTGGTTGTGGTAAAGGTATTGCAACCTCCGTATTGACGAACGCGATGAAAAAACATCAGGCTGAAGTGCAGGTCACTGCGGTAGATAATGATCAACCGTGTTTGGATATTCTAAACCAGCAAGCACAAGAACTTGGTTTGGAAAGCAACATCAAAACGGTATGTGCAAGCATGATGGATTTACCGTTTGAAGCTAAGTCATTCGACTTAATCTGGTCAGAGGGTAGTGCTTACATCATGGGTGTCCAGAAGGCACTTAAGCAGTGGCGAAAGTTACTTGCCGATGATGGCATATTCGTCGTGAATGACTTGGTCTGGAACACCGAGAGCCCTAGTGAATCAGCCGAAATGTTCTGGCAGAAAGAGTATCCAGATATGACGACGGTTTCTGAGCGCATTAAACAGGCAAAAGCAGCGGGCTATCAAATCCTGAATGACTTTGCGATGAGTGATGCAGGTTGGCTTGCCTATTATCAGCCTTTGCAAAAGCAAGTCGAGTCTTTGAAAGCGACGATGCCAAACTCAAAAGCGCTCGCAGATTGCGACAATGAAATTAAACAATTCTTCAATAACAGCGAACTTGTGGAAGGTTCTCAAGGTTCAGCAAAGCGTGATTTTGATTATCACTTCTTTGTGTTGAAGAAAGTACAGTAAGTGAAGAACACTATGAAATTTAGACAACATGATTCAAGCGAGATCGAAACGATCACTCAGCTTTTTACTCAAACCTTTACTGATTCAGAAGGCGAGAACGAAGGTAAAACAGTGGGTAAGCTTGCCAATGATCTTTTAACGACCACGGCTCCAGCAGAGCTACTTTGCTTTGTTGCGGAAGACGATTCGAGTGAGTCGGATACGGATAGTACGATCGTTGGTGCGATTATTTTTACTCCGCTTTCATTTGACTATGAAACCAAGGCGTACTTGCTTTCACCAGTAGCGGTGAGCACACAGGTTCAAAAGCGTGGGATCGGCCAAAAGCTGATTAACTTCGGCTTAGAGACTTTAAAACAGCAAGGTGTCGAACTTGCAGTGACGTATGGTGATCCTAGTTATTATTCAAGAGTGGGCTTTGAGCAAATCACTGTTGAACAGATCCCAGCGCCATTTGAGTTGAGCTACCCTCACGGTTGGATCGCTCAATCGCTGACTGGCAGTGAAATCAAAGTGGCGAGCGAACAGTCTAGCTGTGTTGAAGCTTTGGCTCACGCTGAGTACTGGTAGTAATTCACAAATAAAATCTTAAATGAATGAAAGCCCATCAGGTCCACTTGATGGGCTTTTTTTATTTTTAATCAAAAGGATAAGTTAACAATGACTCGATTTTGATTAGTCTATTCTTCCTTTTAATTTCCTATTCGATAGTTACATGTTGAACGACTGTTCAAAATATAACTTGAACGATCGTTCTGGTTTGGTTTATATTGTTTTCACACCAACGGAGAGCAATCACTAAATCTCCGTAAATGACCAAATTTAGAATCAGAATTGATAGGAATAGAACGATGAGCAATTTCAAAATTCACTCAATAGAATCAGCACCCGCGCAGAGCAAACCTATTCTTGAAGGCGCTAAAAAACAGATGGGGCGAGTTCCAGGTTTATTTGGTGTGTTAGCGGAATCACCGAATACACTCAAGGCTTATACTCAGCTTCATCAAGCGTTTAGCGATTCATCTTTCGATGCAGAAGAGCTGACAGTGGTTTGGCAAACCATTAACGTTGAGCACGAATGTCACTACTGCGTCCCAGCTCATACTGGTATTGCACACTCAATGAAGGTTGACCCGGCGATCACTGAAGCACTGCGTAATCGCACCGCAATGCCAACAGAAAAGCTGCAAGCACTGCACGACTTCACACTAAGCATGGTTCGTAATCGCGGCAATGTGCCAGTAAACGAAATGGAAGCATTCTTCGCTGCGGGTTACGGCCAACAGCAAGTTTTAGAAGTGATTCTTGGCCTGTCACAGAAAGTGATCAGTAACTACGTAAACCACGTTGCTGAAACGCCAGTAGACAAAGTATTTGAGCAGTTCGCTTGGCAAGGTTAATCGCTTTTAATTAAGCCAGGAATGATAATGATGAAAGCCCCGCTTGGTTGAGTGGGGCTTTGTTGTATTTAGGATTTAGTTTGTTTTGGCTAAGCAGTTAACGTGCATGCTTCGCGATCAACTTTGCCAGAGTCGTGACTCCTTCTTTCCAGTCCTTGTTCTCTTCAATGTTCGCGACAGTAAAGCGCAGGCAATGTTTGTATTGGTCGTGGGTGCCAAACACAGTGCCGGGTAAGATACCTAACTTATGCTTCAAACAATCTTGGTAGACGGCATAGCTGTCGAGTGATTCGGGGAGCGTTATCCAGTTTATAAATGCTCCCTCAGGTTTGGAAAGATGGTAGCGTCCTACAAGATGAGGGTAGCTATCTAAGGCTTGAATCAAAAGGCTTTGGAACTGTTTTTGATTGGTTTGATAGAGCCGCTTCATCTTAGACAAATGGCTGCGGTATTTGCCCGTTGTGAGAAATTGACCGACCGCGGATTGCATGAGGTTGGAGCTGCCCATGTTGTCACACAGTAGGTATTTTTCGATTAAAGGTTGGTAACGACCAGAAAGCAGCCAGCCAACCCGCAAGCGAGAATCCAAAGTTTTGGATAGAGAGTTCACGTAGATCACTCGGTCTTGGTCATCCAGTTCTTTTAAGCTCGCAATCGGTGTGTCAAATGCCAAACTACCGAACACATCATCTTCGATAATCGGTAAGGATCCTGTTATCTCCAGCAGCGCTTTTCGATTGGCTAATGGCATTCTTGAGCCTGTCGGGTTGGTAAAGTTTGGTGTCAGCAGCAGCGTTTTTACTTCCCATTTATCTAAGGCATTTTGTAGTGCTTGAATATCGATTCCATGGCTCACACTGCTTGGTATTTCAAGTGCTTGTAAGCCTAGTGATTCCAATAGGAGTAAGTTACCAAAGTAGCATGGAGACTCAACTACAACGATATCGCTCGGTTTGGTTAATGCGCGCAGTGCTAAACTGATCGCTTGCTGCGCGCCGTGAGTGATCGCAATCTCTTTCGATCCTGCAGGTACGCCCAGATCGTGGGTGATCTTTAACAATTGTTTTACTAATTGTTCGTCGCCGGGCGGCAGTTGGTAATACCCAGGAAGTTGAGTCTGCAAGCGGCTGTGGCGACCAATTTCAGCGTACAGACTGCGAATGGCGGGGTTGTTAATGTTTGGGTGAGCAGAGCCTGCTTGTAATTTTAAACGCCCACTGGGGCGGGAGAGTACAGATTTAGTGACAGATAAAAGGTCGACTTTTTGCGGTTGGCTCGGTGCATCCCAACTTGTGGTGTTGGGGGCTTTAACGCGATAACCCGATTTTGGAACGGAGTATACCCAGCCCGTCGCTTCCAACTCTTGATAGGCACGAATCACGGTGTTTTTGCTTACACCCAGTTGCTCGCTTAGTTGTCGGATTGAGGGTAAGCGATCGTCAGGGTGAAAGAGCCCTTTATCGATTTGAGCCTTAATATGTTGCTCGGTGGCGAGATATTTATTACCGCTGACTTCTACTTCCACACTGTTCTCCCTTCTACTGATTCTCAATCTGTAACCATTTAAAGTGTTATATCTGTATCTTTATTAGTTATCTGTACCCAACTAAGGTAACAGCATTGATGAAGAGTTGACCAGAGGTTTGTAATGCTGATTAAAATGATTCCGTTCGTGTTTGTAATATTGTGGTCGTCAGGCTTTGTTGGCGCTCGTCTTGGTGTGGAATACGCCGAACCCGCGACGTTACTTTCACTTAGGATGGTAGCCAACGTGGCACTGTTCTTGGTTTTGATTGCAATCCTTAAACGTCGTATCCCTCGTGGTCGAGCATTTTTTCATGCGTGTGTGGTTGGGATATTGATTCATGGTTTTTACCTCGGTGGTACCTATCTAGCGATTGATATGGGGATGCCAGCAGGTTTGAGCTCTTTACTGGTGGGTCTGCAACCTATTCTTACCGCGCTAATCATGATCAGCTGTACTTCACAGCGTTTCAACTTTGCTCAATGGCTAGGTTTGGGGCTTGGCTTTACCGGTATCAGTTTAGTGTTGATGGGAAATATTGAGTGGCAGTCCGATGACCAAAAAGGGATGGCGACATTGCTATGTTTAGTGGCGTTAGTCGGTATTACCTTTGGAACCCTTTATCAAAAGCGTTTCTGTAAGGGGACAGACATGGTAGGCGGTGCAATGGTGCAATATTTGGCTTCTGCAGCGTTGTTCCTGCCTTTTGCGATGCGCTACGAAACCATGCAAGTGAACTGGACGGTAGAATTTACGTTAACGCTGATTTGGCTGGTGGTCGTTCTATCTTGTGTCGCAATACTGTTGTTGCTTTACATGGTGGAGAATGGGGCGTCTTCAAGTGTCGCATCGGTGTTTTATCTCGTACCGCCGACAACCGCAATTCAAGCGTGGCTTATCTTCGGCGAGTCGTTCGACATCTATGGCGCAATGGGTTTTGCGTTGTCAGCCACCGCGGTTTATCTGGTAGTGAAGAAGCCTGAATTGATTAGGTTCCGAAGACAAGCAGCTTTAAACCGTTAAAAATAAAAAGAGCCTGAATATTCAGGCTCTTTCTCTATCAATAACTTTCTAGCGACTATCGATTAGCGCTTCATCAAGCATGCGTAAGCCGTTGTAAACGGTGCTTCTTGGTATTGTTTTAGGCCAGTCTCTTTGAACTTCATCATTAGAGGGTTACGCTTCAGGCTTTCTTTGATGTCTGCTGGAGAAACTACTTCAACGTTTAGGGCGTCGATCAATTGGATCGCTGCTTCTAGTTTGAAGCCGAAGCCACCGCCAGCAAATTTGCCTTTAGTTTGGCGTTGGCGAATCACTACTTTTTCTACTTGGTAATCTTCCATTAACTTTGCAAAAGAGAATTGAAAGTCTTTCATATTCTGTGTGTCGTTAGCGTCGCTGATAGAAACCTTAGAAACTCGGCAATCAGGAATGTTAAATACACCATCTGACAGAGAAAGAAGACAGATGACTGCATCGTTACCTTTGATTTCAACACCACAAATTTTCATGTTCTTACCTACTTATTTTAGAGCCCTATATTATGGTGTTATTTCTAACACTTCTCCAGTATTTGCGTGTATCCGTCGAAAATAAGTCTAAATCAGAGAATATCTTAGCGGCGAAAAGTTAACCCTTGGCTAATTTGTCATCATGTAGATGGGAGGTAACGTTTGCTATGAGATGAGGCTCACAAAAGCTTAGCGGGATTTCATATGTGTGCTGTATATTGCGCGCGAATCCCTATTTGAAGTGTGGTTATTAATCCCAATGAATATCAATAATCTTTCGATTAAGAGTAAAATCGCGATCCCGCTGTTGGTGATTGTGATTGTTTTTTCTACCGTTACCGTGCTCAACGTTATCAGATCAAATGCTCAAGCTGCGATTAATAACGAGCTCAACAATGTCGTTCAACCTGTTCTAGATAACCTAGAAGATGGCTACCGCGATATCTACCAAATCATCGCTTCAGCGCAAGGCTTGTTACTTGCGAAAGATCAGGCGGCGATTGACTATCAAAAGTTCGAATTCAAAGACAACGCTTATAAAGCGGTTCCACGCTTTGAAAGTGTTGAGACTTTGTATCGAGCTGGTGTGTTAGATCCTTCTTCACGTGGTGAACTGTCTAAACTGGTTAATGCGATGAGTAAGTGGGTCGCGCTACACGAACCTATGTTTGCTGACCCTGCGAATGCACATCAATACAACATTGATTACTCGCCAGCGTTAGATGCTGAGTTTGCGATTATCCGTAAACAACTGCGTGATATCCGTACCCTGATTGAGTTGAAGCAGAAAGAGCTGCGTCAGCAAGCGGACGACTCAATTGAATCAAGCAAGTTGATCATCGAGGTTGGAATGGCAGTCGCTGTTTTTGCCGCGCTTTTTGCGATGTGGCTATCGAACCGTTTCATCGTTCAACCAATCCAGAACGTTGAGAAAGCGATGAATGAGATCGCATCAGGTGATGGTGACTTATCTCAGCGTATGAAGGTGGAAGGAAGCGACGAGATTGCTCGTTTAAGCTCTGCTTTCAATAAGTTTGTGGGCAAAATCCACGTGACGGTTGAGCAAGTAATTTTCACGTCAAACGCTGTTCGAGCTGAGATGGAAAATATTAAGTCACTCACTCAAAGCGTTGCTGAATTCTCTTCAAACCAACAGCGAGAGAGTGAAGTTGTTGCGGCTGCTGTTCATGAAATGCAGGCGACTAGCGAAGTGGTGAGTGGTAATGCTCTAGATGCGGCTACCGCAAGTAACGTTGCGAATCACGAAGTGGAGTCGGCAGACACTACGCTTGGTCTAACCGTGACATCAATTGAACGTCTAGCTCAAGATATTGAGAACGCGGGTGGTGTGGTTCAGGAGTTGGATACTGATGTGAAAAACATCGCCTCTATTCTTGGCGTTATCAAAGGTATTGCTGAACAAACTAATTTGTTGGCCTTAAATGCAGCGATCGAAGCGGCACGTGCTGGCGAACAGGGTCGTGGTTTTGCTGTAGTCGCGGACGAAGTACGTGCATTGGCAAGTAAAACTCAAGACAGCACTGGTGAAATCGAGGCTATGATTGAGCGTTTAGAGGTCGGGGCTAAGCATGCTGTTGGCGTGATGAGCGAGAGCAAAATCAGCGGCGAGAAAACCATTATTCAAGCTGGAACTGCAGCGTCTTCTTTGAGTGAGATTCGTAATTCAATCGGTAAGATGAATGACATGAACACGCAGATTGCGACGGCAGCTTCTCAGCAGTCTCAAGTGTCTGAAGAAGTGAACAAAAATGTTCAACGTATCGCAGAAAGTACGATGCAAATGGTTGAGATGGCGAGCAGCGCTGAAAATGCGTGTATGGCTTTGGCCGAGCAATGTGAGGCGCTTGATAGCCTAGTTTCTCAGTTTGAGGTGTAACACTTAGAGCTGAGATGAACGAGGTTTGTTCTCGTTAGCCGCAAAGAAATAACAGAAAGCCCGAACTCCATGAGTTCGGGCTTTCTTTTTAGATACATGATCCGTTGTTGACCGTGAGCTGCTAGTGATTAGCTGCTACGACCGTCTTGGTATGTGTAACGATAATCAACTTTTACGTTTGCTTGGTAGTGAACATCGCCGTTCATGTTGGTGATTTTCTTCACCTCCATATTCGCGTCATCAATTTTGAACGAATCGTATTTTGTTGTTTGCTGGAACTGTGGCAGTTCTCTTGAAAGCTCAAAAGGTGTCTTTGTGCTTAGCTCATCCATAAGGTTCGTGCCTGCATCGTATGCTTCCGCTTCAGTAACAAAGGTATCAGACTTTAGCGTTGTTTCTTGGATCGTCGTTTTAGTGGCTGCGAACGCTGTGGTGCTGAGTACAAGAGTTGATGCAAGTATGATTAATTTTTTCATAAGAGTACCTGACTTTGTTGTGTAACCAATGATTCGAGTTTTCAACTTACCAACAGTAGATAAGAATAATGTTAGGACAAAAACGAACTTATGTAAGAAGTTAGTCCCACAGTTATTGTTAGTTGAGAGTTATACACAAAGCATATCAAGCAAGGTGACAGAATTCGGTAACTTCAATACACTGCATGGGTATCCACAGTTCAGCACAAGGTAAAGGCATGGCCAATTGGGAAGGGGTAAGTGAGTTTGTTGCAGTCGCAGAGCGTGAGAGTTTTACTGGTGCCGCACAGAAGCTTGCTACATCGGTCGCTCAAATCAGTCGCCGAGTAGCAAATCTCGAAGAACGTCTCGCGGTGAAACTGCTCAATCGAACGACTCGCAAGGTTTCTCTTACAGAAGCCGGGCAACTCTATTATCAACAGTGTAAATTGTTGGTCGAGGGCTTAGAGATTGCGGAATTGGCGGTAACACAAATGCAATCGACACCAAAGGGGCTTCTGAAAGTAACGGCTCCTGTCACCTATGGTGAGCGCCAACTAGCACCAATACTGCACCAATTTTTAAAGCTTCACCCGCAAGTCGAGCTAGAGTTAATGCTGACCAACCAAAAGCTCGATTTGATCGACTCGGGTGTCGATGTCGCAATCCGTCTTGGTCGATTAGAAGATTCAAGTCTCGTCGCAAAAAAGCTTTCTCAACGCCAGCTCTACGTATGTGCAAGCCCTGAATATATTGAGAATTATGGTGAGCCTCATACGCTCTCCGAATTGACCAACCATCAATGTTTAGTCGGTGGCTTTGAGCACTGGCGATTTAAAGAAAACGGTCGCCCTCGCTCCGTCCGTGTTAATGGACGCATTAAGTGCAATAGTGGCTTAGCCTTGTTAGATGCAGCGAAGCAGAGTATAGGCTTGGTGCAGTTACCGGAATACTACGTGAGTGAAGATCTTGATTCTGGTGAGTTGGTCGAAGTGCTTTCCGATTACCGAGACGATAAAGAGGGGATCTGGGCGCTCTACCCTCAGAACCGTAATCTGTCTTCAAAGGTTCGTTTGCTCGTAGACTTCCTTTCTGAGCAATTGGATTAATCCTATGACCGATATTGAGTGTCATTCAGCAAGCCAAGGTGAGTTGATATTCAGTGTGTTCGATACACTCGAACAGCATTATGGCTATTTTGATTGGTGGCAAAGGAATGATTCTTACGAGATTGTTTTAGGCGCTATTTTAGTTCAAAACACCAACTGGAAGAACGCAGAGAAAGCACTCATCAATTTAGATGAGAAATGCAATCCAAGGTCGATTGCTGAAATGGATCTTGACGAGCTTGCCCAAAAAGTTCGCTCTAGTGGCTACTACAATCAGAAAGCCATTAAGTTAAAGGCTGTGACGGAGTGGTTTTTGAAGTACCAATACGACATGTCTGTGGTTCGAGAGCAGAACAAGGATCAACTGCGTAAAGAGTTACTGGAAGTGAAAGGGATTGGCGGTGAAACGGCTGATGCGATTTTGGTCTATGCGATAGGTAAGCCGTCTTTCGTTATTGATGCGTACGCGCGAAGAATCTTCACTCGCAACGGACTCGATGTGCCAAAATCGTATGAGAAGTTTCGAGCCTTGATGGAGAGCGTGATCCCCTTGGATACAAAAAGGTACGGCTACTACCATGGGTTGTTGGTTGAGCATGGGCAGCAGTTTTGTAACCCCAAGCCAAAGTGTCAACATTGCCCGCTAAACAGCATGTGTATCGAAGCTAGAACTCAGACTAAAATTTAACTCGCTTAAGGCTCAATATCTCCGATGGAATACAAAACTAACTCTTCGGGGTTGTTGCCTTCTCCAAGTGTGTGAATGTCTTCACCTTCCTCTTTGAGTTGAAGAATGCACTTCATTGCTTTGCTCTGTTCAACACCAATTATGGTTTTCATCTCTGAAGCGGATACGCCAAAGCGCGTGGCGATCAATAAATCACGAACCTTCTTCTTATCTGAATTAAACATCTTATCTGCCTACCTACGAGTCGATGACCTGCAACCCACTAAGTTTAACTGACTTTTGTAAATTGGCACTTAAAGCTAATGAAAAAGGAAGAACAAAGAACGGGGGAAGGTTTGAGTTGAGACTGAGAAATTCGGGCGTCAGATTGGGGAGCCTAAAGCCCGAATTTATTTTAGAGGATAAAGGTTAGACCGTGAAACGATCCACTAGGTGGTAGAGCTCATTCGCGCGGTTATTGAGGTTTTGGCTACCAGCACGGTTTTGATTGGCTAGTGATGCCGATTGAGAGCTTTGGTCTGATATTACGACAATACGTTGAGATATCTCTTGGCCAACAATGTTCTGTTCTTCAGTTGCTGTAGCAATCAGTGAGTTCATGTCCATGATGGTATCGATCGACTCTTGGATCTTAGCCAATGCAGCCGCTGCAGCATTAGCTTCTTCTACCGTTTGAGCACTGCGGTTTTGGCTTGAATCCATCGCTTTCACTGCGGCATCTGAAGCGGCTTTTAGCTGCTCAATCATTTTATGTATGTCACCTGTACTCTCCTGAGTTCGGCTCGCCAGCTTACGAACCTCATCGGCGACTACTGCAAACCCACGGCCTTGTTCACCTGCTCGAGCGGCTTCAATGGCAGCATTCAGTGCCAATAGATTGGTTTGCTCGGCAATGTCTTGAATGACAGCTAACGAAGAGGAGATGTTCTGAACATCGTCTTCTAAACGAGATACCACTGTGTTAGCTTCCGACACCTCACTAGCTAAAACAGCTACTGAATCAGCCGCCGCGTTTACGATTCGCTGAGCTTCTTTGGCATTGCCCTCTGCAAGCTTCGCTGAATCAGCTGCTTGGCTCGCGTTGCTTGATATCTCCTGAGCCGTTGTTGTCATCTCTGTCATAGCGGTAGCGACTTGTTCAGTTTCTTCCCGTTGCCCTGTCGCGAGTTCATCAACTTGAGCGGCGCGAGAAGACATGCTGGATGTTTCAGACACAACTTGTTGACCTACCTCGCTTACACTGCGAATAATGGTTTGCAGGTTAGTAACAAAAGCATTGAAGTTCTCGCTAAGCTTCGCGAATTCCGGTACTTTGAATGTTTCCATTCGAGCTGTTAAGTCGGCTTCACCAGTTGCGAAAGCCTTAATTGACAGATCGAACTGTTCTATGGGCTTCATAATAGTACGGTTTACAGCAACGGCAAATAGAGCAACCAATAGAGCGATCAAACCACAAAAAAGTGTAATCGCGGTGAGTGAGCTTTGTAGTGCAACGTTTGAACTCTCTTTCATCTCGGCGATGACTGCATCAATGTCGTCTGTGTAAAAGCCAGTACCAAGCATCAAGTCCCATTGCGGAATAAATATTGAGTAGCTGAGTTTTGGTAGTGCTTCCGACTGGCCAAGTTTTGGAAAATAGTAGGTAGTGAATTTGCCAAGCTTTGAGTTCTTAATAAGATCACGAATCAGGTAATGGCCTTTTTTATCTTGCAAGTCATAATAATTTTTTCCAATACCATCGGTATTTTGCCCTGCGAATATTCTCACTCCTTTAGAGTCGTAACCAAAGATATAGCCCGACTCGCCATACTCTAGTGTTCTTAAGGTTGGCAAGGCATCTTCTAAAGTTGCACCTCGTTCTAAGAGCGGGCTGATAGAAGACTGGGCCATTTGTAGATAAGCTTTAAGTTCCTTTTCTTTCATGGCCATCATTTTGCTGCGTGTGGATTCGACTTGTTGCGCGGTCAGCGCTGCACTCTTCATATATGTTACGCTCATCATTCCGATGGCCATCAGTAGCAGAGGAATGAAAGAGAGAATATAAAGACGTTTTTTGATGGTTAGGGTCATGTCTACTTCCTGTTTGATCGTCTTGTGCAATTTTAAAAACACAATATGAATGCAGTTGCTATTTGTAAATGAGCTTATTAATGAATTGTTACCCCAGAGCGATTTTGTTTTATAAATATGATGGCTGTTAGATGTTTGTTGTGACATTTGTTCCAATCAGGCTAGATGGTGAAAAAGTCCTTTTTGTTCGGGCCTTTTGTTTCGATGCTTTTGAATTCGACGTTGCTTTGTTAGAATGCGGCGCTTTGTAGCACCCTACTATTTCTATTCGCTAAGTGAGAAAGATTCATGAACAAAAGCCATGTGACTATTGGTTTAACTAACCCTAAAAGCCCGACAAACGTGGGTGCTGTCATGCGTGCGGCTGGTTGTTATCAGGTCGACGAAGTTAAATACACAGGGCAACGCTACGAAAAAGCCGCTAAATTTCACACTGATACCAAGAGTGCTACGCGTACTATTCCGCTGACGGGCGTTGAGTCGTTTTTAGACAACCTTGACCCTGAAACCAAGATTGTTTGTGTGGAACTTGCCGAAGGTGCTACGCCACTGCCACGTTTTAAACACCCAGAAAATGCGATTTATATTTTCGGTCCAGAAGACGGATCTATCACTCAAGATGTTGCGGATAGAGCGGACCACGTTGTGTACGTTCCAACAGTTGGTTGCATGAACTTGGCTGCAACCGTGAATGTGCTGCTTTATGATCGCCTTGCTAAGTCAGATGAAATGGACGAGAGCAACGAGCTGATTAAGAAAAGCCGTGATAATCGCAACCATCTAGTTATCAAAGAGAAGTGCTAGTCTGACGCTCGTGGTTAGATATTTTTAAAACTCAATATCGCTAAAGTCGAAGATAAACAGGTTTAAAATATATTTAGCAATGGCAAATATGAAGAAGATGGCCGCAATAGATAACGCGATATAAAGTAATGTTGTCATTTGAGTTACCTTTGTATTAATTAATGTATGTCCGTAATAAAAAACCACCTAAAAAGGTGGTTTTTTGTTTTAAGAGGTAAGGCTATTGACGCTTCATCTGATGCAGTGTGTGCATGATAACCAATACAATGGCGACAATTGCGCAAGCCAAAAGCGTCAATGCTAAGTCGGCGAACTCGGCTGCTCTGTGTAAGCCCAAGCCAATAATCAAGTAATAAAACAGGCCTAATAGAGCTCCGGCACTGCCTAAATGGTCGTGATATTTAGTCAAAGCGCCACTGAGCAAATTAGGTAACGCAAGCCCGAATGATAACGATACAAATACCATTGGGATGAAGAACCAAACGGATTCCTGCATGATAAATACACCAATGCCTGCAATAAGTAATAGGCAAGACGCAAACGCTACAATTTTGTCATGGCTTAAATGCATGCGAATTAGCTTCATATTAATAACAGAGCCTAATACTGACCCCATCGCAAGAATAAAACCGGTATTACCAAAAAAGTTCACACTTGCCCCTAATTGCTCAAACATAAACGGGGCAATACTGTAGTACGAGAATAGCGCTATATTAAATAGCCCAACCATTAACGTTACGTACCAGATGTGTGCATCGGTAAGCATTTTTATAGCAACAGAGATTAGGCTGTCTCTTTTTGTATTTGCAGGCTTTGTTTCTGGCAGTTTACCCAATGACCAAATCAGTAAGATAGCCACAAGTACCACCATCGCCATGAATACCCATTTATAGCCACCCACAGACGTCAACCAACTACCAGCCAACATCCCAACAACAGGGCTGATACCAATAGAGGTGCCCACAATTGAGAAGACGTGGCTGAGTTCTTTACCTTGATAACCATCACGGATAATAGTCTGTGTGCAAACAGAACCAACAGCAGCACCAAAAGCACAGCAGCCAAAGCCCGTGAGCATTAAAGTGAATGTCGGCGCTAACATGGTAAACAGAGCTGCAATGATAAAGACGACTAACCCAAGTAAGGTAGAGACTCGTCTTCCTAATACATCACACATGCGCCCCCAGAATACGACTCCGAATGCAAAAGCAATGAAGAATATAGACATCGCTTGTGCCGCTTCACTACTGGTAACCCCAAAGTGGTTTTTTACAGAAGTCAGAGCTGGGCTATACATGGTTTCTACTATTTGCGGAAACATCAGCAACACAACCGCCAATGGGATAGAAATTTTTCCAATAATCTTGTTCATTTTTTGTTTTCAAATACCTCTAATTAATATCGTAATGATTTAGTTATTTCCTGAACCTCTTAATCAGAGGGATAACAGAACAGGTACTATTCTAGGCATTATGTGCTAATGTCTTATAATGAGATTTGGACATAAAATATCTAAATAAGGACAGGTTGCTCAATGGCATTGATTTCAGAACAAGATGACTTTTGTGCAGACGACCATAACGGGTTAGTCGTTGGTGTTGCTGCTGAGGTTTCTAATCACGCTTCCGGCATACATTTTCATGAAAAAGACCAGTTACTGTTTTCGAAGCACGGATGCATGACAATCACATTAGAAGATGTGAAGTATGTCTTGCCCCCAATGAGGGCTGCATGGATCCCGAAAGGCGTTCAACACGATGCTCAGATGACTAACATTACCCAATATCGCTCACTGTACTTTGATCAATCCTTGTCAGAGCGCTTGCCTAGAGGTGTTATGATTTTCGATATCACTGCGTTGATGAGAGTCTTGATAGAACGAATGGCATTTTGGGCATTTGACAAGCCGAATAATGAGCAAATTAATACGTTGAATTTGTTTATCGAAGAGTTGAACGACTCGCAAGAGGTGTACTTGTCGTTGCCGTTACCTCAAGACCACCGCCTCAAATCTTGGTTATCTGATATTGATAACAAAGATTTTATGGCACCGTCGTTGGCACAGTTGAGTGAGGTTGTTGGAGCGAGCGAAAAGACGATCACTCGGATCTTTAATAAAGAAACCGGGATGCCATATCAAAGTTGGCGTCAGCAGTGGCGCTTGTTGGGTGCGATTGAATTACTGTCGAGTGGCATGCGCATATCGGATGTCGCCGATAGGTTGGAGTTCTCCAGTGACAGTGCATTTATTCATTTCTTTCGTCAGAAAACAGGCATGACACCAATGAATTACATGACCAACACATCCAACGCGGAGACTATGTAACCTTCGTTTATGTCAGCCTTTAATAATAATGTATATGTTAGCCTAGTGGCTTAATTGCGCTCGAGAATCATAAGGACATCAATTTGAACCTAAGACAACTGGAAGTCTTTTACGCCATTATGCAGACCGGAACCGTATCTGGGGCTGCACGTAGCTTGCATGTGTCCCAGCCTAATGTGACACGTATTTTGGCGCACACCGAGCAGCAGTTGGGGTTTGGCTTGTTCGAGCGTGTCAAAGGTCGATTGGTACCAACGGTTGAAGCGAAAACCTTGTTACCAGAAGCGGAGAAGGTCTACCAACAACTGGGGCAATTCCGTTCTTTGACTAACAAAGTGAAGCAAGGCCATCAGCATTTACGTATTGGTGCGCCGCCGATTCTAGCGACTAAATTGCTGACTCCGGTGATTGCCCAAATGTCTCGTGAACAATATTCCAATAAACAAGAGATCTCTTTTGAGTTGTTAACCGCTAATCGCGACGAACTGTGTTCAGGGTTATTGAAGCATGAGCTTGATATTGCTATCGCATTTGGAGACGAAGCACCGCCAGCGATATTGTCAGAAACGCTATTAACCAAATCCCTTCAGGTTCTAGTTCCATCTAACACCGTAGCGCATCTACCGACAGAGTTAACCCTTGATGACCTGATCAATTATCCGTTACCAATCATCGGGCTTGATAGTCGTGACCCTTTGGGTTTGCTGCTCCATCAAAGCTTGATTGCGCGAGATGAGCATTATCATCATCCAATATCGGTACGTGGATACAGCGCTGCGGCGGAGCTGGTTAAGCACCAAGCAGGGTTTGCGATTGTTGATCCGTGGACGGCAGAACAGTATCAAAATGACGATGCAGTCTGTGTGTTGCCGCTTCAACCAGACATCCCATTTTCGGTATCGATGCTTTGCGCAGATCACACCCCTCAGTCGATTGCGGCCAAACAGTTCATTTCAGCACTGCAGCACTCATGCTGCTAGCTAAGAGCAGTTAGCTGATAAGTTTACTGTCTCTGATTTCTACCCATAACATCAGCTACCCATAACATCATGTTATAGGCACGTGATAAATAGGCATTCGGCAGTGCTCAACTTCTTAATTAAAGTAAATCCATACAAGGACTTATTAATTAGGAATGCTCATGTCTATCGCTCAACCTTACCTTCTTTTTCTTGGGGATGTTACTGACCCTCTTGCTGCAAAAATCGCTCGTGGTATTCACCAGTGGCGACCAGAGATATGCCTCGGCCAATTACGTCTAACAGAACAGACAGTATCTCTTGGCTTAGCGGATATGACCTTACAAGAGGCACAAGCGCAGGGTGCGAAAACGCTCGTGATTGGCACTGCAAACCCGGGTGGCGTGATCCCTGAGTCATGGCAACCAACCATACTGGCAGCTGCAGAAATGGGATTTGAGATTGCATCGGGCATGCACCAGCGCTTGAGTGAATTCTCACCGCTTGCTGACATGCAGCAGCGAGGATTGGCTAAGCTTCATGATGTGCGCCATTTTGATGGTGTTCTAAACGTTGGTAATGGCAAGCCCCGCCAAGGGAAGCGCCTGCTCACTGTCGGAACCGATTGCTCGGTAGGCAAGATGTTTTCTGCACTGGCGATAGAAAAGTCGCTAAAAGAAGCGGGCACTTTGGCTCAATTCAAAGCGACAGGGCAGACCGGTATCTTGATCGAAGGGAGTGGTATTTCGATTGATGCTGTGGTGGCAGATTTCATCTCTGGCGCGGTTGAAGCGATTAGCCCGGACTTTACTGACCACGAATGGGACATCATTGAAGGGCAGGGTTCTTTGTTCAATCCTTCTTTTGCAGGCGTGAGTTTGGGTTTATTGCATGGTGCGCAAGCTGATGCTTTAGTGCTATGTCATGAAATAGGGCGACCGCATATTCGTAACCTTCCGCATGCCAAATTGCCAACAATAGAGCAAACTATTGATGCAAATTTACAAGCCGCGCGATTAACAAATCCAGACGTGAAGCTGGTGGGTATCTGCCTGAACACATCGGCGATTAGTATTGAAGAGGCTGAGACATTGTGTCAAGAATGGACCACACTTTATCAAGTACCAGTGACGGATCCGGTGCGATTTGGTGTACAACACATTACTGATCATTTGCGACATTCACTTTAACGATTTCATCATTTCTACGTTTCCATTTGTTAAAGCGAACATCAACCGAGTGAAATTATGAAGATTACAGCAGAACCTATTACTATCGCGATGCAAACGCCTTTTCGCATCTCTCGAGGCAGCCGAACAGAGTGTCATGTTGTTCGCGTTTACATCGAGCATAATGGTAAACAAGCGCAAGGTGAGTGTACACCTTACCCACGTTATGGTGAGTCATCCGAGTCTGTGTTGGCGCAAATTCAACAAGCTTCTAGCTCTCTTGAAACGGCTTTTGAGCGTGGTATGACCGATCCTGAAGAATTACGAGATCATCTTCAGTCTTCATTGACTGGAGGGGCTGCGCGTAATGCTATCGATTGTGCGCTTTGGGATTATCAAGCGCAGCAGAACGACCAGATCTTTCCGAATAGCTTGTTCGAGTTACCTAAGCAGATTGTTACCGCAATGACAGTTTCGATTGGCACACCAGAAGCGATGGCAACACAAGCTCGTGATTATGTGGCGAATGGTGCGACACTTCTAAAAGTGAAGCTTGATGGTGAGCAAGTGGTAGAGCGTGTACGCGCTGTCCGAGAAGCAGCCCCAGAAGTCAAAATTGTACTTGATGCCAATGAAGCGTGGACAGGGCTGAATCTCGAGGAGTTGTTCAATCAATTGGCTGAGTTTGATATCGCGATGATAGAACAGCCTCTGCCGCAACAGCATGATGCCTCGTTGGCACACATCAAGCATCCAATTCCATTGTGCGCTGATGAAAGTTGCCACACCACGTCGCAGCTTTCATCATTATTGGGCAAGTATGAAATGGTTAACATCAAGCTCGATAAAACCGGTGGTCTGACAGAGGCGCTAGCACTTGCCGAAGAAGCGCAAAGGCTTGGTTTTACTCTTATGGCTGGCTGTATGCTTGGCACTTCATTGGCCATGCGTGCAGCGCTGCCTATTGCTGTGCAATCTGAGATTGTCGATCTCGATGGACCTGTATTACTTGGTCAAGACGTGTCGCCAGCACTGACTTATCAAGATGGGATGATCGTTCTTTAACTCGTTGAGTTTCAGCCTGTAAGTTGACGTGACACTGAAGAAATCGCATAGGTGAAAGCCTATGCGATTTTTTGTATTGATAGAGTAATCACGTTTCTGTCGGTGAGGTCACTCTCTTTTCTCTCAAAACGGACAGCCTAGGGTTTATAAAATAATTGTTATAGTGTTTTATGTGAAATGTTAATGATTACTCTGGTTTTCATAGTTTCACTAAAACTATTTGAAGTGGCTTTAAGTCAGGTTAACCACCTAACTGATTGAATCATTGACCTTTACTGTTGGTTTTTGATGAGAAGAAGGTGGGGCGAGTGAGTAGTCGTGTCTCAGAGGTGATAGATAACAAGGACCGTTTTGAACGTCCATTTCCGATCAAGATTCCGCGTCGTAAGTGGTTTGGCTGGAAAGGCATAGAGTTGCGTTTGGTGCTAGCGTTAGCCATGTTATCGATGACCACCATCTTCCTCTCGGTCGTCTCCAGTTTCACTATTGATAACCTAAATCAACGCCTTGTTGAGCTAAAAGAGAGTGAAATCCCCGCTTTAGATAACGCAGCTCGCTTAAATGACATGGTGCGTGTCATTATCACAACTTCATCGCAACTCAGCGATGCGGAATCTAATTTAGAGCGTAAACAAGCGATGCTCAAAATTGAAGACGCTATTTCAATTATGAATAGCGTTATGGTGCAATTCCCCGATTATCACTCCTATTTTAAAGATCTTATCGCTCAAGTTAACAATAGCCTCAGTCTGTTGTACCAAAGTGAGATTGAATCTGAACAGCTCAACCAAGAACTTCGTAATCTACTCGAAGGCTTTTACCCGCTATTGCAGCAAGCCAGTGATTCCCTCGATCGCTTGCCTGACTCAGCCAAAGAGCAGGTTCAATACACGCAGTTAAAGTCCCTGCTGTACTACCAATTAGGCTTGGTAGAAAAACTGTATAACGACTCCAGCTTTAATGAGCTAGATTACACCAGTTTACGATTAGAGCAGGTTGGAGAAGAGTGGTGGCAGCTTTGGGTCAGTGGTGATTTAAGAAGTACCTTTCCAGAACTGGATCATCAACTTACCGTGATTTACAACCTAGCCTCAAGTGATAGCAGCTTGTACGGGCTTAAAAACCAAGCGCTCGATCATCTCTATCAAGAGCAGTATTTCTTACAAAACAGCCGTGAGCATTTGAATCAGTTAACGGTGCAAATTGAACGTAATACCAGCCAAGTGAACCGTAATATTGATCAGTCGATTCAGCAGGCGCAACACTCTTTGCAATCGAACCAACGTTTGTCACTTTTTCTCTCTCTTTTTAGTGTGTTAGCTGCCGCGGCTATCTCATGGTTCTACGTCCGAAAGAGTATTTTAGAAAGGCTATTACAGCTGAAAGACAACATGTTCGCGATTTCGACTGGCCACTTAGATACCGAAGTGGCCATTCGTGGCAAAGATGAAGTGACGCAAATGGCTAAGTACCTAAAGGTATTTCAGACCACGGCCAAAGTCGTCAAGCAAACCAACCGTAAATTGGAGGCTGAGGTGGAAGAACGTACCTTAGCCGAGGCCAAGCTGCGTGTTACTCAGGATGAGCTCATTCAAGCCGGAAAACTGGCTGCGTTGGGCCAGCTAAGTGTGGGCATTACTCACGAGATAAACCAACCATTAACGGCGATGAACAGTCATGTTCGAAGCGCGCAACTGTGGTTAGGCAAAGAGAGGCCAGACAGAGCAGAAGAGAACCTGAAAAAGATCGAGATCCTATTAGATAAGGTGGCTGCGATTACACGTCACTTGAAGGCATTCTCACGCAAGAGCGATGGCAAAATAGATAACGTTGAATTAGATAAGGTGATTGGTGATGCGATCGACCTCTTTGAAACTCGGCAGAGTAGGGTGTTGATTCATTATTCGCCACAAAGCGATCAAATGGTTCGAGCCAATAGCATTCGCTTAGAGCAGGTGCTGGTGAATTTGATCAGCAATGCGTTGGATGCCGTCGAACATAAAGAGCAGCCTCAGCTGAGCATCTCAACTCAAGATCAACTGAACACCATTCAGATATCAGTTAAAGACAACGGGTTAGGGATACCCGAAGAGGACATTCCTTATCTGTTTGATCCGTTTTATACCCGCAAGACTACAGGCAAAGGGCTCGGGCTCGGTTTGTCTATCGCATACAACATAATTAAAGACTTTGGCGGCTCGATTCACGTCGAATCGATTGAACACCAAGGCACCACCTTTATCGTCACTCTACCAAAAGGCACAAACTCATGACTTCAGAAAAACACATAGTTCTTATCGACGATGAAACCGACGTTGTTGAAGCCGTGAGTGAAATGTTGGAACTCGAGGGTTTCCGTGTCACTAGCTTTACCGACCCAAACCTTGGCCTAAAATCCCTCAAAGCAAACAGTCAGTCGGTGGTGTTGTGTGATGTGCGAATGCCACAAGTCGACGGGCTTACGTTGTTGAGCTCAATCCAACATCGCGCAGCCAATGTTCCGGTATTACTGATGAGCGGGCATGGTGATATTCCTATGGCGATAGAGGCGATGAAGTTGGGTGCGTTCGACTTTCTGGAGAAACCCCTCAATGCCAGTGAGTTGGTAGAAAAGCTCGACTTGGCGTTGGCACAGTGTCAGCACAACAGCCCTGCAACGTTAGACGACGATCAGGATACAGAACTACCGATTGAATCTGTGGTTATCGGGCAATCCCAAGCGATGGACACCATACGTAAGCAAGTGCTTGCGCTCTCTCATACTGGCGTCGACACCATTATTAACGGTGAGACAGGCACTGGCAAAGAGGTAATTGCTCGCGCCTTACATCAATTTAGTCGTCGTAAGGCAAAGCCGTTTGTCGCGATAAACTGTGGTGGCATGACAGAGAGCATTATTGAGAGCGAGCTGTTTGGTCATGAAGCGGGCTCGTTTACCAGTGCCAATAAGAAACGCATCGGAAAAATAGAACAAGCCAATGGTGGCACTCTTTTTCTCGATGAAATTGAAAGCATGCCGATTGCAGTGCAGATTAAGTTACTACGCGTGATTCAAGAACGAGTGATCGAGCGTGTGGGCGGTAATGAATTGATACCTGTCGATATTGTGGTCGTCGCTGCCAGTAAAGCTGACCTCGCAAGCCTCAGTGAATCCGGTGAATTCAGAGCCGACCTCTTCTATCGCTTAAACATTGCCAGCTTAAACCTTCCGGCACTGCGCCAACGCAAAGAGGACATTCAGGTGTTGTTCCGCCACTTTGTGATTCAAGCAAGCCACAAGTACAAGACGCGTCCATCGACGATTTATCCCGAACAGATACAGCAGTTGTGCCGACATGAATGGCCTGGAAACGTGCGTGAGCTACGTAACGTTGCCGACCGATTTGTACTCGGTATTGTCGGCGATGGCTTTGATCTTCAATCTCCAATTTGTGAATCAACCGGGGAAGACTTCGCCTTTGAAAAGCAGATGGAGCAGTACGAGAGAAATGTATTAACCGAAGCCTTGATAGAGAGCGCGGGCAATATCAATGAAGTCTCAAGCAAGCTGAATCTGCCACGCAAAACGCTTTATCGAAAAATGAAAAAACACCAGTTGGATAAAGAGAGTTTCAAAGCTTAACTCGCTAGGTTGGTTATCAAATAACAAACCTAAACCAAAAGACAAAGTAGAAGAAAAAAGCATAAGACAACAATGACCCATTTATCATTTAGTCGAATGATTAACTGTTTCAAGTAATTGTAATAAAAGAGTTTTAACATTTGGCACAAAGCGTGCAATCCCTACATTGTGGCATCAGCCCACATGAGGTCATTTCACAGAAAGTAGAAATGACCGGATTAAGGAAATTAGAAAAATAATTGCTTGTTGCAAGGAGATACAAACATGAAGCAAATACTGAAAGGTTCGATTGCTCTGATACTCGGCGTTAGCTCAATGACAGCATGGGCGGCGACAGAGTCAGCAAACCTAGGACCTCGTCCCCTCTTTTTAGTCAACAATATGGACGAGAGCCCTTTGAAAACCAAGCTGCTCAGTTGTAGCGAAGGGCCTTTTCATCGTAGTGATTTTTCTATTGGGCATCGTGGAGCTGCAATGCAGTTTCCCGAGCACACTAAAGAATCTTACTTAGCGGCGATTCAGATGGGAGCCGGTGTCGTAGAGTGTGATGTCACTTTCACTAAAGATAAGGAATTGGTGTGTCGACATTCTCAAAGTGACCTGCACACCACGACCGATGTATTGGCTCACCCAGAGCTTGCTAAGAAATGTTCAGTTCCATTTAAACCTGCGAACCCTGCGACAGGTGAAGATGCTCAGGTTGAGTGTCGTACTTCCGATTTCACGCTGGCGGAGTTTAAGACGTTAAAAGGAAAAATGGATGGGGCGAACCCGAAAGCAACCACAGTCGAAGAGTACATGAACGGTACTCCGGGGTGGCGAACGGATCTATACAGCCAGAGCGGGACGTTGATGACACACGCAGAAAGTGCGGCGCTGTTTAAAGAGCACGGTGTGAAAGTGACTCCTGAATTGAAATCGGCAGCTGTTGAGATGCCTTTCAATGGTTTCAGCCAAGAGATGTACGCGCAAAAGCTGGTGGATGAACTAAAAGAAGCGGGCTTTGCACCTTCGGAGACTTACTTGCAATCGTTCAACCTGGATGATGTGAAGTACTGGATTAAAGCAGCACCAAAATTCGGCAAACAAACCGTTTATCTTGATGACCGTGTTTACGAACAAGCGGACTTTGTCGCATCTGTTGAGAACATGAAAGAGCTGCACGATGCGGGTGTAAACATTATTGCGCCGCCTCTGTTTGCTCTGGTTGATCTAGATGAGAATAAAGAACTGGTTGCGTCTAATTACGCCAAGCTCGCTAAAGATGCAGACCTCGACATTATCGCATGGACTCTGGAGCGTTCAGGCCCACTCGCGAAAGGTGGTGGTTGGTACTACAAGAGTGTGAAAGATGGCATCAACAATGATGGCGACATGATGAAAATGCTCGATGTGTTGGCGCAAGATGTTGGTGTGATGGGCGTATTCAGTGATTGGCCAGCAACGGTAACTTACTACGCAAACTGCATGGACAGCGACGCCTAAGTTATCTGGATTATTGAAGAATAATAAGAGAAAAAGCAGTGAACCAAAGAGCCTTCGGGCTCTTTTTTTACCACCAAAATCGATGGGACATAAATGACCCAAATGTAAGCTTTTTGGTTGGACATGAATGACTCAAAATAGATTTTTGAATTTGAGCCTTTCATTAAGTTGTTGAATTTAAATAAATAAAAACATGGCATAAAGGCTGCAATAGTGAAGGCGACTCTCAACAATAAGTAAAAGTAAGGTTTGAATATGAAAATCAGTGTTAAAGGACTGTTAATCGCTAGCTCATTACTACTTCCTTCAATGGCTATGGCAAGCGACTGCTCTAGCCGTGGTGTGTTAGACGATCGATACTGTGATGAAAACCAAGATTTGGTGGCAGATTCACCAAAGAATCCAGACGAGTGGAATGACCCAAGTACGCTTGTGTTTACCTACACACCAGTAGAAGACCCAGCGCTATACAAAGATGCGTTTGCCGACTTTCAAGCTCACCTAAGTAAAATCACAGGTAAGCGAGTGATCTACTACACGGTGCACTCGAACTCTGCACAAGTAGAAGCGATGCGTTCTGGTCGTTTGCACGTTGCTGGTTTCTCTACGGGTCCAACTGGCTACGCGGTTAACCTAGCGGGTTACGTTCCAATTGCAGTAAAAGGCGATGAGTCTGGTTTCCAAGGCTACAACCTGATCACCATTGTGCGTAAAGACAGTGGCATCAACACGATGGCTGATCTAAAAGGCAAAAAGGTTGCACACACTTCTGCATCATCAAACTCTGGCAACCTAGCTCCTCGTGCGTTATTCCCAGCTAAAGGGTTAGTGCCAGATGAAGACTACAAAGTACTGTACTCAGGTAAGCATGACCAATCGATTCTAGGTGTCTTCAACGGAGACTATGATGCAGCACCTGTGGCATCTGACGTGTACGATCGTATGGTAGCAGCAGGTCGTGTTGATGATTCTGAGCTTAAGATCATCTACCGCAGCCCACGATTCCCAACGTCTGCTTTCGGTTACGCTTACAACCTAAAACCAGAGCTAGTTGAGAAGATCAACGAAGCCTTCTTCAGCTACCGCTTCACACCAGAGATGAGTGCATCATTCAAAGGTGCAGACCGTTTCTCGCCAATCAGCTACAAAGAAGAGTGGGACGTGATTCGTGATATCGCGCACGCGACAGGCACGGCTTACACCAAAGCAGGTTTGAAAAAACTGGCTGAAAAAGACGCCGCTAAACGTGCAAAGAAAAAAGCCGCTGAGCTAGCGAAGCAAGCAAATAACGGTTAACTCTTAGTTCGAAAAAAGACTTAGGTTTCATATCAAGCCTAGGTCTCCCAGAACACTTACCTTAATTAAAATTCTATGCCCACGCGGGTAGGGCATAGATCATTCTAAAATTCGCACAAGGAAATGCAGTATGGCCGTAGCAAGCTATGACGGAATAAAGATCAACAACCTATTTCATGAATATGTGGCAGGCAAGCCAATCCTTAAAGGCATCAATATTGATATCGACGAGCCTGGCATCATCGCGATTATTGGCCCGTCGGGTACCGGTAAAAGTACACTTTTGCGTTGTATCAATCGCCTTAATGACCCAAGCCAAGGTGAAATCATATTTGATGGTGCCGACCTGACTCAACTAAAAGGTCAAGCACTTCGTAAACAGCGCCGTCATATCGGCATGGTCTTTCAAGAGTACAACTTGGTAGAGCGTTTAACGGTTATCGAAAACGTGTTGAGTGGTCGCTTAGGCTACATGACCGCTTGGAATGCGTGGCGTCGTAATTATTCAGCACAAGATTTAGCAAAAGCGTTTGAGTTACTGGAATTTGTTGGTCTGCAAGATTTTGCAAACCAACGTGCCGACAGCTTATCTGGGGGGCAAAGGCAGCGTGTTGGTATTGCTCGTGCCGTAATGCAAGACCCTTATATTCTTCTTGCTGACGAACCTACCTCATCACTTGACCCGAAAACCGCGGTTGAGATCATGGAGTTGATGGAAACCTTTGCCGAACAGAAAAACATCCCGGTGTTGGTGAATATCCACGATGTGAACTTAGCCAAGCGTTATGCCAAACGTATCATTGGTATGTGTAATGGCAAGGTGTATTACGATGGCAGCCCAGAAGGTATCTCAGAGGAAGATCTGAAAATCATCTACGGAGGTGAGTCATGGCTGGATTAAACCCAAGTTCGTCGCCAAGTCTTTCGCAAGCTAACCGTGAAAACCCGTTTAAAGCGTCGTGGACGAACCGTGCGATCATCGCTGGCGTTATTGCTTACCTGTTCTACAGCTTTTCGACATTAGGGCTGACGTTTGATCGTTTGATCATCGGCTTTGGTGAAAGTGAACGATTACTATCTCGAATGTTCCCGCCTGACTTTTCACGTACCAGTTTGCTATTGAGTGGCCTCGCAGAGAGCTTGCAGATTGCGATTATTTCGAGCTTCTTTGGCATTGTGATTTCATTATTCCTTGGTCTACTTGCTGCAAGAAATATGATGCCAGCGATCGTCTCAACGCCGGTCCGTGCTTTTATCGCCTTATGTCGCTCTTTTCATCCAGTGATCATCGCCATCTTATTTGTAAAAGCGGTGGGCTTTGGGGCGCTAGCTGGCATCTTGACCTTGGTGTTCGCATCGATTGGTTTTATCGCCAAATTGTTTGCAGAAGCGATTGAAGAGATCTCTTTTAAACCGGTTGAAGCAATTAAAGCGACAGGTGCTAGCTTTGTTAGTGTCATTCTGTATGCCGTGATGCCGCAGGTTTTCACGCGATTTATTGGCTTTGCAAGCTATCAGTTGGATTCTAATCTGCGTAATTCGACTATGGTGGGCATTGTGGGGGCAGGCGGCCTTGGCGGAACACTTTTCTCTGCATTCCAACGTTTCGACTATGACTTCGTTGCCGCTATCTTGCTCACCATTATCGCACTGATTCTTGTCGGTGAATTCCTTTCCAACATTGTTAGGAGAATCTTCTAATGACAACTGCATCTATCGATAGAGAGTGGCAGCGTTTTACACCTAATGAACGTGTGGCTCGATTCGCCGTTTACCTTAGCCTAGTGTGTGCCATTGTTTGGTCTTGGCAGACGGTGGAAGTGATTCCTGAATTTCTTTATGACGCGCCTGCTCAGTTCGCTGATATGTTTCAGCGTATGGTGCCAATGGATTACGCTTTTTACCCACAAACGATCCATGCCGCGATGATTGAAACGTTGCACATCGCGACCTTGGGTACACTGTTTACTTTGGTGTTCGCGATTCCTTTAGCGTTGTTGAATGCACCAAACATTACTCCCAATAAAGCGTTGAACTGGTTTGCTCAATTTTTCCTTGTGTCTTCACGTTCGGTGAACTCACTGGTATGGGCATTACTGTTTATCGCACTGTTTGGCCCAGGTGTTCTCGCCGGCATCATGGCAATTGCAATTCGCAGTATCGGCTTTGTAGGGAAGCTGTTAGCGGAAGCCATTGCCGAAGTGAACATGGGGCCTATTGAAGCTTTACGTGCAACGGGCGCTTCGTGGATGAGTATCTTGTTGAAAGGGTATTGGCCACAAGTGATGCCTGCGTTCTACTCAATCGTGTTATTCCGTTGGGACATCAACGTGCGTGAATCTGCGGTACTGGGTTTGGTGGGCGCTGGTGGTATTGGCGTGGTGCTAAACGATGCGCAAAACCTTTTTGAATGGCAAAAGGTTTCGATGGTATTAGTGAGTATTTTTGCGGTGGTTATCGTTGCAGAAGCGGTGGTTATCCACATCCGTAACAAACTGATTTAATCGGTGTGTTGTGTTCACTGTGTTTTTTATGACATGTGATTCGTGTGAAAGTTGAGAGCTTGCCTATCTAGCATTTTAAAGCTCAAACGACCCTGGGTAATTCGGTCTACCTAGCGGTCGTTTTTTTATGCGGTGTATTCTGTATTTAGCTGTATTTAACGGAAAGCGAGCGCTTAGAAAATACAGTGTTTCGCAAAATCACCCGCTTCATTCGCAGTCCAGTCACCTTTAGGCTTTTCTTTCATATCTTCACACCAAGCTTCACTGCCAACTTCTGTACAAGCCATTAATTGAGTGGCTAGGAAAAGGATCAACGCGACTTTCTTCATAACAAATATTCCGTTTGGGCTAGATTTCGGATAACTCTATCAAATACTATTCGTGATTGTTATAGCAACCAGAGACTTAAGGGATTTAAAGACGATATGGATTTGAGCTGAAGTCGCGATTTGGTAACGAGAAGGGATGACGGAGTCTCAAGATCGAAAAAGCCAGCAACATGTGCTGGCTTTGAAATTCTTAATAAGCTTCTTTTATCGGTAAGCTTTGACTACTTGAGGAGTTATACCAGTTTCATCTCTTGGATGATGTCCGAAGCAATCTCTGGCTTGGTACTTGTTGGTTTCTCGTGTAGGTCTGCTTTTAATTGTCCCTTACGGTTACTTAGGCCTGCTTCTAGCTTCTTGATTGCTGAAGAAATCGCTGGGTACATTACGTCATCTGTCGCTTTTGCGTTTACACGCACACCTTCGTAGTTGGTGAACACTTCAACCTGATGTTGACCATGTTCTTTGGTAATGATGATGTCGCAGCTGATCAGTGATGGAAAATGGTTAGATATCTTTTCGAACTTACCTTCGATGTCTTTACGTGAGTCGTCGTTAATTGATACGTGATGTGTTTGAACGTTTATTTTCATAAATCATACCTTTCCAATGACTGTGTCATTTAAACGTAGCAAACATCGGATAGATTAACCAATAGAGAAAGTACACATGTGTGATTGACTTCAGTGTTATCAAATAATCTCTCCCTCCTCCCTTGAAAGTCCGAATAACTGATCGCATATTATGTTTCGTGTTTTCGAGACATGTTCAAAAATACTCCATCCTTGATGATTTGCTCTAATTATGAGCGCCACTCTAGTGAATATCTCTTCATCGGTTTTATAATTCCGAATTTGTCACTTGGC
This sequence comes from Vibrionales bacterium SWAT-3, assembly GCA_000169995.1. Taxonomy (GTDB): domain Bacteria; phylum Pseudomonadota; class Gammaproteobacteria; order Enterobacterales; family Vibrionaceae; genus Vibrio. The sequence continues at coordinate 27,153 of AAZW01000003.1, read as the reverse complement.
TAACTTCTTTCGTTTTTGATAAATAAGTTACCATTAGACTTTAATTTATAGACACTCAACTGCCCACTCCATATTGAAATTTGCTTCAAAGCTCCGACAGATCTGAGTAACGCACTAACTACTGATGATTTCGTCACTCAATATCACAATTACCAATATAAGCGGCTGCAGTTTATTGAGGTATTTGTTAGTACGGGATATCATAACAACTTCGTTAAACTTGGATCCGTTACCATGAAAATGCCTGTTAAATTGGCTGCCATCGCAGCTTCACTTTCTTTCGCTTTTAATGCTTTTGCTGCGCCTGTGGAGTTTCAGAAAATCCCAGAAATTATGCAGCAATTTGAAACTGCAGAGCTGTACGTCAAAAAGTCAGTGACACTAGGCCGTTTGCCTGCTGAATCTGAAATAGGCACTGATTTCCCAACCTACGTTTCTGACGGAAAAGGTGGTTACAGCTTAGAAACTAACAACGTGATGACGGACGATGTGGTTATTGCAAGTATGCCTAAGGCGATTGTTGATGATGTTTTCAACCAATGGTTGGTGCCAAAAGAAACGTGGATCAGTAGTTATGGTTCACTGCCAACGTCGACCACTGAGTTCAAGCCGTTTAAGCGAATTAAAACCATCAAAGCCATTAAGATTGACGCTGAAATGCTTGAGCTAATGGGCAGCGAAGATGGCAAAACAGCCGTGATAAAAGTGAGTTGGGATGAAAAAGGGATGAAGGTTTATAAGGACGGTTACTTAGCAGATTATGAGTACGGGATTGCCCCTCATGAGATGCAAGAGAACTACGAGCTAGCTCCTAAGTAACCGATTAGATCTGTCTCTCGATATATTTGTCAAAGCGCGCTGTTTTACAGGGCGCTTTTTTATGGCTCAATAAAATGTGACAAAAATCACGCTTTTCTGACATTTTACCGCCTGTTGTGCTAGTATGCGCCGCTTGTCTTTGTAATTGATAAAAAACGCATTACCCAAACAGTCTTTTTCTGTTTATCTGCTTGTAATGACCTCATTCAGTTTGGCCTGACTTGGCTGAACATCTGCATTTTGCTCGGACGCAAAGAGAGTAGTTCTCGCTACTTCACTATGTACATTTGAGAGCACCATCTATCAAAGGCCTTTTAGAAACAGCCTAGTTAGCGCGAACTTAGTTCAGCGTGAAGGGTTTCGTTTTCCCAAAAATCCCCCTTGGCGGCCAAGTACTTCTTGGTTGCTGACAAGTAAGGAGTCTATATGACGTCTACGGTATCTACGTCCGTACCTACATCTCAAGCTGGTAACTCAGCTTCGACAGAGAAAGAAGTAAACCACCCGTTTCTTTCTTTGGTCATCATGGTAATTGTTGCAGCAATCGCAACCTACTTTATCCCTGCTGGTGAATTTGAACGAGTGGTCATGAATGGTCGCACGGTTATCGACCCAGACAGCTACACACTATTAGCGAGCAATCCAACAACATTAGCCTCTTTTTTCGAATCATTTTTTAAAGGCTTCAAATCCGCTTCTGGCGTGATGGGTGTTGTGGTATTTGTTGGTGGTGCTTTCGGTATCATCAAACACATGGGGCTGCTAGACGCTTCGGTCGTCGCGCTTACCACTAAGCTTAAAAAGCAAGGCTTGTATGTCATCGCACCAGTTATCATGACGGCGATCTTCTTCAACGTAACCTTCACTGGTATGCGTGAATTGGATGTTATTTTCATCTCGTTGATGATTCCGATCTGTATCAAGCTTGGATACGATGCGATCACAGCGTTAGGTGTTGTGCTACTGGCAAGTTGTGCGGGTTTTGCTGCGGCGTTGGCGAATCCATTCTTCACGGGGATTGCACATACTATCGCTGAGCTGCCTTTGTATTCAGGCATGTGGTATCGCTTTATTGTCGGCATGTTTATGCTGCTGACCGGTGCTTGGTATGTGTTGAATTACGCAAGAAAAGTAAAACAAGATCCAACTAAGGGTTTGTTACACGGCACGGGTTACCACTACGAATCAAACGTTGAAGCTAAGTCTCTGACGGTTCGTGAGAAGCTAGCAGGTATCGCATTCTTAGGCGTGTTCGCATACATGATCTTCGGTACTCTGACGATGGGCTTTGGCTTTACTGAGATCGCAGGTGCGTTTGTGGCAATGGCGATCATTCCTGGCTTGGTGGCAGGATTGTCTCCTAACAAGATTTGTGAATATTGGACTAAAGGTGTCAGCGATGTATTAGTTGCTGTGTTGATCATCTTCTTTGCGCGTTCGGTGTTGACCATCATGGAAGACGCGAAGATTGTCGACTCGATTATCTACTACCTTGCGCAGATCATTTCAGGCAGCTCTAAGCTTGTTGCGGCGGCAGGTATCTACTTCTCACAAGCCGCGATTAACCTGTTTATCCCGTCGGGCAGCGGTCAAGCGGTGATTACCATGCCAATTATCATTCCACTGGCAGATATTGGTGAAGTGACTCGTCAAGTTGCTGCGTTGGCGTCTCAGTTGGGTGATGGTATCTCGAATTACATTTATCCAACCAACGGTGGCTTGCTGGCGGTACTGGCGATTGCGAAAGTCCCTTATGGTAAGTGGGTGCGTTTCTTCTTACCGCTATTCTTGTTCTGGTCGGTGGGCGCTCTGATTTCAGTCGTGATTGCTCAAATGATTGAGTTAGGTCCATTCTAAGGCTTGGGCTTTTAATCGGATAGCTTTGCTTGAAAACATCCAACCAAATACAAAGGCAGCGAATTCGCTGCCTTTTTCGTTCGAGGTGAAGTTAACCGAGATAGAGCATCACTCTTCAAACTGATAAGAGGAGGGGACGACGATGACACCCTGTTTCGAAATGTGGAAACGCTTGGCGTCAGCAAGGCTATCAAGACCAATTTGGGTTCCATCTGGTACTTTCACATTCTTATCTATAATGCAGTTTTGAATGTGGCAATTTTTTCCAATCTCAACATCTTCAAACAGAATACTATCAATCACAATCGCGGCATTGCTGACTTTTACCTTGGGGAAAAAGATAGAGTTTTGCGCTGAGCCACCTTCAATCACTACGCCATTCGCGATCATCGAGTTGATGAAAATCCCTTGATTCCCCTCTACCGAAGCGATGGTGCGTGCGGGCGGCAGTTGCGGCTCATAGGTACGAATTGCCCAATCTGGCTGATACAAATCGATTGGCGAAGTTGGCTTTAACAAATCCATGTTAGATTGATAATAAGAGTCGATCGTACCCACATCTCTCCAGTAAGCATCTTGGGTTACGCGCCCTTCTTCGTCACCAAACTTATACGCGTAAACACTGTTGTTGCCGACTAACTTGGGAATGATGTCTTTACCGAAATCGTGGCTTGAGTCTGGATCTTCTGCGTCTGCCAATAAAGCCTGTGTCAGTACTTCTTTATCAAAGATGTAAATTCCCATTGAAGCCATGCTTCGGGTCGGTCTACCGGGTACACACGCGGGGTAACGTGGTTTCTCGGTAAAGTTATTGATTTGTAGAGACTCATCTATCTCCATCACACCAAATTCCTTGGCCTCATCAATCGAAACTTCCATGCAGGCTACCGTTAAGTCGGCTTCATTCTGCTTATGTTGCTTGAGCATTGGGGCGTAATCCATGCGATAGATGTGGTCGCCAGATAACACCACTACATGCTTAGCTTCACTGCGAGACAGCAAATATAAGTTTTGATAAATCGCATCGGCCGTACCGCTATACCAACTGTCACCTGTGCGCATTTGCGGGGGAACATTGGTGATGTATTCGCCGAGCTCGGGGTTAAGCACAGACCAACCATCACGTAAATGTTTTTGCAGAGAGTGCGACTTGTACTGAGTCAGCACCAGAATTTGGCGAAGCCCAGAGTGCAGGCAGTTCGCGAGTGTGAAATCGATGATTCGATATTTGCCACCAAAGGGTACCGCAGGTTTTGCGCGGTTATCGGTGAGAGGGGAAAGCCGAGAGCCAACACCGCCGGCCAGAACGATTGTTAGAGTGTCTTGCATAGTCAGAACCTCAATGTATTTATGATTATGCATATGGTCCTGCAAACACTGAGCCAAATGTAACTCATTGAATATTAAACAAGGTGGCAACGAATTTTTCGGGACTGCACCAAATTGATGCGTGCGAGATATTGGCTTGCTCTATTTTGATCCAAAGAGATCCGAGCAAAGTGAAAAGGTAGAGTTAACAAAATGATGCACGGAAAAGCCGCATTACAAAGCTGTCAATAAAATGAAGGAATAAAGTGATCGGGTCGATATAAATTTACACAAATAATCATAACCTTTCACAAATTGATTTCCATCAATAAAGTAGGGGTATTCTGTGATAACTTGCACGCAAAATAAGAAATGATTACTCATTCACCAATAAAATGAAGCCCTCAAGGAAATAATAATGAAAAAAACAGTATGTGGTATTGCGGTTATTGCGGCTCTTATGTCAACGAATGTTCTTGCTCATAAAGAAGGTGATTTCATCATCCGTGCAGGTGCAGCAACAGTATCTCCAAACGACAGCAGCGGCGCAGTGTTAAATGACCCGAATACAGAATTTTCTGTAGACTCAAACACTCAACTTGGCCTTACTTTCGGTTACATGTTCACTGACAACATCAGCTTTGAAGTATTAGCTGCGAGTCCTTTCTCCCACAACATTTCTGCTACTGGCCTAGGTGAAATTGCTGATACAAAACACCTACCACCAACGTTCATGGTTCAGTACTATTTTGGTCAAGCAAATAGTGACTTCCGCCCTTATGTAGGCGCAGGTATCAACTACACTGTTTTCTTCGATGAGTCATTGAACCAAGGAGCGAAAGATCTAGGTTTAAGCGATTTATCTCTTGATGACTCTTGGGGCTTAGCGGCAAACATTGGTATGGACTACATGATCAATGAAGACTGGTTCTTGAACGCATCGGTTTGGTATGCAGATATTGGAACTACAGCAAAATATAAGTTTAATGGTCAACAGTTCTCAACAGACGTTGATATCGACCCATGGGTATTCATGATCGGTGGTGGTTACAACTTCTAATCCAACTATTCAGTTTACTAAAGGCGCTCAAGCACCAGCCAGCTTGGGCGCCTTTTTTATTGTTAATGAATTAGTCACTGTAACGCTTTGTTGTTATGGGTAAAGTAGACCTATTGTCGTCATCTATTATTAACAAAACAGAAAGATAGCTGTCATAACTACCTCATAAAATCGCGATTCAAATTATGGAGGATATATGAATCGCAAAATCAATAAGCTGACTTTATTACTACCTATCGCAGTGAGTTCTGCTCTCGCTGGGTGTTCTCAGTCAACATCACCTACGGCTAGTACACTATCTCAAACCTCATTTGATGCTTTGAGCCTCCAATGCCAATCCGGCCAACAGCCAATTGCAAGCGATGCTGAGGTTACCGGGCTTACTTTGGTTGGCAGTTCCATTGCCGATGCTCCTTTCGCAACTTCCGCAGCAGAAATCGTCAGCTACGATTCATGTACCGATAAGCTTTATGTAGTTAACGCTCAAGCGCAGAAAGTCGATGTGTTGTCGATGAATGCTGACAGTTTGCCAAACTCCGAAGGCTCTATTGATCTTCAATCTGCAGCTTTAGCTTCGGGTATTAATATCGGTGCAGCGAACAGCGTGTCGACTCATCAAGGATTAGTTGCGGTCGCGATTGAAAATGCGGACAAGCAACAAAATGGCATTATTGCTCTGTATCGCTCAGACACACTAGAGCTGATCACCACTTACACAGCTGGCGCACTGCCAGACATGGTGAGCTTCTCGAAAGACGGTCGTTACATCGCTTCAGCCAATGAAGGTGAGCCGAATGCGGATTACAGCATTGATCCTGAAGGTTCGGTGACATTGGTGGATTTAGCGAATGGGCCGATGCAAGCGAAGGTCACTCAGATTAATTTCAAGGCATTTAACCAAGGTCAGCCTCGTCACCAGGAATTAACCGATAAGGTTCGAATTTCAGGGCCTGGTGCGACCGTCGCTCAAGACCTAGAGCCTGAATACCTAACGTTTGCTGACAACGGCAAACTCTACGTTGCCCTGCAAGAGAACAACGCACTAGCAGCGATTGATGTCGCAACTGCAGAGGTGGATGCGATTCTTGGTTTAGGCGGCAAACCTTGGGATAGCGCGCAATTGGATGCGTCGAATAAAGACAAAAATATCGGTAACCTACAAAGCTACGCGATGTTAGAAGGGCTTTACATGCCAGACAGCATCACTAGCTATAGTGTCGATGGCAATACCTACATCGTGACGGCGAACGAAGGTGACGGCCGCGAGTATGGCATCAAGACAACGCAAAAAGAGTGTGACGATAAAGGCTTTGAGTGGGATGGCGATGACTATAAAGGCAGCGAAAACTCCACCACAGAGAAAGACTTTTGTATCGCTTATGTTGATGAAGTACGTGGCAAGAAGCTAGATGTTGACGCTAACCACCCATTGGCTGGTGCATTGAAAGACAATAAGCAACTTGCACGTCTTAAAGTGATCAAGCCACAGGGCACGCTTGCTGCTGACCAAAAGGTTCAAGCATTCGGTAGCCGCTCTTTCTCTATTTGGGATGAGTCTGGCGAGTTAGTGTTTGATAGCGGTGATGATTTCGCTCGAATCGTTCTTGAACAAGATCCTGCAAACTTCAACAGCACCAATGATAACAACCAAAGTGGTGACGATCGCAGTGATGATAAAGGGGTAGAACCTGAAGCCATCGAAGTGGCTGAGATTAATGGTAAGCACTATGCCTTTATTGGTCTTGAGCGCCAAGGTGGCATCATGGTTTACGACGTAACACAGCCTAAAAACGCAACTTTCATCAGCTACTTGAACAACCGAGACTTTACACAATCAGTGTGCACCAAAGTTGATGAAGATGGTGATTGCGACAACGATACTTACAACTTTAAAGCGGGTGACCTAGGTCCCGAATCAATCAAGCATTTTACTCGTTCTGGTAACCACTTTATTGCGGTTGGCAATGAAGTAAGCGGCAGTACATCAGTTTATCGCGTTGAGTTCTAACTCGCTTCTTGCTAGCAATTAGATTTACTCCAAACAAAAGCGCCACGACTTGTCAAGTCGTGGCGCTTTTTAGTTCATAGCTTATTAAATTGCTGATTTAGTCGCGATAACAAAAGCCTATGGCTGTTGCTTAGTCGGAGCTAGTGCGATTTCACGGATACATACGTTCTGTGGTTGTTGGTAAGCGAATGATACAGCGCGAGCAATGTCGTCAGCTGCCAATACGCCGCCCATGTCTTCTTTCCAAGAATCGTAGCCGTCTTTGATCTCTTGAGATGTTGTGTGAGACAGAAGCTCAGTTTCTACAGCACCCGGTGCGATAGTAGTAACACGAACATTTGAAGCCGCCACTTCTTCACGAACGTTCTCAGAGATAGCATGTACCGCGAACTTAGTACCACAGTAAGCTGCGTGGCTTGGGAATGTTTTCTTACCCGCGATTGAGCTGATGTTGATGATAGTACCTGTGTTGCGTTCCATCATTGGAGCAAGTACAGATTGCATGCCGTTTAGAAGACCAATTACGTTCACATCGAACATTGTCTTCCACTCTTGAGCGTCTTGAGTATCGATCTGACCAAGAAGCATTGCGCCAGCGTTGTTGATAAGTGCATCTACAGGGCCGAATTTCTCTTCACCTTGTGCGATTGCCGCATCAAAAGACGCTTTGTCTGTTACGTCTACTTTCACTGACAGTGAATTTGGTAGGTTCAGAGCTTCAAGGCGGTCAATACGGCGAGCTAAAAGTAGCAGAGGGTGACCTTCATCGCTTAGACGACGAGCGATTGCTTCACCAATACCAGAGCTTGCACCTGTAATTACGATTAGTTTTTTCATTTTATTTCCTCTGTACTTTTATTGCGTCGGTTGGCTACGATGTATTGTTTAAGTGCATTCGAATCAAGTGTTTGTTGTCTTGCTTCGTTGCGATGGAGGTATATTAAGGAAAATAGCATTGTTGATATATAGCGCTTTACTTGAAACACTGTTGCTGTGGTGCAACAATAAAGCGTCTATCTCATAACTCCATTAGTAAGCTGGCGACTATGCTTAATCAAATTAACCTGTCTGATATTCGTTCTTTCGTGCTGATCGCTCGTTTAGGTAATTTCACCAAAGCGGCGGAGGAGTTGGATGTGTCGCGTTCCCACGTATCACGCCAAGTAAGTAGCCTAGAAAAGCAGATGGGTGTAACGCTGTTTATCCGCACTACTCGAACCTTGAGGCTGACTCACGCAGGCCAAGATCTGTACACGAAATGTGAACAAGCCTTAGATAATATAGACCAAGCGCTGATTGCTGCGGTTGATGATGTCGAGGAAGTACGTGGCGACATAAAAGTCAACTGTGTCGGCGGTTATTTGGGTGAAGTGATCATCGCGGATCTGGTCAATGAGTTCATGCAGCTCTACCCAGATATCAGCATTAGTCTTGATTTCAGCAGTAACCGAGTCGACTTGATTGAAGATGCTTTCGATATCGCTTTTCGTATGGGAAGCCTAGAAGACGCAGGCTTTATCGCGAGGAAGCTGTTGGACATTGAAATGGGAACACTCGCGAGCCCAGAGTATTTCGTTCGTAAAGGAAAACCTAATCACCCTAAAGATCTGATTCACCATGACTGCTTAACGGGCTCGGTGCGTAAGTGGATTTTTCAGGCGTTGGACGACACCAAGAAAACGGTCGATGTGCATGTTACGGGTAGGCTGCAATGTAAAAATGGCCGAGTGTTGGTGCAGGGTGCTAAGTCGGGTAACGGGATTATTCGTGTTCCGACTATCTATTGCCTACAAGAACTTAATGATGGGCAATTAGTTCAGGTGTTTGACGACTGGGTGGTACCTAAAGTGGATTTTTCAGCGATCTACCACCGAGACCGCTATCAACCAAGCCGGATTAGAACCTTTATTGATTTTGTGAAAAGTCGCTTTGAAAAAATGCCAGTGAGCTAATCGTGCTTTCTGTATTTTGCTAATAGTGTGACTGGCTTGAGCTTACATCTCGTCGATTTCGTTTTGTAGGCTTTCTAGTTGATCCAGAATCAGTAAGAACTTCTCACCAAATGGAGTGACTTGGTATTCGACTCTTGGTGGCAGTTCGTTGAACATTTGCTTATCTAGAATCCCAAATTCTACATTTCGTTTTAAACATTCATTCAAGACCTTGGTCGATAACCCTTCGACCGAGCGTACCATTTCACCGGGACGATTGATGCCATTTGCCAGTAATTGGTAAACCGTGAGCGACCATTTACAACCGTAGATGGTCTCTACCATGCGAGCGGAACGCTCTGGCGCTGATTTTCTTGAAAAAAAGTTTTCCTGATTTTTCATAAAGATGTACCAATAAGTACCTACCTAACCGATTTGTACTTACTATTCAGAGTGTTAGTTCAAAGCCTAAGATTACCACGTTCACATGACTTAGGAGATAACAAAATGAACTTCACTAAAAATGGTATTGCAGTCGTAATCGGTGGCACAAGCGGTATGGGCTTTGAAACAGCGAAGCAGTTGGTCGCTCAAAACATCCATGTGCTGGTTGTCGGCAATAACCCAACTAAGTTAGATAAAGCGGTGTCAGAACTTCAGTCGCTGGGCCACGCTACTGGCTGGCAAGCTAATCTTTATGATGATGCAAGTGTAGCGAATCTTATTACGCATCTAGAGTCACTTGAAGAGGGCATTGGTTACCTTGTTAATGCGGCTGGCTACTTTAACCCTAAAGCGTTTATCGAGCATCAGGAGTCGGATTACGAGCAATACATGCAGCTTAATAAAGCGACTTTCTTCATCACTCAAGCTGTCAGCAAGTTGATGATCAAAAACGGTGGCGGAAACGTGGTAAATGTAGGCTCTATGTGGGCGAAACAAGCGATCAAAGCGACGCCATCTTCTGCGTATTCAATGGCAAAAGCTGGACTACACGCTTTAACACAGCACATGGCAATGGAATTGGCGGACCACAATATTCGTGTGAATGCGGTTTCTCCAGCAGTCGTTAAAACGCCGATCTACGAATCATTCATTAAGCCAGAAGAGGTGGACCAAGCGCTAGAAGGCTTCAATGCTTTCCATCCAATTGGTCGAGTGGGTCAACCGAAAGACATCGCAAACAGCATCTCTTTCCTATTGTCTGACAGTGCCGATTGGGTAACGGGTGCAATCTGGGATGTTGATGGTGGTGTGATCGCGGGCCGCAATTAATCAAGCCGAGCTTTCAATATGGGGGATGCTTTGTTAGCAATTAGCAATTAGCAATTAGCAATTAGCAATTAGCAACTAGCAACGAAGTCTCCCCCTCGCTCGTTATTCGCGTAGAATAGACATCAGCAAGACAATAATAATTAAAACAATATTTAGAGTAAGGTCGTCATTATGCTCAACATGGACTTTTCAAAGAGACTGGTTATCGAAACCGATAAACTAGATTGGGTTGCAAGCCCTGCCAAAGGAGTGTGGCGTAAGCCCCTAGAAAGAGAAGAGAAAGAATCAGGTCACACGACTAGCGTGGTGAAATACGACCCTCAATCTTCATTCTCTGAACACCCACATCCGCAAGGAGAAGAGATCTTCGTATTAGACGGTGTGTTCTCAGATGAAACTGGCGATTTCCCCGCTGGCACTTATATCCGTAATCCGCCAGGCAGCGCGCATTCCCCATCGAGTAAAGAGGGCTGCACGATCTTAGTTAAGCTTAATCAGTTTGATGCGAGAGACTTAACGCAAGTTCGAGTCAATACGCTCGAAACGGAATGGCTACCGGGTATTGGCGGGTTACAAGTCATGCCATTACATGAGTTTGAGCACGAGCATGTCGCTTTAGTGAAGTGGCCTGTTGGCGAACGTTTTCAGCCGCACCGTCACTTTGGTGGAGAAGAGATCTTTGTGTTGTCGGGCACCTTTAAAGATGAACATGGCGTGTACCCGAAACATACTTGGATGCGTAGCCCTCACATGAGCGAGCATTTCCCTTATGTGGAAGAAGAGACGGTCATCCTAGTGAAAACAGGTCATTTGCCACTGATATGATGATTATCTCGACAAGTAAAATAGAAAGCCGCTTACTAAAAGTCAGCGGCTTTCTGCTTTCTAGTGCCTATTGAGCTTACCTAATACACATTCGAGCATTAGTAAGCGACACCAATACGTTGGCGTGGGAACTTACCAGCTTCGAGCTCATCAATCATCGCGATAGCGTAATCGCTGACTGAAATTTTGCTGTTGCCATCTTCATCGGTGAGTAGTTGGTCGCCACCAGTACGGTAGGTCGATAGTTTCTCACCCGGGAATATTTCTGCTGCAGGGCTAACAAAAGTCCAGTTAACTTCGCTATTCGATTGCTTGAACACTTCAAGAGCTTCTCCCTGTGCTAGCGCTTCGTTTTTGTAATCCGCAGGGAAGTCAGGAACGGTCACTAGCGGTACATTTGGTGCTACTTCTAATGAGCCTGCACCGCCAACCCAAAGTAGGCGCTCTATACCGATACTTGGTAATGTTGCGAGCAATTTAGTCGCAGTGTTTTTTACGATGTCGTGATTACCCAGAGCACGTCCGCCAATCGAAGTAATTACTGCATCAACGCCGGATAGTGCGTTTGCTAGACTTGCGGCTTCGTCTTGTAAATCAAATGAACGAACTTCAATGCCTTTGGTTTCCACGCGGTTTGCATCTCTTACAACAGCAACGACGTCGTGACCACGAGATTGAGCTTCTTGAGCGATGTGACTACCAATCCAACCTGATGCGCCTAATACTGCAATTTTCATAATGTCTCTCCAGTTATCTAATTTATTGAGTCGTTTTCTCGACAGCCATTGCAGTCTAATAGCTCACTAGGTTGCGATAAATATCGCAAAATGATGTAGATTGTATCTATATAGTGATCTAATAAGATTCGATTAACTAATAAGTAGTTCGAGGAGAGTGTGATGGATAGGTTGACGGCAATGCGTAGCTTTGTCGAGGTTGCGAATTGTGCCAGCTTCACTCAAGCGGCTGAGCATTTGGACATGAGTCGGTTGCAGGTTTCACGTCATGTTCAAGAGATAGAAGGGTGGTTGAAGCAGAGGCTATTACATAGGACGACTCGCAAGGTGAGCTTGACGGCGGCAGGGGAAGTCGCTCTGCAGCGCTGTGAGAAGATCCTCCATGAGACCGCTGAGCTAGAAGTTACTTCACTTAATCAAACCGATGATCTTTCGGGAACCATTCGAATTGCTGCTCCCATTGGTTTAACTCAGCACATGTTGTTGGATGTGGTCGAACAGTTCACCGAGCGCCACCCTAATATTACGGTTGAATTGTTTGCTTCAGACCGTTTTACTCAGCTGGTGGATGAGAGAATCGATATTGCACTTCGCTACACTGATCAACCTGACGATAGTTTGATTGCACGAAAGCTAATGGTAATTGATTCAGTGGTGTGTGCTTCACAAGCCTACTTGGATAAACATGGTGAACCTGAAACGGTCGAAGCGCTTCGACAACATAATTGCTTTCGTCATTTGAATGTCTCGAAGTGGGATTTTGTTAAGGATAATCAGCACTATTCGGTCGAGGTGTCTGGCACCATCAAGGCTAACGATGTTGGAGTGCTAACTCGCGCCGCACAGCACGGGAAAGGGGTAGTTCGTTTACCTTGTGATTTAGCCAATCCATTGATTGCGAATGGCCAATTGATACGCATATTGGATGATTTTGTTTCGCCAAGCAGCGTTCTTTGGGCGGTGTATCTGTCTCGCAGTTACCAGCTTCCGATTGTTCGTCAGTTCATTGATTTTGCGGCAGAAGCTTGGGCTAACGATATCAAGTCTAGTGATGTTTGAAACATCATAGGCAATGGTACATAGCGATAGAAATTTAAAAGCCCATAAATACAAAAATCCGATATCAATGGTGATATCGGATTTGAACTCAATAATTCAGAGTTCCAGCACGCTCTCCTCTCACGAAGTCTTTACATGTAATGATGTACGGATAATCGAGTATTTATCACCTTTTCGTTGATGTCTGGTAAAGGCTGATACAAGCTTCTCGTAATGTCGGATAATACTTGGTCGTAAACCTGCGACACAACGCTAGAGATATCACTGGTTAATTCGTACATGCTATCTGCCGGTTGGGTCGCTTCGTTACTTGATGCGATCTCTGTAAGTGCATGCATCGCTCGTGTACAAACCGGTGACCCACTGCTAATCGGGCAGATAATCGATAATTGGTTGAGTTTTCTGTGTGTCTGAGAGGCGTAGAATTTGAATCTCAAATATTCCTCTGGCTTCTCCATATCTGGGATACACATTCTGAGCTTGGTCAGGATCTCCATGCAATCCAAGATCTGTTGCCAATTCATGTGGTACTCGCGGCTCATGTCTTCGCGTTCAGACTGAATCAGCCAGATGATCATCACTTCATCCATCAAGAACATGCTATGACGAATCGTCTTGCCATGAATCGATTGGTTACGCACCAAGCTACGGTTTTGCCAGTCGCTGTGCATGGCGATGAGCTTAAGGTGATAGATGCGATACATCGGGCGGCTATCAAACGACACATGAGACTGAAGCAGCTCAGATACCTCAAGTATGTTGTCGTAAATCTCATTTACTTTACGAATCGAGTCGCTAGACAATTTATACGCCAGAGCGTAATGCGTTGCTGCGCGGTGTTTGCGTGATAACAACAATAACTCTCTAAGCAGAACTAAGGTTTCAAACCTGTGTGATAGCGCTGTTTGTCTCTTCTTTGAGAAATGAAACAGGGCTGCAAGTACTAATAGGGATAAACCCACTGAAATAACTACAAACATATTCAACTCCTAATATTTGTATACCTACTTAGTGGTAGTGCAGACACCGTGCCAAAATAAATAAGTGTTATATTTCAGTTGTTTATGTTTTCAGTCTAATTATGGGTGATCAATCATGGTGCATGACTTCACCATTCGATTGAATGTTTCTCATATTTTGCAGGATTTTTTGAGAGGTGGCGCTTTTCTAACGATAGGTTGGGGAGGTTTCGGCAAGTAGAGACACTTTGGCGATCCATTTCAGGCTCGTTTCAAGCTACGGAAATTAAAAAGGCCTCACCCTTATATGCTTTAACTCTAAAAGCAGTAAGAGTGAGGCCTTTCAATGTTCACGTCGCAGTGTAGTTGACTTAACGACTAAGTGTTTAGCATTGAGGGCTAAACGTTATGCAAGCTTAAGGTCGAACTCGTTGCGGTACATCACCATATCTTCAATGGTCAGTACTGGCATGTTGTGCAGTTTACCGAAAGCAACGATCTCTGGCGCTTTTGCCATTGTGCCGTCTGGGTTGGTTACTTCACACAGTACACCTGCCGATTGAAGGCCTGCCATTTGCATCAGATCCACAGTACCTTCTGTGTGGCCGCGGCGAGCAAGTACACCACCTTTACGAGCACGCAGTGGGAATACGTGGCCAGGGCGAGCAAGGTCAGTAGGTTTAGCTGTTGGGTTTGCAGCTGTCTTGATCGTTGTTACACGGTCAGCGGCAGAAACACCTGTTGTTACGCCCACTTTCGCTTCGATAGTTACGGTAAACGCAGTTTGGTTTGCGCTGTTGTTATCAACAACCATAGGTGGAAGTTCAAGTTGGTTTGCTTGCTCGTCAGTTAGACACAGGCACACGATACCGCTGCATTCACGGATCATTAGTGCCATTTGAGCATTGGTTAGATGTTCTACTGAGTAGATGATGTCGCCTTCGTTCTCACGATCTTCATCGTCAAGTAAAAGTACGCCACGACCTTCGCGAAGAGCTTGCAGTGCGTTTTCAACGCGAGTGATTGGTTCGCCAAATTCGGCAAGTAGTGAAGACTGATTCATGGTTAAACTCCTAAAATATCACCAGAATCAGGGCTGTATGAGGGATCTCAACCGAGCACAACAAAGCCAACTCATTACAAGTTGACCTTAGCTCATTATGGTTTCATCCAAAACGAAATGCACCCGTTCGAGTTGGAGGCATGAACCCAATAAATAGGTACGCCTTTCCAACTTAAGCGAGTGTCTTTCCATTCTCTCTCATCCGGACTATAACCGTCGGCTCTGGCATCTCACCAGATCTGCTGACCTCGACGAATCGAGCGCTCGCGGGCTTATCTTTAGATTTTGCTAAGGACATACCGCCGGTGGGGAATTTCGCCCCGCCCTGAGAATAAAAATTAATAATCTGTTTTGCTTTGAAAGCAGACCAGATGGTAATCCTTTCAATAGTGGATTTAAAGGACTGACAGCAAAGTTTTTCAGATTCTGGCCTGATCATCCGGTGAGTGTTCACTTTATCAGCAGAACACAATGCCGTTGTGTTTAGTCAGGTATAGCTGGTCTATGGTCGGTTTTACTGTCGGTATGCGCAGAAGTGGATGGTAAAGATTATTGATTGTGAAGTGAGGGTTCACCGGATCAATACTCAAGTACCGCATTAATCGAATATTGTTACACCATGACGGCTGACTGACCGTTTTGACATAAAATTGATATTGGCGATGCTAAGCTGCGATAGCATCCGACCACTTTATCCAAAAGATCTTAGCCATGACTTCTCTGTTCTCTAACAAATCCAAAGGCTTATTACTGCTCGTTTTAAGCTTGTATTCTCTCGTTCCCTTTTTGATCTTTGGATCTCACTTCGACCTTGGAAGTTCTGTATTGCCTTTCTATGGTGCTGTGATGACATTCGTGACTTATTCAGCGGGTAATCAAGGGTTCCTAATCACACTCGCGACTCTTTCTTTGTTGGTGCTGACATTAAAGTTCTCAAAAGCAAAGCTAGTGAGCCTTTGTTTGCAGCTTGGTGTTTTATTGGTGTTAAGCTTTGCTGCAAAGACATTCCTTAAATCATCAACGGAGAGTCCACGCCCATATACTGAGTACTTAGTTACCCAAGAAGTGGTTGATATGCCGGAGTTGTTTTATGAACTGCCTCTAGAAGAAAAGAACGTGGCCATTGAGTCAGTAGAAGATAAGGTCAGTGAATGGCGGACACGTCATTGGCTTGGCGAAACAGATTATTCATTCCCGTCTGGACACATGATTTTCGTGGGTGTTTGCTTAGCATTCTTTGGTGGGTTGTTCTTAGAAGCGAAGCGTTTTTACCTTGTAGGTGGCATGTTAGCTTGGGCTGGTGGTGTAGCGTATAGCCGCGTTTGGCTTGGTATGCATCGTCCTGAAGACTTAGCGGCATCTATCGCTTTTGCAGGCTTAATCTACCTATTAGTGCCACTGGTGCCAACGCAAAAAATAGAACCGTTATTGCCTAAGTTCCTCAGAACGGATTAAACATTTAAGAAGAGCTTCGTTCTTTAAAGCAACGTAGTTCTTAATAGCAAGTTAGTTCCCCCAAAGCAATTTGGCTTTCGTTTAGCAAGCGGAATCTCTGGCTATTGATTGAGCCCGAGTTCTGCTTGTTTCTTTTTGGTTAGTCCCAAAGAGACGATTCGGTGAGACTCCGTGAGGTAGTATCTCAACTCGTCATCCCTTTCTGGTGTGCTCTCAAACAGCTGAATCCACTTCATTCCGCGTGAAGCAAAGTAGGGGGCAGGTTTATACCCTGGCTCTTCTTTGAGAAAATCGAAATTCCGATCAGATGCCTTGAAGATAAATGCAGGCTCGTCGTTTGGTCCCCAACCTCCAATCGCAAACACCTTGTCTCCCACTTTCCAAACGTGAGAGTTATTCCACTGCATCACGTAGCTAGTGGCTGCTTGTGATTCACAGAATGCATTGAACTCGTCGTATGTCATAGAACGCCCTTTCATAGTTTGGTGGTGGATCTGTGTGTTTGTTGTTTTATCGATGTTTCTGCTTCTAGCTAGCCAGCTAAGCCTTGCCAAATAGCAGTGAAGCCGCTGATAGAACATAGTAACAAAGAGCCGATACGTATCTTCTCTTTAGGAATGCTTTGCGTCGTCAATAACGCTACCTTGTAACCCAACCAAGCGGCAGGAAGTAGCGGGATTGTGATGATCAAATGGTGCATCGTGAAGAAGCCAATTGGGATCTGTACCAGTAATGAAATGATAGAACTAAACACAAAAAACGCAGATAGGTTACCACGAAGTTGATTGGCATCTTGGTGTTGAAGCAGGAGTGCCATTGGCGGCCCACCAATACCAGAGCTGGTACCGAAGAAGCCTGAGAAGAATCCCGCGATACCCATTTTGGCAGGCGTCGGTTCTAATCTAAACGGCAGTAAGCTAACAATCACGGCGAATACAACCAATAAGCCTAACCATAGTGATAATACGCTTGTAGAAACCATCACTAGTAAAGCCCCGCCAGCCAGTGAACCCGGAATACGGCCTAACAGTGCGATTTTTAATCCGCCAATAGAGATGTTTGCTCGATGTTTAAGCGCGTTGAATACAGAAATGAACAGACCAACAAGGCAGATAGGCGCGGGTACATAGTCAGGTGAGACCAAAAACAACAACGGGGCAGCCACAATAGCCAAGCCAAAGCCGATGGCGGTTTGTACAAACGAGCCGACAAAAATGAGTGCCATCGCGATAAGGGCGGTCTGATCTAGGTATTCCATAAGCCTGCGAATAAGTTCTAAAGGAGCGAATGGATACTATAAATTAAAATGGTAGAAATAGTCTTATTATTCAGTGAGGTTTATGCAAGTTTCGTTAGTTACATATTCAGTTTTTGCGTCCAATAAAAAAGAGAGCGGATATCTCAGGATGTGCTCCTTTCAATATCCGCTCTCTTATTGGATTGCTTATCGATTTTCGCTGCTGGGGGAGTCAGCGTTAAATGTTAAGCCATTGCCAATTTGATGCGTTCAATCGGCTTGTCATTGATTGGTAAATGGATAAGTGCTGCTGCAAATGCTAATACCACCGTTGACCACCAAATTGGTTCGTAAGATCCGTAATAATCGTAAATACGACCACCAACCCAAGCGCCTAAGAAACTACCCACTTGGTGAGTGAAGAACACCAAGCCATACAAAGTCGATAGATAGCGTGCACCAAAGATTTGGCGAACTAAGCCCGACGTTAGTGGAACCGTACCTAGCCAACAGAAGCCAATGGCCGCACCAAAGATTGCTGCGGTTGACTCAGTGACTGGTAGAGTGACAAACGCACCAATAACCACAGTACGCACTAAGTACAATGCCGACATTACATGACGCTTACTGAACTTATCGCCCATTACACCCCAGAAGTAAGATCCGAAGATGTTGAAGATACCGACATAAGCCAGTGCCATCGCTGCGCTACTCGCAGGCAAGTTCTTGTCTGCTAAATAACTTGGTAAGTGCGTTGCGATAAACATCACGTGGAAACCACACACGAAGAAGCCTGCGTGAATCAACCAGTAACCTCTGTGAGAGAAGGCTTCTGATAGTGCTTCTTTCAATGTTTGATTGTCTTCAACTTGCACTTGTTTGTTTGAGGCTGCTTTTGGCGCTCGCATGAACAGCGCAAAAGAGATCATCAAACAACAAAGTACGCCAAAGACTTGCATCGCACTCTGCCAATCAAACTCGTTCAGCATGTATTGCGCGCCCGGGATTACCGCGAACATACCAAATGAACCAGCAGCTGTGGTTAAACCGAATGCTTTAGCGGCGTGTTCTGCAGGTACCACTTTCGCTACTGCACCTAATACGATCACATAGCTTGTTGCACTCAGTCCAAGGCCAACCAATGCGCCTAATGAAATGTAAAGCGTGCTTGATTCGGTAGAAATTGAGGTAAGAAGTAAACCCAAACCGTAAGCACATGCGCCTGCAATAATGATGCGTCTTGCTCCCCATTTGTCAGCGGCCATACCAACAAGAGGTTGGAACACACCGAACAATAGGTTTTGTAGAGCAATAGCGAAGCTGAAAAACTCACGACCCGTGCCGAAATGCTCTGAAATTGGCATCATGAAAATGCCGAATGATTGTCTGATCCCTAGACTGATAATAAGTGTGCCGATCCCAAGCCATACCAGTAAAGGAAAACGGAAAATGCTCATTCTAATACTCTTAATTTAATGATGGTGATGTGAGTGGTCTTGCGCAGACATGTTTTGTTCAGTCATATGATGGTGATGCTCGTGTCCTGATTGCTGGTGGCAGCCACTACTCACGGCGTGCTGAGCCAAAAGATCAATCAGTGGCTGACTGTGATGCACAATAACCAAACTAATGACGAGGAATAACGTCATTCTGGCTAGTTGGGCAAAAAGAGATTGTGAAAACATAAGGTGTTTACATGCGCTCTATGTTGTAAGAAGTCGCGCATCATAATGATGGGTGGGATATGTATCAAATGACTATTTGTGATTTAGTCTATGCGTTTCATGCATAGATTTATACGCTGCTGATCTGAGAGGAAAATGTGACTAAGAAATGGGAAAACTCGGCACTCAACGATTCCAAGGAAGAAGCCAGTAATTCAATATAGATACTTAGTATCGTGTCTGTAACTACCTGCTTTATTGAGATATTTCACAAAACTGTAAAAACTAATATACAAACTAATTACCGTATAAGATTGGTCTCTCGCTCGACTTATCTGTTAAACATCGTAAATTTGGGCGTAAATCGTTTCAACATGACTGAAACGCGATGTAAAAAGATTCAGGGAGAGTCATTCACATGGATAAAGATCATAACTTTCGCGAAAACTTGCTGGCACTGATCTTAGGCAGCGCACTGGTTTCACTTGGCGTTATCTTTTTCAACCAAGTCGGCTTGCTAACCGGAGGCACCGCTGGTCTAGCAATCTTCATCACCAAAGTAACAGACTTAAGCTTTGGCCAAGTGTTCTTTGCACTAAACTTACCTTTCTATATTTTATCTGTCGCTCGTATGGGGTGGCGTTTCACAATCAATACTTTTACTGCACTTTCGATAGTTTCGTTCGCAGTGGATCACTTATATCACGTGATTCAGATCGCCGAGATTCATGCACTGTATGCAGCATTACTTGGCGGCGGATTAATTGGTACTGGTATGTTGGTGATTTTCCGTCACAAGATGAGCTTGGGCGGCTTTAATATTCTTGCGCTGTTCTTACAGGAGCGCTTTGGGATTCGAGCAGGCAAGGTTCAGATGGCACTGGACTGTACTATTGTGGTGCTTTCACTGTTTATCGTTGATGCGCCACTGATACTATTGTCTGTATTGGGGGCAGTAGTCACCAACTTGATTCTCGCGATGAACCACAAACCTGGGCGCTACCAACCCGTTGTAAAAGCGGAAGCGGCTTAGCCAGTTTGAGTTTAAGCCTATATTGCAAGCAGTAGAAAACAACAAAGCCAGCATCAATGAACTGACCCCCAATAGTTGGACACCAATTATTGGGGGTCTTTTTATGTCCAAATATAACCGAGAGCTAAAATGTATCATTGCTAAGCAATACTTAGATGGCACATCATCTCTCTACTTAGCAAAACAATATTCAATTTCTTCAAGACAGATACGGTATTGGGCTCAAGTCTTTGCCATCCATGGTGCTAACTCATTTTTACCAACTAAGCATGCTGCTACTGCTCAGGAAAAACGAAAAGCATTGAATTTAATGTGGACGAATGATTGGTCTCTCACGCACACTAGCGCAGTATTAAACCTCTCATCCCCTGGGATACTCTCTGTCTGGCTCAAAAGATTTAATGAGCTCGGTATCAAAGGGCTCAAAATGCGCCAGAAAGGAAGACCTCCAATGAAACAGCACCCTCAACGTACCACTAAGCCTGATGATGAAATGACGCTTGAGGAGCTAAAAGAGGAGTTGCTCTACTTGCGAACCGAGAATGCCGTTCTAAAAAAGTTGGAAGAGTTGGAGCAGGAAAAAAACCGTCGAACAAAGAAAAAGCGGTCATAGCTCTAACTCTTAAAGGCAAGTACCCGTTAAAGCACTTACTGCACACTCTACAGCTGGCAAAAAGTGTCTTTTATTATCAAGTTCAAACGAGCAAGCGCCCAAATAGCTACGAACGTGAGCTGCGGTTGATAAAGTCAATTTATCATGAACATAAGGGACGATACGGCTACCGCCGTATTCACTTGGAACTAAAAAATCGGGGGTTCGTGCTTAATCACAAAACGGTTCAAAGGCTTATGGCTCAGCTCAACCTTAAATCGACGGTCAGGATTAAAAAGTATCGTTCATACCGAGGAGAGTCTGGAACAGCTGCTCCCAACGTGCTTGAAAGAGATTTTAGTGCGACTCAACCCGATGAAAAATGGGTAACTGATGTCACGGAGTTTAAAGTCAAAGAGCAGAAAGTATACTTATCTCCCGTTGTCGACTTGTTTACTCAGGAGGTGGTTGCTTATAGAGTGGCCAAGAATGCCTGCTTGCCGCTTGTCACGGATATGCTAACGGAGGCTATATCAACGCTTAAACCCAACTCAAAGCCAATTATACATAGCGACCAAGGTTGGCAATATCGTCATCGACAGTATCAGAAAAAGGTAGCGGAGAGTGGGTTAACGCAAAGCATGTCGAGAAAAGGTAACTGCTTGGATAATGCTGTTGCTGAAAATTTTTTTGCTTTACTCAAAACAGAGATGTATCACAACCAAAGCTTTGAAGATGCAGATGCTCTGATAGCGCAAATCAAAGAGTATATCGAGTACTACAATACCAAACGTATAAAAGTGAAACTAAAAGGCCTGACTCCGATAGAATATCGAACTCAGGCCTTGAAAGCCGCTTAACAGAAATGTCCAACTTTACGGGGTCACTTCACAATTGCTGGCTTTGTTCTCTGAAAATAGTCATTCAACGCTTAGCAGTTGCTGCAACTGGATTCCGGCTTGAGATCGCAATCAATTACATTACCTTGTTTGTCTAGTGACAAGTTGCAGCACTGTTCAAATAGATTCTTAAGATCGCCACGACTTTTCTGAACGCGAGATTTCACCGTTGAATAGCTGATGTTTTGTGCCTCTGCGATCTCTTTCTGGCTCTGACCCTTGATATCAACGGCAAGCAATAGTGCAGCACTTTGCTCGGGTAACGCTTGAATGAAGGGTTCAATGCATAAAGACAAGTTCTGTTTGAACTCTTCATTGTGGTCTAAATCTGCAAACCACAAATCGTCTGCATCAATTTTACTATCACGTTGTTGGCGAGCGTGTTTACGATAGAAGTCGATAATTGTGTTATTGGCTAATTGAAATAACCACGATTTAACACTGCTCGCATCTTGCACCTTGTGTAGGTTCTGAAAAGTCTTAATTAAGATCTCTTGCAGCAAATCATCTACATCGGCGGAATTACTTACTTTAGAGTGAAGGAATGCTTTTAATGTCTGCTGATATTCAGCCCAAACCTGCTCTAAGTTTAAAGATGTGCTATTTGCACTGTTCATTTACGCAACACTCGTCTTGTAAGAAACCAATAACCCCTTCTAGGCATTCATATTCTGCGACACAAAAGAGAGTTCTGCCTTCACGTCTTTGGCTTATGAGGCCTGCTGATGCAAGGCTTGATATGTGGTGAGATAAAGTAGAACCGGGGATACCGAGTTCTTCTTGTAGGCCGCCAACCGCAATGCCTTGGTAGCCAGCTTTAACGACACTTTTATAGATACTAAGGCGAATAGGGTGGCCCAGCTCTTTCAGTGCTTTTGCTACGACTTCTAAGTTCATATTAACTCCTCAAGATTTAATTTCGATAATAGTCGAAATGATTGTCGAATTCAAATATAAAAACAGTGAATACGTAAGTCATTGAAAGTTTGTTGATTTGAAGATTAATTCGATTTTTATCGAAATAAAGCTTGATCTGTAACTATTTATTTCTATAATTCGAGAATATTCGAAATTAAGGGTCGGGTACTTTCCTCATAGAGTTCGACCTTCAATCCTGTTTGGAGTTAATTATGAGCAACGAAATGTTAACAATGCTAAAAGACGCGCTTGATATGTTTGCTTTCTTAGCAGTAGAGCTAATCATCCTTTTCTTGGCAATTAGCTACATTGTTGGGATTCTGCAAGAGTTCCTTACGCCTGAGAAGATTCAATCTATCTTGAGCTCACGCAACGGTAAGGGCTATGTGATTGCCGCACTACTGGGGGCGATTACACCTTTCTGTTCATGTTCGACGATTCCTTTCCTAAAAGGTTTGCTGCGTGCACGAGCGGGTTTTGGTCCAATGATGGTGTTCCTATTTGGTAGTCCACTATTGAACCCAGTGATCATTGGTTTGTTTGTGATTACCTTCGGCTGGCAAGTTGCAGCGTTCTACTTCTTAGTGGCAATGACGGTATCAGTAGTCGCAGGTTACACACTGGAAAAACTAGGTTTTGAGCGTTACGTGAAAGCAGAAGCGTATGAATCAACGGGTTCATCTTCAAGTTGCGCTACTAGCTGTGGCGACTCTGCACCTAAAAAAGCAGCACCAGTAAAAGCGGGATCTTCTTGTGGTACAAGCGCATGTGGTGAACCTGCACCAGTAATGGCAAAAGAGAGCGCATGCTGTGGAACGAAGAAAGAAGAGCCGAAAGTAGAAGTATCATGCTGCTCGGCTGATGGCACAGCGACAGCAACAGTCGTTGAGAAGAAAGAGCCTAGCCGCTGGATGAGAATCTGGTTCTCGACTTGGAAAGACTTCAAACAAGTTTTCCCTTACTTGATGATGGGTATTGCAATTGGTTCATTCATCTATGGCTTCATTCCAACTGACTTGATTGCTGAATATGCAGGTGAAGGCAAGTGGTACGCGATTCCAATCGCAGCGGTAATTGGTATTCCACTGTACATCCGTGCTGAAGCTGTGATTCCACTGAGTGCAGCCCTAGTGCAAAAAGGTATGGCCTTGGGTTCAGTAATGGCATTGATCATTGGTAGTGCGGGCGCAAGTTTGACGGAAGTGATTTTGCTTAAGTCTATCTTCAAAAATCAGATGATTGCGGCTTTCCTATTCGTAATACTAAGTATGGCGATTGGTGCAGGTTACCTATACACCTTCATCTTTGGTTAATCTTAGATAACACCATCGATACGAAAATTTAGCTAATAAAAAAGAGCTCACCTTGTTGAGCTCTTTTTGTTTTTAAAGGAAAGTAGCAGCGAAATATCAAATAGAGTTAGGCAGTGCAGAAGAGGTGCCTTGAGTCGCGAAAGCATTGGTTGCCAACACATCGCAGTGGTGACGATTAATTGCATCGCCATAGTTGTTGGTAATACCGGGAAATTGAAAACGATACATTGGAATACCAAAGCGACGCTCTCTCTGCTGCCCGATTCGGTCTTTGCTCGTCCAAAGAAGTCGATTCTTCGCGGTGTAAGTCATGCCGTGCATTTTATTGAAGTATTCTTCATGGCTACGCATTTGTTCGTACAACTCAATAATACGTTGTCTAGAAAAGTTCAGTGTTGAGCTGCCTTTAAGCTTGGTTCCCCATCCTGTTAATACCTTTTCCATAAAGTCTCGTGTGACGAGGCCAGGGCCTGTGAGTAACCCTGCACCTTTGCTTCCACCAGAGGTATTGGCATTACCAACTAAGGTACCGTGTCGACCTGGCATATAGGTGGTGTAATATTGGGTTGAGCGATATAGGCGGGGCATTCTTGCTTTG
Source organism: Vibrionales bacterium SWAT-3 (assembly GCA_000169995.1). Lineage (GTDB taxonomy): Bacteria > Pseudomonadota > Gammaproteobacteria > Enterobacterales > Vibrionaceae > Vibrio. The sequence goes on along the minus strand of AAZW01000003.1, from coordinate 2,543 downwards.
AACGCTAGAGAACGTTCGTCTTCCGCAAATACGCAAACGATCTGTTTTACGTTTTTACCAAGTGACTTGTAATCCTTGAACGCGTTCATTCCACCCGGCACAGGATCGCAAGCAAAAATGTTGACTGGGATATGGCTAAGTTCCGGGTCTTTGAGCATACGGTTTGCCAATTCAAAGCAACTTACACCACCGCGGCTCCAGCCCACGATGTTAACTTGGCTAATCGGTTTACTCTGGCGCTCGATCGCTATATTTTGTTGACGAGCGGCAATACTGTGTTTTAGATCTGCGGCTAACTCTTTTGAATCTTTGAGCCAATCTTGATATTTGCGGTTGGTTGCAAAAGGCCAAGCAGATTTCTCTGGGCGGGATTCACTGAGCAATCCCTTAGCTCGTTTGAGGTAATCATTCTTGTCTTGTTGGTTACCGCGTATGATGTTCAATACATGGCACATGTTGCTATCGATACCTTTGCCTTGCAGAGTCCCTCTAATCGCAGAGTATGTATCGTCCTTGCCTTGCTTTAACCATTCGTTTTGGTTTCCGCTGCCAACGCCGTCCACCTGGATGTAATCAATCATGTATCGCCCAGTAGTATTCTTCGCCAATGTTGATATCAGCTCGCCAGACACATAGTTCTTATGGTTATTATCTTCTGAGTTGGATCCTGTTCCACAGAAGAATACGGTAAAAATCGACATGTATTCCCTTAAATAAATTCACCGAATTTTTTAAAGTATAACTATCGAATCAAAAGCTTGGAGCTCAAGGACTTAATATTCTCAAAGGTCAGACCAACAGATGAAATAAATGGAACGAAGCGCAAGTTTTATAAATTCGTTGTTTGGTCAGTTCTATTGAGCTCTGGCTCTCAGTTATACCCGTCAAGAAAGATCAATCGAAGTGTCATAATACTCAACCCTATTTTGTCTAGTATCAAACAGCAGGCTGATTTTGCTCTAGTACCGAAATTTGAGGCCTACACTTTGTATAGATACTTGCTGTTTAGGAGCCACCTATGAATAGCGGGTAATTTATAGCGATCGCTTACTAGCTTAGATTGAGGTTTATAGGAGGGAGTATGTTTGCAATACATAGGGAATATGAGTTACAGAATCAGCAACATTTTCATGCCCACATTCAAGTAAAGCCAACCGGAAATTTAGAGTTTGAGATTTTAGAGTCTCATGAACATCATGATACCAACTTTAATCAATTGTCTTTCGAAACTGAAAAAGGGAAGACTAAAGTGCTTGGGCGAGATGAAAGTGGTCAACAGACAGATTGGCAACTCTTATTGGCAGAGGAAGATGCAAAAGAGCTAAATCATCTGGTGGTATTGGCATCGGAGCAATACGAGACATTAATGCGAGATCTCATGTGACGGGGCAAGCTAACGACAAACCATAGTTGTTATCTCACACCAAAAATAAAAAGCCCAGCGAATAGCCGGGCTTTGTTCACAGTGATTGTGTATTTCGTCTTAGAAACCGCGAATATCAAGCTCATTGTTGATCAACACGACGCACTGAGAAGCGAACAGCATGTTTGGACCTAAACTGATTTTCTCTGTACCTAGGCGCTTTAAGCTGTTGTAGCTTTTCTTAGGCATAGGGATGTGATCAGTCAAAAGGAAACATGGGTTTTCAGCAATCTCTGCATCACGGATAAAGTCACCTTTCTTATTCATCATGTACAGCTGGTGGTCTTCAGCTAGCTCTTTAACCAGCTTTTCAAAACTCATAGTACGAACAGTGATGCCCGGCTCAACCTGACGCGTCTGTTCTTTAGTCATACCTTGAGAAGCGTCAACCGCTCTTACTACTGCTGATAACAATGCAGACTCGTGGAAGCCACCAATGTTGGTGATCTCGTTTGAATCGAATGTAATCGTACGTGAAAAGTCTTTAGTACTTTCCAATACAAGGTGCACGGTGACATTCTCACGGTGAGATTGAGCAACGAAGATCGTGTTCATCAGAGTATGAGCCAGAATCTCAGTATGAGCATCTTGCCCAACACCTTCTAAGATAAGTTTGCTCTCTGTAGGGGCTGCGCGAGCGCGTAATACAAATGAACGCATGGAATGTACCTTGTCAGTATGTGATAAAGCGAAACGGGCTTTATCAACATGAATTGATGAATAACCAAAATTGTCGCGGTATGTAACTCTTTTCTATTAATGAAGTCAAATAGAGTTGCGTATAGCGCCAACCAGAAGAACTCTACGTATTAAATAGAGAACGACCACATTACAAGATGGTAAGGGTTGAAGCGACCCAATGTTTACGTAGATAGTATGCGCAAATTATTAGGTGACTTACATAAGGAAGTAGTCAATGAAGTTACAGAAGATCAATAAAGAAGAATATAGAAAGAAGATGAACTTGTTGTTGGTTTCGTTGGTTGGTTCACTCGCCGTGTTCGCCATTGTATTCGGAACCATACTGATAGACTTATTCGGTTCAGACAATCAATCGCTGGCGAATCGACAGGTAATTTCCACTTGAACGTATTAGTGTGATCTTATCAGTCGCATTGAT
>AAZW01000004.1 GCA_000169995.1 Vibrionales bacterium SWAT-3 | reverse complement strand
GCATATAACAGATGCAGATGATGACTTAGCGACGGTTAAGTTCTTCGCTAACGATTCAGAAGTGTGTTCTCTTGATGCGAAAACGACCCAAGATTTCTCTTGTGACTGGACAACGCAAACGGCAGGCTCTACTACGCTTCGTGCGGAAGCAAAAGATGACGAGCAACATGTATCTAGTAAGAACTTAACCATCACGGTGACAGATACAAGCACCAGCTGTGGCGACATACCTCAGTACCAAGATGGTGTGGCCTATAAAGTCGGTGATGAAGTCACTAACATTGGCAATATCTACTCATGTACGGTAGCGGGTTGGTGTGGTAACCCTGTATGGACACCAGGAACCGGTCATCCAAGTTATCCTGATGCGTGGAAAGATGCATGGGATGAAGCGGGTGAGTGTGATCCGAACCCTGTGCCAGTGGTGGACGTTCAATCACCGCAAGATGGACAGAAAATCGCACCTAACCAAGCATTCGACGTAGTTGTCGATGCATCGGATGATACTGAAGTTGCTCGCGTTGATGTTCAATTGAATGGTCAAGTGGTTGCGACATCAAACACGCCTTCACAAGGCGATACTTACACCATTACGGTGCCTGCCCAAGTTGAAGGCCAATACACATTGACGGTTGTTGCCTACGATGACCAAGGTGCGAGTGCGGAGGCGGCGCCAATTTCTTTAGCGATTACCGATAAAGACTTGGTTGTTTCTTTAGCATCTCCTGTGGATGGTTCAAGCTACTTCGAAGGTCGTGCGATTTCGATCAAAGTAGACGCGAAGAGTTACGAAGGCGATATTTCCTCGGTTAGCTTCATCGCGAACGGTAACGAGCTGTTTAAAGATACGGAAGCACCTTATGAATATGAATGGCTAGGTGCTCAGCAGGGTACATATGCTGTCACGGCAAAAGCGGTGAATACGTCCAACCAAGAGCAAACCTCTGCAACCTCTAACATTACGGTCAAAGAAAGCACAGGCGGTGGCGGCTTAGTCGATAACCCTGATCGCTCTATCAGTTACCTAACGTCTTGGGGGTTGAATGACTACCAAGAGCTGTTCAACTCAGAAGGTGATGGCTATTTATTGTCATTTGGTAAGTGGGACGCGAGCGGTAACATCACGATCTCTGATGGCATGCTAACACCACCGAATTACAACCCGGACTGGATGCCAACACAGTACCTAGCATGGTCAACGCTCAAGCATGACAATGAAAATGCGACCATGATGGTTGCGTTTGGTGGTCAAACTTACGAGAGCATTTGGTCGGCGATCAGTACGCCTGAAAGCCGTGAATCGGTTGCGAACGGGTTAGTTGATTTGGTGCATACGCCATTCCCTGTGTACAAAAAGAACCTAAAGCCTGAAGAAGTGGAAGGCGAGTGTCTTGCAACACATTCAGACGGTAGCTGTGATTACAGCAAGTACCAATTAGCGGGTTACGTGCACATTGATGGCCTGGACTTTGACTTTGAGAAAGCGGCACGAATCTCAGACAAAGAGAACCAAGACTTAACGGCTTTGATCAAACTTATCCGTGAGAAAGTGGGTAATACGAAGGTTCTGTCTCTGACGACTTACCACGTAGGTGCGGATCCAGTTGAATGTATGGATGCGAGCGTGTTTGAAAACTGCTCTTACATTGAAGAGTCTGGTCGTTCATCTCACCACGGTGAAGTGATTGATCTGTTGAAAGCGACCAAGAACGACTTCGATTTCTTCAACGTGATGACATACGACGCGGGTCGAAACTTCTTATACGAAGTCGCGATGGCAAACTACGCTGAATACATTGGAGACAAGTCGAAGATTGTTTTAGGTAATACGATCAACAATCAGTGGGCACCCGGTGGTAACTTTGTTGAAACACGCCAGAACAACCTAGACCGTGCTAAATGGCAGAAAGATAACGGTTATGGTGGCTTTTTTATGTGGACGTTGGGTTCAAACAAACAAGGTTTGAATATGGCAGAGCAAGTGGATTACTTTAACGAGATGATTAGCGTAAGTAAGTAGTACTTACCTTATCGCCTACTTGAACGACGGAAGGCGCTTATGCCTTCCGTTATTTGCTCCCCAATCATTCAGAGCTCCAGATTCCCCTTGTGATAAAGGGGTTTAGCCAAAAGCGGTGAATAGTGCTTCATAACACTTCACATCGCATGCCCCCAAAGTGCGTCAGCACGATTTTCCTCGTTGATTTGGATACATGGTTTTCATTACTTGAACTCATGGCCGGAAAAAGTAAAAGACGTGGATAAATTTAAAAATAAATTAATATAGTTGAAAACCATTGCTTTACATCGCATTTCATCTAAAAAATATATATTCAAGTTTGATTATTGATAGGATCTATACTTATATAATATTTCGAGTTCTAACTCTAAGGATTTATTGATGGATATGTTGGGTAAAGATTGCTTATTGCAATTAGTACTTGAACACTTTCAAGAAGATATAGCAAAGTCCGTTAACTTTGTGACTGGCGAGGTTGGAGTAGCATATTCAGATTTACCACATAACCTTATTTTTTGTGTGAATTTATCGCTTGTCGAAAAAATTTATCCCACTAGCTAACTCGCCTCTGTTTTAAATCGAGTAAAACGCAACCTCAAGGTTTAAATATGGTAACTGACAACTTTTTCTATAACGCTGAATTATATAGAGACTACAGTGAGCTTGTGATCGAAAGGCAGATGCGGGGGAGTGATTTGCTTATTTGTTGTTTAGATACAGGTAAATATTACGATAGTTTTTCATTGGCAATGTTACATTCTTATTACGAACAAAAGACAGAGATGATCTCATCTGGTTTTTGTCGGATTATGTCTTTGGTTGACAACAATAGTTTTAGAAAAATAAACTGTAAAGGGAACTTCAAAGAAAGGTTATTTAGTAACACTCGAGGTGAATTAGCTGAATACCTAGAGTCTAACAAAGTTAAAATGAAGAATAGCCATTTTTCCATCAATCGAAAAATAGAAAATAAAATCACATTTAATAACTACGACCACGTTAATTTTAATCAGTACAATAGTAGGTTAGATGCGATTGTTATCGCATCATTAACCAATGAGTATCACGATATTGTCTGTAAGCATGCTCATGACATCCTCATACCTGGAGGGCATGTTTTTATCTGTGATAACTCCCATGCCCCAGAACTTAAAGGAATGCGGTGTTTGAAAAAAGGGGTGTATGTTCGTGTTTAGACGGATTTTCCTGTTGAGGCTCTCTTTGCCCATTAATGGAATAAATCAGTTATAGCAGGAGCTGCGTGAGCTACTGCTATTCGTTTTTACGCGTAGAAAGCTTCCGCTTTTCAAAGCAGATTCTTGCATCATGCAAGTTTGAATCGGTTAATTGTACACATGAGATTTTCTGAGATACCTCTGAGTTCTCGGCTCGAATTAGCCATTTCGGTAGATTCACTCGACACTAAAGTCGCCATATCACTCAAGCTGGCTACGTTACGGTTTATTTCGTTCACGGTGAGTGTTTGCTCTTCAGCAGCAGTTGCAATGTGCTGCGCCATACCTTCGATCTTATTAACTTGCTTGTTACTCTCGTCAATCTTGCATCCTGCCTGCGCGGATAGCTCTGAGGCTTTATTCGCTTTATCAACCCCTTGGTGCATTACTGTAACGACATTTTCAGCGCCAACTTGCAACTTTTCTATAATATTTTGAATCTCAAGTGTGGACTCCTGAGTACGTTGAGACAGGGTTCTTACTTCATCAGCTACCACAGCAAAGCCCCGACCATGATCACCAGCCCTAGCGGCTTCAATAGCAGCGTTAAGTGCTAAGAGGTTTGTCTGTTCTGCGACTCCTCGAATAACTTCTAGAACCGTATCCACATTTTTTGCATCAAGCGCCAACTTCTGGACTGCTTGTCCTGCTGAGGTAATGACTTCCGCCATTTCGTTAGCTTCTATCACATTATTTTGAATAATTGAGGAACTCTTCTGTGTCTCCTGCGCTGCAAACCGACTTGCTTCATTTGCTTCAACGGTTCGCCCAGCAACTTCCTCAACGGTAGCCAGCATTTCTGTCATGGCTGTCGCAAGCATATCCACGTCGTTTCTTTGCTGGTTAAGGCTATTATCTATTTGGTGTACCGAATCAGTGAGTTGCGTTGCCGACGCTGATACTTGAGTCCCAATTCCCTGAATCCCGAGCATCATTGATTGAATAGACTCTACAAACTGATTGAAATAACGAGCCAAGAAAATCAGTTCTTTGCTCCCTTCTTCGGGAATACGTTGCGTTAGATCGCCTTCACCTTTTGATAATGCTTTCATCGCAGCCAAAGTACGATTTATTGGGAGAGTGATGGTTTTGATGAAGTAACCAACGATCAGTGAGAGAACCGTTAAAATGCCTATTGCATAACCTATCGATGTCATCTCAGCTCGGTGAGTCGTCGCTTGTAAGGCCACCATATTTACACCAGAACCAACCATCCATCCCCAAGGCTCCAACATTATTGCATAACTGGTTTTTGGCTCTAGCGTTTGTTTGTTCGGGTTTTTCCAATGATAATCAATGAATCCACCACCATTTTTCGAAATGCTGTACATCTCTCTGACAAAATATTTACCCTTACTATCTTGAAGGTCCATAATATTTTCTCCTAAAAGAGAGGGGACGCCTGTAGCTATTTGCTTTCCTTCTCGATCACCTACGAAGATATAATTCCCGCCATCAAATCGCATATTTGAGATGGTTTCCAATGCGCGTGCACGTGCTTCCTCTTCGCTTAAATTGCCTATTTCACTCTGACTTTGATAATACTTAATAACGCTAACGGCGCTTTGAACTAGCGTTTTCACCCCTTTTTGATAACTCTCACGCACATGAAGGGCGGGATCGAACTTTAACCATTGAAAATAATGGATTTATTTTACAGGGAACTTTTTTAGATAATCACGATCTGATCATGAAGTAAAAAAACATGAGAAATTCGCACATGATTATCATTGAGCAACTTAAAAAAGTGAAAGATACCCGTTCGCACATCAATCAAGTTTATCCTGTTATGGAAGTCGCTTTCGTGGTCATAACAGCCATGATTTGTGGTCAAAATAAATGGACAGAGATTAAGGATTTCGGTGAAGGAAATATCGAGTGGTTACGTGAGTATTTCCCCTACGAAAATGGTCTTCCCACTCGACATAATATAGCTGCGATCATGAGATCCGTTGTGCCAGAGACGCTATTGGAAGCTATGGTGGGCTGGGTCAATTTGCACAGAGAGAAGCATGCTCAGCCTATAATCAGTGTTGATGGGAAGGTTCTAAAAGGGGCAAAAGCAAGCAAACAACAGCACCCCCTCTATATGGTTTCGGCATTTGATGTAGACGAGGGTTTGACTCTCACACACCAACCTTGTGACGGCAAAGGTATGGAGCTGCTAGCAATAAGAAACATGCTAGACGCTTTAGATATCAAAGGATGTTTATTAACTGCTGATGCCCTGCATTGTCAGGTTGAAACACTGAATAAAGTAGTTGATAAAGGTGGAGATATCCTAGTACAAGTTAAACTGAATCAACCAAGTTTATTAGCAGAAATTGATGTGCAATTCCAATACTATTGGGCTTTGCCTGAAGATAAACAGGAATCATACATCACGGAAGAGAAAGGGCATGGTAGAAAAGAGGTTCGTGAGGTTTACGTGCTTCCTGCAGCCTTCAGCGAAGCACTCAGACAGAAGTGGTGTCTCGTAAAAAGCATTGTTGCAGTGGTAAGAGATAGGAGTGTCAAAGGGAAAGGAAGTTATGAAACCTCGTACTATATTTGCACAGACCATTTATCTTTAGAGTTAGCCTCAAAGGCAACAAGAAAGCATTGGCATATTGAGAATCAGCAGCACTGGGCGTTGGACGTAATTTTCAAAGAAGACGAGCAGCGAATTTACGCTGGGGATTCAGCGTTGAATATGGCTTGTTGTCGTCGCTTTGTGCAGAACCTATTTAGAAAATCAGAGGGTAACTTGTCTGTACCAAGAAAGATGAACCAAGCCGCCTGGAATAAAGATTACAGGGAAAAAGTTCTTTTTACATCAGATTAACAAAGTATATTCGCGCCCTTCACGCACATGTTGGCGTGAGCCATCTATATTTAAAATGGTATTTGCGAGTAAAGCGATTGCAAATAAAGCAAGAATCGCCCAAACTCTAATAGCAATCGATACGTTTTTTACTTCTTTAATTATCATGGATTTATCCCCTAACCAAAAATTTCCCAACGTACAACAAAGCTGTTATATCAAAGCAGAACCAGTGGATATTAATTTTTATATTATAAAATTAGCATATAAAAACCATTTGTCTTGGTGCATGATGTAAAATTAAAAATATTTTCAATTAGTGATAAAATAGATAATTAAACTAACTGATTATTAAGTTGATGAAATTCATTTCAAAAGAAATATTCTTTAAAGTGAAATATATGATTAGCATTTTCAACATAGTCGAATATAATTTGGTGGTTTGATATTAAATCCAAATTTTTCAGTAATTTAAACTTGGCTTACTTAATAAAACTCGCTTTTCAAGCCTCATACGCTATGTAAACGGCCACGGAGCTACTTCTCCTAACAAAATCTCCCTTAGCATCCAATCCTACAAACACCTTTCTCATACATGTCATTGTCGCCTTTAAGATCGCCCTGAGCTGTCGCATTTTTAGAGCGGGCCAATTAATGCATTTTTCCATATGTGTAATGTTGCATTTGCGCATGTAACTCACAGACAAATTTCAAAGAAAAGGTACTCTAGTGAGTCTATGTGTTTGGCGAGTATTTTTGTATGCGTAAACTAATAATCGACACTTATTGCTTTGAAACTGGCGAACTAGAAGACTGCTTGGTGGTTCCTTTGGGTTTGGCAAAGCTGGCTATGACACTCTTACCCAAGAACATATCGTCTAGATTTGACGAAAACGGGGAGCAATTAGAAGCATTAATTAACGCATTAAAAGACGCAAAGGCCGAAGGTATTTTACTTGAGTTGAAAGATGATGAGAGCAAAGAACGCATAGTATTTTCAGTGGCTTGATTGGCTAGTCAATAATAAGCAATTCGACGCGCTTGGTATGTGAAGTATGTATATGTTAAGTGTCGTGTTCTGTGGGTTTCAGGGGAAGAAATGAAAGAGTTTAAGGTTGAGGGCTGTAACGCGATACTTAGGTATCATGATCTTCCCGGTTCGGAAGTGCCTATTATTTTTATACACGGTATTGGCTGTGCTGCTTCGTTTGATTACCCGGCCGTTGCGGCCAGTGAATGTTTGCTTTCTCATCGGCGCATTCTTGTCGATTTATTAGGTTCTGGGTTTAGTGATAAGCCTGAGGGTTTCGACTACTCCATAGGTAGCCATGCGGCTTATCTTGAGGCATTCATTCAATCTTTGGGCTTGGATAAGTTTGTGATTTATGGTCACAGCATGGGTGGTGCTGTGTCGGTTGTATTGGCTGAAAAAGTTCTACCACAACTGCAGGCCTTGGTGTTGAGTGAGGCTAATCTTGATTCCGGTGGCGGGTTCTTTAGCAAGAAAATTGCGAGCTATACCGAGTCTGAATATGTCAACCACGGTCACGCTCAGATAGTGCAGTACAGCATCGATGAGCCAAATACTCAGTGGGCAGCCAGTTTAGTGGTGAATTCAGCAGTAGCGACACACAGGCAAGCTGTTTCCTTGATAGAAGGACAGGACCCAAGTTGGCGTGATCGGTTGTACTCTTTAAATGTAAATAGAACCTATCTATTCGGCAGTAAATCTTTACCAGACACCGATACCGAGAGGTTGAATAACCACGATATAGCGATCAGCTTGGTTCCTGATGCTGGACATTCAATGGCGTGGGAAAACGCGAGCGGGCTAGCAGAAGCCATTAAGCGCGCGCTTTAATTAAGTGGTTTCACAAAAACTCAAAAATGAGGTGTTATGGAAAGAGTCATATCTAAAGATATAGTCCTAAAAAATCTGAAAGTTTCAGATGCTTTTGCATTATTTAATGCCGTTGAATCAAGCAGGGGGAACCTATCAAAATATATGCCCTGGGAGAAGAGTGTGGTCGATCTTGAAAGTGCGCGAGCTTATATCGAAGGTCGGCTGAACAGTGGTATCGAAGGCTCACAGTGGTATCGAAGGCTCACAGTGGTTCGCAGTACACTTCAAAAAACAGTTTTCAGGCGTATTTGGTGTAAAGTCAATTCACCGCGAGACTCGAGTCTGCGAATTAGGCTACTGGCTTGCTGACAGTGCAACGGGGAATCGAGTGGTAGGGCAAATTTTGGAGGTTCTTGTTCCAACCTTAGCAAGCGAACAAGGACTTAAAGCCTTTGAGTTCCATTGTTTAGAGAGTAACCTGGCCAGTGTTAAGATTGCGAAACGTGCAGGTGTGACGCTGAAGTCTAAGGGGCAACACACACTGGATGTGCCTGAAAAAGAGCAATCTATGTGTATCTATGCACTAAAGCTCTAGGCTTAATAAGTACTTTAGGATCCAACGCGTGGGATTTTTCATTCCATCGTTGGTTTTTGTGCTTCTAGGACTGGTGTTTCTTTGATGATAATTTCTGGCTTGGAGGTTAGTATTCTTTACCCAAAATAACGTATTCGCTTATTCGCTTATTCGCTTATTCGGCTATTAAGGAAGTAAAACCATGAACATGAAGGCGTTTTCTAGCTTGGTGGGTTTGTCGGCTCATACGCTTAGGTACTATGAAAAAATCGGTTTGCTTAAAAATGTTCAGCGTAATGGCAGTGGGCACCGAGTGTATACCACGAAAGACGTAAAGTGGCTTGAGTTTGTCATTCGCCTGAAAGAGACGGCCATGCCACTCGAAGAGATATTGGAATACGCTCGATTAAGGGAGCAGGGCAGTAGCACGGTACTTGAACGTCAAGCTTTGTTAGAACAGCACCAACAGAGTTTAAAAGCGCATATTGCGCGACAACAATCTCATCTTTCCGCTTTGGAAGACAAAATTGACCTGTATAAAGATGGAAAAGTGCGTTGACTTAGAGTGAACTCTAACTTGTATGCTGCGCTCCTATTCAATACATAGGAGCAATACAATGGAAACGTCACGTTTTGAAAAAGGGCTAGAACTACTTAAACAGATTGATGGTGAAGCCGGGCAAAATGTTATCGAAAGCCTACAAGACATTAGCCCCGATTTAGCCAAATACACAATCGAGTATCCTTTTGGTGATATCTATGCGCGTAAAGGCTTGGATTTGAAATCTCGCGAGATTGCGACGGTGGCAGCGTTAACCGCACTAGGCAACTGCGCCCCGCAACTTAAAGTGCATTTGAATGCGGCGCTTAATGTGGGTTGCAGTGAAGAAGAGATCAAAGAGGTGATCATTCAGATGTCTGGCTACGCTGGTTTTCCTGCTGCGCTGAATGGGATGTTCGCATTCAAAGAAGTGCTCGCTGAACGATCGGCGAAACACGATAGTTGATCTGATGCTTAACGCTTGGCGCTCCATCATTTGGCACTTAACGCCAGTGCCAAGTGTTGGTTTTATGAAAGTCCTTTTAAAAGGGCGCCAGTAACGGCGCCCTCTAATCGGTTTACATTCATATGTTAGGTTGGCGAGATGTGATACTCATGAGTCGCAGTGATGTGCTGTTGTTGCCTGAGCAGGCTGATAGTTAGGTTGATTGGCATCGGCTTATAGAAATAGAAACCTTGGATATAGTCGACACCTAACTTAGACAAGACTTTGACTTGCGATTCATACTCTACGCCTTCAACGATAACCTGCATGCCTAAAGTGCGGGACAGTTGCAGCATGGACTCTAGCAAAGGGACACCAAAGCTGGATTCGTCTGAAATGTTCTGCACGAAGACGCGATCAATCTTTAGGATACTGAACGGAAATTGCCTTACGAAATCGGCTCTTCTCCGCTTAGATGAGCTTGATTTCCGGATAAATGGTAGAGTGAGTTTCTAGGATTGAGGTTTGTCTAATCTTCAATTTAAAGTAATCAGTATCCCTTACTCCTCGGGCTCTCCGTCTAAGAAGACCTATCGATACATTCCCTGCTTCCACTCGGGCATTCGTCAGCTTATATTTTGCATAGTTGCAGATCCCAACTCTTCTCTCCCAAAGCGCGTCTGCAAAGTTGATGAGAGATAAGATCCTCGTCTTTTTAGCAAGCTGGCACCACGCATCAAGCGCTGCGATCATCAAGTCAAAATTACGTTCATCCCATAAGGCTTGAAGCTGCTCTTTGAGCATATAAATCGTACAAAGAGTCTTATTGCTTTCCAGTAAATCATCTAGCCTATCTGACTGCTTATCGCTTAATTTCGGCGCATTTTTGAGGAGTAAAAATAGCGTCCCTTTAAGCATTTTCTTCTCGTCATGTGTTCCTTTCCTAAACGCTTTATTACGCTCTTTCCTTATCAGAAGAGAGTAGTTCTGCATAACGTGAAACCGGTCAAAAACGATGTCTGCATTCGGAAGAGCGTTTCTCACTGCTGATTGGTAAGATTGCCCCATATCCATTGATACCGCTTGGATGCCGTCTCTCGTTTGCGGTGATAATTGTTCAAAAAAGTTGATGAGTACGTTTGAAGTCCGCCCATGGTCAACCCAAATAAGTTGTCCTGAAACGAGATCATAAACGACGGTCATATAATCATGGCCTTTAGCCCTGGCGACTTCATCAACGCCAATATGAACAAGGTTGGTCAACTTCTTAGGCTCTAAAGCAGGCAAGGTAGAGAGAAGGAATGCTTTATCGATATTTTTCACGGTTTCCCAGCGTATGTCTAAATGCTTCGACACTGCGTGGATGCTCATATAGCGGCACAGTCCACTAATAAAGTGACAGAACCTCTTTGTATAACGACTCCCCTTATCAACAAAATCAGCCTCTTCAATCAACCTTCGGCCGAGCCTATCCCTTGTCTGAGCCAATTCAATTTCTATAACGCAAGGGCGACCACTGACAGGTAAATCCGACAGGCGACGGTGAACGTAGTGGTCGACGGTGCGCGGAGCTCCAGTCTCAGGATCAACAACTTTACAGCGTCTATCTCGCTTGCACTTGACGAGTACTGAATGAGAGCTTTCTTCAAGCGTTACAGACTGTACGGATTGGCCTTTAAAGTTAAATAGAGCGGAAGATAATAACGACAAACTACAACACTGATATATAAGGTGGGAAGCGATTGTAAATCAATGTGTTAGCGGTTTTATTGTTAGTTTATAGACTCATCTAAGCGGAGAAGAGCCCGAAATCTAACCCTGAGTAGCCCGTACCAAAGTCATCAATTGCGACTTTCACGCCCATGTTCGCTAGCTTGGTTAGGTTCTCTTTTATCGTTGTCATATCCGCGTCTGAGCACTCACCATCTTCGGTTACTTCAAACACCACCTGCTTTAGAATCTCAGGGTTTCTTTTGAAAACCCCTGATACTTTGTGGGCGAAGTTACTGTTAGACACGACGTTTCGGCTGATGTTGACGCTGATGTATTTGTCTTCGAAAAGGTCTTGATTGTGTTTGATGGTTTTCAATACTTCGCGTAGCACAAAGTACGTCAGCTCTTCTATCAAACCTAGCTTCTCTGCGAGCGGTATGAAAATAGCGGGCGAGACGTTGCCTTCAATCGGGTGGTTCCACCTTAACAGTGACTCACAGCCCACGATTTGGGTGGTTTTCTGGTCAACAATAGGTTGCATGTGAACTTGCAGGTGTTTGTTTTTCAGAGCGCTAGAGAGGGAATATTCTAAACTGCGTTGGCTCTGTTTCTTATGTTTAGCGGACAACAGGACAATGGTGGTGATTCCCGCCATAAGAAACCCAAACCAAGAGAAGCTCATTAAGAAGTTGATGTAGTACTGATGCCCGATGTAGGAGGTTATAGCCAGAGGGTAGGCCTCTGATTGTATCCGAACCTCTGAAAAGTACACTCCGGGATCGGTTGGGTGAATATCTCTTTTTATCACTTCTACTTTTGAGTTGATTCCATGGCTGCTCAGGTTTGACTCCACAAGATCGTAGATAAAGTGTGGCGGTATCATCAGGCTTACTCCCGCCTGCTCTTTGTCCGAGAAAATCAGCATGATGGACTGCACCTTTGTAATCGCAGCGTTGGAGTACGATAAGGTGGTTAAGTTTGGATCGTCGTTGAGCCTTTCTCGGATGCTGCTATAGAGGCGAAATGACACCTCGCCATCGGTGGTAGAACAGTAAAAGCGGTTATGTTTATTGAATACAGCGGCTTCTTTCACCCAATCGGCATTGAATACATTCTGGCGAAGCTCGGTCACGATGGCATCACAAGATAGAGCGGGTGTGATGCCTGCGAGAAAGCTGCCAAACCTGGCTTGGATCTCTTGAAGTCTGGTTTCAACTAATTGTGAAGATTCTTCGGTTAACGCATGATAATGAGACGGTGTAAAAGGAATGAGCAATGCCATCGACAAAACGAAAGAGATGGCAAAGTAGAATGTGGTCTTGGCAAAATGTTGGTACTTGATATCCATAATTGGAGAAGCGTTACCGATTGGATGAGCATTCGATTTAATTTATAAATTTAACGATTAGGTAGCAAGGAAAATAATAAATATTGTGAATGCACGCATGGATTATTGATAAAGATAATGTTTTTTTAGTTATACCAGTAACGTATTGATGTTAATCCGGTTTTCTTTGTGGATTTTACGTGTTTTTGCAGTGGTAATACGAATTAAAAATATTTATAACCCTATAAAGGCTAGAGTTATATACGATTGCAATATTGAAGAAAACTAACCGAATGATTAAGGATTGGTATGAAAAAAGCGATAGCACTGCTCTTACTGACTTACTTCTCTGGTTTGGCACATGCTGGCGAGGACGCGGTCGATTGCGACAATGCGATGAACACGCTAGAGATAAACCACTGTGCCGCACTTGAGCTTGAATCTGCACAGGTAGAGCTTGATAAGTACTTAGCAGCCAGCTTTGAACACAATGCTGAGGATACTGAGTTGGTGGGTGCCATCAAGGTCGCTCAGGAGAGTTGGAAAGCCTATATGACAACGCATTGTGACTCTGTGTATACCCAATGGCGCGATGGCTCGATTAGAGGGCTGATGGCGCTTTCTTGTAAGACTAAGTTAACCAAGCAACGCACGCACGAAGTGTGGGAGAATTTCTTAACTTATATGGACAGTACGCCGCCTGTGTTACCAGAACCGAAGTTGATGGAATAGACAGGCGAAAATGAGCTTGAGAGTGTGCGTTTGCTTCAATGGTTTGGTTTGAAGTAAGAAAGCGAAGGGTGATTCTCTTACTCTGCATCTGATTTGTGTGACCCAGTAAGGATTCGATTTTGAATAATGTCAGTATCACCCTTGTTCAGCTTGAAGTTGAATACAAAAACAAACAGAAAAACCTCGCTCTGGTTTTGGAGCTTTTAGATGCGCAAACCTCCGTCGGTGACATTACCCTGCTACCAGAATTGTTCTCTACGGGGTACATCTTTAACCAAGTGTCAGAAGTGCACGAGTTAAGCGAAAACTTCGCCAATAGTGAGACCATTGATTCTTTGTCGCAACTGGCAGCAAAGCATGAAACCTTGATTGTTGCTGGCATTGCAGAGGAAGACCAAGGCGAATATTACAACAGCGTTGCTGTCATTGATGGAACTGGGCTGCGCCATAAGTATCGAAAAGTCAGTCAAACCAAATTCGATAAGCAGTATTTCTCACGGGGTTCTGAACTTTTAACTTTCGAATATAAAGGGTTAACGTTTGGCGTGGCGATCTGTTTCGATATTTGGTTCCCAGAGATCATGAGAGCGTATCACTCTGTTGATGTTGTTCTTCACCCCGCCAATTTTGGTGGTCACCACAGTTTTGCCATCGGACAGGCGAGGGCGCTAGAAGAAGGGTGCCACATCGTAACGTGTAACCGTGTTGGGCAAGATGTGGTTGATGCCTTTACTGCAACCTATTGTGGTGGAAGCCGAGTCTATTCACCAAAGGGAGACTTGGTGCTTCAATGTTCGGACAAACAGTCGGTTGATACAGTGACTATTCAAGACTTGGCGATAGCGCCTCAATACAATGGGATAGAACTGTTGGATGAAATGCAGCGAATCGCCTCTGTGTTAAGCCGCTAGAATCACGCACCGAGATAGGGAAGTAAAGAGGGCAAGGTATTTCACCTTGCCCTTTGTCTTGACGTAATCTGCTCTTACGTTTCTTTATCTATTTTCTTCAAACGCTCGATGGAATTAACGGCTTTCATTCGCTGAGCTTGATGAATATTTACCATCAGGCGGTTAAGCAGTTTCTGGAGCAGTTCTATATCAGGCAGCTGCTGGTTTTTTGCCTGTACTTCTAACTCTAATGCTTGTTTTGAAAGCATGTTAAGCCCCAAGTTAAGCGACATACCTTTAATGGAGTGCAAGGTTCTGTACAGTGGTTTTAGCTTTTTCGCGAGGTAGTATTCGATGACTTGGTCGACAGAGTTTTCGAACTCGAGAATCGTTGAGTCGATAAGCATGCTAAATCCTATTTTGTCATCTTTAAGCATTTTCAGAACTTCTGATTGGCTTATCTCTTCTTCGGTTAGTCTTAATGTGTCGATGGGCTTGCGAAGAAGCTCTATAACGTTCTCATACTTTTTAGTACGTTCAACCGCTGATTGTTTTGGTAAACGGTTTGAGAACTGTTGCAGCGCATCGAAGAAGCTCTCTTGTTGTAGGGGCTTGGTAAGAACGTGGTCGACACCAGCATCGAGAAAGCTGTCATGAGCCTCGCGAAATACATCTGCGGTATAGGCGAATATTAAGGTGTTGAGTTTTAATTTATCTCGTATGTAATGTGTCGCCTCCACCCCGTTCATTTCAGGCATATGGTTATCCATTAATATAAGATCATATTGATGGGTTTCGAGACGTTCAATCGCCAGTTTTCCATTCTCTGCTAGGTCGACATGGTGGCCTAGGTTTTCACAGAAGCCCTTAGCGACTATGGCGTTGATGCGATTGTCTTCGACTAACAGGATGTTGAGGGATTCGTAGGTGAGTTCCTCTGTATCAGCCAAACGTGGGATGTTCTCGCTGGCTACTTTACCCTCTTGCCATGCAATCGGAAGCGAGACTTCGAATTTTGTTCCAAGTCCAACAGCACTGGTTAATATGATGTCACCATTCATAAGTTTGACGAGGTTCTTAACGATGGCTAGGCCAAGTCCGGTGCCGCCAAACTGTCTTGTTGTTGATGTGTCTGCTTGTTCAAATGAGTTAAATACTTGTTCGTGTTTGTTTTTGGGAATACCAACGCCGGTGTCTGTCACCGTGAGAATGAGCTGATTATTGGGGCGGTTGAGTTCAGCTTGAATGGCAACATGACCTTCTTTGGTGAATTTGGTCGCGTTGCCGCCCTAGTTGTAAAGAATTTGACGTAACCTTGCACTGTCTCCAATGAGCTGAATATGCGCCGGAACGTTATTTTCTATCAATAGGCGGATGCCTTTTTCGTCTGCTAATGGCTTGATTGCGCTACAAACGGGTTGTATCACTTGGACAAAATGGAAAGGTGCAACCTCTAGTTCAAGCTTGTTCTCTTCTACTTTAGAAAAGTCGAGAATGTCGTTGAGTATGGTCATTAAATGATGGCCAGAATCGAGAATAATATTAATGTTCTCTTTGGTTTCTGGCTCTTGAGTTTGACTGGCGATGATCTGAGAAATCCCGAGTACACCGTTCATGGGTGTCCTGATTTCGTGGCTCATGGTTGATAAAAACTCACCCTTGGCTTTTACCGCAGCTTCAGCTTTGGCGCGTTCCGCGACGAGTTCTTGGTTTTTTGCCTGCATTTCATTGTCGTTTTTTACTAGGTTGGTCGCCATTTTCTGAAAGCTATGTGTGAGGTGGGCAACCTCGTCTTGGGCGTTTGTTTTTGAATGTAGGTTAAGTGTTGAAGCACCTTCTCTTAGATTACCTGCGGCAACTTGGTTAGCGGCTGCGAGCAGTATGTCTATCCTGCGTTTAATACGGTTTGATGACCATGCCGCGATAACTAATGAGATGAAAACGGAAAGGAGTGTACCGACCAATAGAACGTAATCGGTTTGCTGAGCGGAGTTATCAGATTTAACAACACGAACGCTTATCAGCTGTTGCTCTATTTCGATAAATCGCGCGATTTCACTTCGTATTTGGTCGATCAGTTGTTTTCCCGTTTGCTGCTTGGTGAGAGCTACGACACTCTGCATATCTGCTTCACCTTTGTTAACGAGGTTGCGTTGTTGGATTTCCTTTTCTCCAGATTCTTTGAGCCAGGTTTTATGGATATCATCAATTCTGTTTAGGCGATCAACTTGCGGCGGGTTATCGCTAACTTGAGCGGCAAGGGTTTGAATTTTTTGACGCCACACATCGAGTGCAAGGTGGTAGGGCTCTAAAAAGACAGGGTCTCCTGTGATTAAGTAGCCCCTTTGACCGGTTTCCATATTTACGACTAGGTTGAGCAACTCTTGAGCTCGTGCAATAGCTTTGTGGGTGTGAACCACCCAGTGGTTGTCTTCTACCATTGATTGGGTGTTTTCATGAACTGAGAACGAAACGGTCACGATCAAAGCAATCGGAATACAAAAGCTGACGAATAGCTTTTTTTGAAGGGAAATATTGTCGAACCAGCCCAAAATCATAAAACAACGCTCTCCATGTCGATGTTAGTTATTGACAGTGTAGGTGAGAATGAGTTGTTGAGTGTGTAAATGCATATTTTGATTCGAGAATGTCTCTATTTAATGCATAAATACATGTTTTGAGAGGTAGGGCGATGGTTTGATGGACGAAGCTTTAATTGACCAACTAAATCTAAAAACAAAGAGCCAACTTAATAAGCTGGCTCTTTATGATGGGGTAAGGGTGATTGTGGGTTAAATCGCTTTCACGCTGCTTCGTTCTACTAGGGGCGGCTCTAACTCGACGACCTGAGGGTAGGCATCTGGTGTTTGCAAGCGACTCAACAGTGTATCAACGGCTGCTTTACCTAAGCGGTGCTTTGGCTGGTGGACCGTGCTTAAAGCCGGTGTCATGTATTTAGACAAGTGGATGTCATCGTAGCCAATGATTGAGAGATCATTGGGTATTGATGTGCCATCTTGCGCTGCTGCGTGAATCACGCCCATTGCCATCATGTCGTTACTTACAAACAGTGCGCTCGGCATTTTGCCACGCGCCTTTAGTATTTGATAAGAATCAAAACCACCATCAC
Source organism: Vibrionales bacterium SWAT-3 (assembly GCA_000169995.1). Lineage (GTDB taxonomy): Bacteria > Pseudomonadota > Gammaproteobacteria > Enterobacterales > Vibrionaceae > Vibrio. The sequence continues at coordinate 165,523 of AAZW01000004.1, read as the reverse complement.
ACTCGAAGTTCGATTCGACAATCCAATCAGCGTTGATCTCTAATCCCGCTTCTTCCATCGCTTGTTTGAAGCCTTGGTAACGCGATGATGCCTGGTTACGATGCAGCGGACCTGTGATACAGCCAATTTGAGAGTGTCCATTATCAATCAGGTGCTTGGTCGCCATGTAGCCACCTTGATGCGAGTTATCTTGAATTTTGTCGCTCGCAAACAGCATTGGGCCCCAATCCATCACCACTACAGGCAGCTCTGGGTAACGTTCGAACACGTCGATGTGTTCGCCTTCAAGGGTAGAGCACATCAGCATTAAGCCATCGACACGCTTTTGTAGCAGTGTATCGATAGACGACTTCATACGTTCGCTATCGCCTTCGGTGTTACACAAAATAAGGTTGTAGCCTTTTTCATAACAACGACGTTCAACGCCTTTTACTACTTCGCCAAAGAATGGGTTGGTAGAGGTTGTCACTAGCATGCCAAGCGTTTTGGTTTGCTTCATCTTCAAACTGCGAGCTAATGCAGAAGGCGCATAGTTAAGCTCTCTCGCCGCATTGTTGACACGCTCAGCTATCTCTTCACTGACAAAACGCGACTTGTTAATCACATGGCTCACCGTAGAGGTCGATACCTTTGCAAGCTTAGCGATGTCTTTCATTGTTGCCATAAAAAATCCTTGTGGGAGTAATACCAATCGTAGTAAGTAACTGTTCACCCTTGCTTGTTAAAAACCTCGATAACTTCGTTAGAATTTTTGACTGTAGAATAACTACTTATCGAAAAATTCTGCCTTGTTCTCAAGTTTTTTTCCTACGCTATTTTTGATCACTTACTTACTGTGATTGGTATAACTTGTCACGTTGGGCGATATTCTGCCTGAAAACAGGGGCTTATGTTTAGTTATTTGTTGTTACATAACTTAATTAAGCTTCAACCTATTAGGCAGACAGTTGCTCTGCCAAAAATGCGTCTGTTTCGGCGCGGCTTGGAATAGACGTTTGAGCACCAAAGCGAGTTACTGAAATTGCCGCCGCAGCGTGAGCAAACTTAACCGCGCGATCCATTGGCATATCTTCAAGTAAGCCCGTAACTAATGCACCGTTGAACGTATCACCCGCCGCGGTGGTGTCTGTTGCTTCAACGCGGAAGCCTGCGATAAGTTCACCTTCACCGTTTCTACTTACCCATACACCTTTAGCGCCAAGAGTGATCATTACCGTCTCGATGCCTTTAGCGTGCAGAGCCAAAGCCGCCTGATGAGCAGATGCGCTGTCGGTTACGGTCACGCCTGTCAGTACTTCTGCTTCGGTTTCGTTTGGTGTAATCACATCCACACACGCTAATAACGTATCTGATAGTGGGCGAGCAGGGGCAGGGTTTAGAATCACGCGAGTTCCGCTCTCTTTAGCGGTTTTCGCTGCGTATTCAATGCCTTCGATTGGGGTTTCCAATTGAGTTAGAAGGAATTTCGCACCGCGGATCATCTCTAGGTGTGGTTCGATTTGTTCGCAAGTCAGCTTGTTGTTCGCTTCTGGAGAAAGACAAATGCTGTTTTCACCCGCTGCTGATACTTGGATCATAGCGATGCCAGTGGGCGTGTTCTCTGCCACGATAACACCGTCGATGTTAATGCCGTCTTTAGCAAAATCTTGACGAATGTTGATGCCGAATGGGTCGTCACCGACACAGGCGATGAAGCCGATATCTGCGTTTAATCGTGCTGCGGCTACCGCTTGGTTTGCGCCTTTTCCGCCAGGGATGACCTGATAGTTACCGCCAATCAAGGTTTCACCCGGACGAGGGAACGAAGGAACTTGCAGTACGTGGTCAGCGTTAACGCTACCTAAAACAATCAGTTGAGTCATGATACGAGCCTTATGATATATCGTATTTGAAAATGCATGGGTCTTTCTCATGGTGAGCTATTCAGTCGCGAGAGAGTCGTCAAGTCACGATAGAGGAATGAGAAACAGCGATGCACTGTCGGTTTTTGCTTTTTGCTTTGAGCCAGTGAGTAAATGCGCTATTGAGTGAAGAAAGCAGGGAGATAGGGGGCTCCCTGCTTTGTATTACTCGTTTAGCATCGATTATTTAGCGATGATTTTTAGAGGTACTGGTACGTACTCGTCTACTGTTTCGCCTTTCAGTACTTTGTCTGCCATTTCGATACCTAGAGAACCGATTAGGTCAGGCTGTTGTGCAACCGTTGCGCCAAGTAGGCCACGGTTAACAGCCGCGATGCCGTCGTCTGTGCCGTCGAAGCCAACGATCATTACGTCTTTACCAGATGCTTGAACTGCGCGAAGTGCACCTAGTGCCATTTCATCGTTTTGAGCGAATACTGCTTGTACATCTGGGTTAGCAGCAAGCAAGTTTTCCATTACGTTCAGACCTTTAGTACGGTCGAAATCAGCAGGTTGGCTTGCAAGAAGCTCAAGGTCGCTGCCGTTTACTGCGTTCATGAAGCCTTCACCACGTTCACGAGCTGCAGAAGTACCAGCGATACCTTCAAGTTGGATTACTTTGGCTTTTTCGCCCACTTTTTCAATGATGAAGTGACCCGCCATTTCACCACCGATTACGTTATCAGAAGCGATGTGGCTTACAACGTCACCACGGCTTGCACCACGGTCTAGCGTTAGTACTGGGATGTTAGAGCGGTTAGCCATGCGAATCGCGTTAGACACAGCATCTGAATCTGTTGGGTTGATCAGGATTGCTTTAACACCACGAATGGTTAGATCTTCAATGTTCGACAGCTCTTTGCTTGGGTCGTTTTGAGAATCAAGAACGATAAGCTTGTAGCCTAGCTCTTCAGCTTTCGCTTCTGCGCCATCTTTCATGGTTACAAAGAATGGGTTGTTCAATGTAGATAGAACGATTGCCATTGTATCTTGCGCCTGTGCAGACACAGATACCGTTGTAGAAAGAAGAGCAGCAGAAATAAGAGTCGCTAATTTTTTCATGGTGTAAGTCCTTTGTGTAGGGTGAGCTAGAAGGTGAGTCCTAGCTCGTTGTTACATTATTTATAGATTTAATGTTTGTAATTTATTGATGCTTTTCTGTTGAAAAAGCAGGGTGTTGCATTGACTCAAACTAGAGTCTTATTTGTTTTTGTTGTCGACCAATACTGCCAGAAGAATAACCACTGCTTTTGCAATCATCTGGTAGTAAGAAGAAACGTCTAGTAGGTTTAGGGCGTTGTTCAGGAAGCCGATAATCAGTGCACCAATCAATGTGCCCATGATGCGACCACGACCGCCAGCTAGGCTTGTACCGCCAAGAACCACCGCTGCGATAGCGTCTAGCTCATAACCCATACCTGCGGTTGGTTGAGCCGATGACAAACGAGAAGCCACGATGATGCCCGCTACCGCTGCTAACAGACCACAGATTGCGTAAACGCCGATTTTTACTTTGTCTACGTCGATGCCTGATAGACGAGTTGCTGATTCGTTGCCGCCAAGCGCGTAAACGTAACGGCCAAAGCGTGTGTGGTTAAGTAGGTACCAAACGGATGCGAATACTACGACCATGATCCAAACTGGAACCGGTACACCCATTGCGTAGCCTGTACCGAACCAAGCGAATGCGTCTGCTGTGTCAGTAAAGCCTGTTGAGATAGGGCGACCGTCGGTGTAAACCATGGTTACACCACGAAGTAGTGTCATGGTTACTAGCGTTGCGATGAAGGCTTGAACCTTACCTTTCGCGATGATCACACCACTGATAGCACCCAGCGCAGCACCTGCTAATAAAGCGGTTGGTACAGCGACCATCACTGGGATTTCCATGCCAATCATGCTGGCAGCGAATGCACCACAAAGCGCCAGTACAGAACCAACACTCAAGTCGATACCTGCGGTTAAGATAACCAGCGTCATACCTACAGCGATGATTGCGTTAACCGAAGTTTGGCGCAGAATGTTTAGGATGTTGTCGACAGTAAAAAAGTTCGGGTTTAAGAAAGAAACGACAACAATCAGAAAGATCAAAGCAATCAATGACTTTTGATCAATCAGCCACTCTTTGCTGATTAACGGCTTTTTCTTCGGCGCTTCAGTTTCAGTTGTTTTGCTCATGGTTTTGGTACTCATGCTGCGTCCTCGTTAATCTTTTTACCGACCGCACACGCCAGTAATAATTCTTGGTTTGCTTCTTTAGCGTCAAATTCGCCGCTGATGCGGCCTTCATGCATCACCATGATGCGGTCACTCATTCCTAATACTTCTGGCATTTCAGAGGACACCAAAATGATGCTCATGCCGTCGGCTTTAAACTTATTAATGAGTTGGTAAATCTCTTTTTTCGCACCGACATCGACACCACGGGTTGGCTCGTCGAGGATCAGCACTTTTGGTTTGGTCATCAAGCCCTTAGCGATAGCGACCTTCTGCTGGTTACCACCAGAAAGGTTGCCAATGATTTGCTCGCGAGTCGGGGTCTTGATGTTGAATAGCTTGATGAAGTCATCGACTGCGATCACTTCGTCTTTGTGTTGGATTTGACCGCTTTTGGTCAGTAGGTCCAGTGAACAAAGAGACATGTTCTCTTTCACTGAAAGCCCAAGCACTAAGCCGTCACCTTTACGGTCTTCAGAGATGTAAGCGATGCCATTAGCAAGGCCATCTTTAGGGCTCACAGGGTTGATGGTTTTATTTTCTAAATTGATCACGCCGCGCTCACTTGGAAGGGCACCGTAAATCACTTTCATCAATTCCGTACGACCAGCACCCATTAGCCCTGATACACCTAGGATTTCACCGCGCTTTAGGGTAAAGCTAACGTCATGAACACCAGAGCCAGTAAGACCAATCACCTCTAAGCAGGTTTCACCATGACTTGGTGCGATGCGAGGGTATTGTTCGTCCAGCTTACGACCAACCATCATTTCGATAAGGCCGTCTTCGTCAGTATCTTTTACTTCGCACTGGCCAATGAACTTGCCGTCACGAAGTACAGTGATGTCGTCACAGATCTCGAAGATCTCTTTCAAGCGGTGAGAGATGTAAACAATGCCGCAGCCTTCATCACGTAGCTCGTTGATTACCTTGAACAGAGACTCGGTTTCAGTGTCGGTTAGGGCATCTGTTGGTTCATCCATGATGATGACCTTAGATTCAAACGATAGGGCTTTTGCAATCTCTACCATTTGCTGCTCGCCTAGGCTCAGTTCGCCAAGCGGTGTTTTTGAACTGTGTTTTACGTTTAGGCGCTTCAGTAGCTTGTCGGCTTCTTGGTACATCTCGTTCCACAAGATACGTCCCATGGTGCCGGTGATTTCACGACCTAAGAAGATGTTCTCGGCGATGGTCAGCTCTGGGATCAGGTTCAGTTCTTGGTGAATGATACTGATACCAGCTTGTTGAGAGTCACGAGGCCCTTTGAATGCAGCAGGCTTACCTTGGTAGGCGATAGTGCCGCCATCCAAGTGATAAATACCTGTCAGCACTTTCATGAGGGTTGATTTACCTGCACCGTTTTCGCCCATTAACGCCATTACGCGTCCTGGATAAACGTTGAGGCTTGCCTTGTCTAGTGCTTTCACACCAGGGAAGGCCTTCTCAATTGAGCTAAGTTCTAAAATGGCTTGAGTCATGTCGGTTCCTTTACTCGGGGCCAGTTGTATTTGGTTATTCTTTCTCTCAGCTATCACGCTGGGCTGTCGTTATTTTTCGCTTGAGCTAAAACGTTACGCCAGCTTGGAAAATGACATTCGCGTAAGGTGTGCATTCACCGGTACGAATCACAGCGCGGCTTTCATGAGTGCGCTGTTTAAACTCTTCATGAGTGATGTAAGTAATCGAAATTTCTTTACGACAACACGCTTCTTCTGTTTTGATTTGATCCATCAGCGCTGCATGATGCTCTGGGCTTACTTTTTCAAATTCTTCCGCGATAACCACACCTTCAATTTGAGATTCATCAAGCATGGTTTTTACTGTTTGAGCAAAGCTCGGTACACCGTGAGTTAAAGCAAGGTCGATACGAGATACATGATCTGGAATCGGTAGCCCTGCATCACAAATCGTAATTTCGTCTGTGTGGCCAAGAGTCGCCACTAAGTAGGAGAGTTCAGAGTTTATTAGAGTACTTTTTTTCATATCACGACCTATCGAAAAAACACGCTTGATGGGATGAGAAACAACTCAAGAAAAGCCATCGAAACGTTTCGATAGTGATAATAGTGTGTGATTTATCATTTGCACCTTTCACCTTCTAGAGTCTGATAATGATCATCGAAACGTTTCGATGAAGCGTTTTTTGGTGATCTCAATCACCGTGATTGATTGCATAAATTCGAGGGAAGTCGGGGGCTAGGTTCGTTTTTGTGGAGCCCGATCGTTGGCAAAGCTAGGAACAGGTTTACTCGATGTGTGGCTTTACCGTTGGCTCGAATAGGGCAAAGCCTAAACGAGTTCACCTTCTTTTATTGATAGAGCGTAACCAAACTTGGTGACTGTGAGAATTTGGATATGAGGCGTTCTTAAGCGAGCGAATACGTTACGCAGGTTATAAATAACGTTAGCTAGGGCGTGAGGTGATGAGATCTCTCCGTCCCAACACACATCAATAATATGTTCCTTAGTGATCGGCTTTCCTACGTTCTCTACTAGTAGACAGAGCACAGCCAATACCTGAGGGCGTAATGCAATACGGTTACCTTGTTGGTTGGTAATCGTTCGAGAGTTGGTATCAATGAGTAGGCCGCTGAAGTCTATGGTGTGGTTCATCGTATTTATGTTCATTTGTTCTGAATAGTAAAGATTGGTTTATGGCTTGTTGTGCACGTAGGCGAGCAATTAAAGCGCGCGGATTATGCAAAATCACACCTCTCTTGAAAGTAAGCGCACGTAAGCCGCGCAAGAAAAAACATAAAAAGCCGTTGGTTTGAAAATGGATGTGAGAATTTTTTCAAAAAGTGAAGGTGATTTATTTCATTGTTATTCAATTGGTTATTTATTTTTACTGATTGTGTTGTTCGAAGTTACTAAGTGATTATATTTTTATTTATTTTTTTGTTTTCTGTGAGCGTAATCTGATTGCCAATTCGACGGGGTGTCGGAGAACTCTAAAAAGATTGTGCGGTTTGGGAACGCTTAGCAATCTTGATTTGAAATAAGTAAGGTCAAGCAGTAATGAATAACAAACTAATTTTAGGCGTGGCATTGATGTCAGCGGTAGCGACAAACAGTGTAATGGCAGAGGAGAGTGGCCTTTACCTTGGCGGTGCAATTGGTACCGTTGATTTTGAGGATGATGACTTAGTTTCATCAACGACAGAACCTGTAACTTTTGAAGCCGAAGACAACTCTTACCGTCTCATTGCTGGTTACAAGTTTAACCGCATTGTATCGCTTGAGGTTCAATACACAGACTATGGCGACCTAGTTGCAAAAAACCACGCTGATAAAACAGAAGGGTTTACATGGACTCCTCAAACAGTATCAGTAGCTGCAAACCTAGGATACACATTTGATAACGGCATGCGTCCGTTCGGTATTATCGGTTTATCTTCTATCGATCTAGACATGAAAAACGCAGACGGTTCTCGTCCTTCTGGTTCTGACTTTGATGATACTGGCACTGGTGTACGTTTCGGTGTTGGTGTGGAGTATACCCCGCCTAAGTTATCAGCATTAAGCCTACGTCTTGGTTATGAAGCAGATGCATTCACTCTTGAGACTTACGAAGGTGATTTTTGGAATCGCAGAAAAGTAGAAAAAGATATTGTACTAGAGTCGTTCTACCTAGGCGCAACATACAACTTTTAAGTTTCACACTTTGTTAAACGGTAAATCGATTTCTAAATGGGGCGTCGGTTGGCTCAACCCGTTTGGCTAAAGTGGAAAGCTGCCGCAATAGTCGGCAGCTTTTTTATACATTGACCAACGTGATATCAAAGCTGTTGGTTTAAAGACTCAAGGTAAAATGAAGATGAATAAATCTCTATTGAGTGCAGTACTGCTTCTGTCGTCATTTACAATTCATACGGCATCAGCTTCGGTATCGGATACCGGCTTTTATCTAGGCGGCGCAATTGGTTCGTCAGACATTGACGACGACGGCTTAGTGTCGAAAAGTAATTCAGTTAAAACAGCGACATTTGAGGCGAAAGACCATACTTACCGCGTTATCGCTGGTTATAAGTTCAATCGCATTGTTTCAATTGAAGCTCAATATACAGATTATGGCGAAATCGAAGCGCATAACCCATATATGAATTTTGCTCGTGAGTACAATTTTAGCTGGAAGCCAAAAGTGACTTCTATTGGGGCTAATTTGGGTTACACATTTGCAAACGGCTTGCGCCCATTCGGGATTATTGGGCTATCAAACGTTGACTTGAACTTAAAGACTAGAAAGCCATCTCTTTCTGAGCTGAAAGCGGATGCTGATACAGGGGTTCGTGTTGGTCTTGGCCTAGAGTTCACGCCACCAAAAGCGCCTGCTTTCAGTATGCGTTTAGGATACGAAGCTGATGTGTTTGATGCAGAAATACATGAGAGAAGGTTTAAAGGCTGGTCTGTGGAAACAAATAAGACTTATAAAAAGACAGTGATCTTGGACTCTTTCTACTTAGGCGCGATGTACACCTTTTAATCTATTCTGTTTTGCCTAAAAGAAAGTCTATTTCCAAAAGCGAGTCCATTTCTAAATGCGGCGTCGGTTGGCTAAACCTGTTTGGCTAGGCTAAAAAGCCGCAGTGTTTGACTGCGGCTTTTTTATGTCTAACTTTACACCTCGCGGATATGAGCGGTGACGGAAACGACAGCGTGATCGGTACTGAATTGGTCGTGTTCGAAGCTTGGGTTAATCAGGTGATGATCGAGCACGGTGTAGTTTGATATTTCCATCAAACTTGAGGAGTTCTGGCAGTCAAACTCGTTCGACATCAAAATGTAGTCCAAGACGGAGCCTGATGCGCCGTAATAGTGTGTCGGTTTGCGTTGTTCGAGTAAGTCTTCTTCGTGTAATTGATGGTAGAGATCCCAACTGTCTCTCAATCTAAAGTGAGAAAGCCAATGTTGGCTGGTTTCATCTCGATTCAACGAGTAACTCAACAGCCCTTTGAATTCATTGTTGAATAGGGGCTTGTTAAAGTCACCCATCAACACAACGGGTTGGTCGCTTAGATAGCGTTGATTGGTAATGTATTGGTGTAGCAGTTTGGCTTCTAGGCCGCGTTGAACACTCGATAGCCAAGAGCCTAGTTGTTCCTGATGAAGTTTAATCAGTGTATCGCTTTGTGGCTTTTGCTCTGATGAACTGTCGCTGGTTTTTATCGGCTCGACTTTGGGCTCTGTTGGGCGTTGTGACTTAAAGTGCACGACATAACAATCGGTTGAGCCTAAGTGAGGTAATTCAATGGTGGCGTGAATAGGTGTTCGGTTGAATGAAAAATTGTCACCAAGGTTAAAGGCGGCAAGTAAGCTCGAATCCGGTGTGACTGGCTGAACACTTTCAATCGGGTAACGGGAAGAAATGCCAACTACAGGGGAGGTGTATAGGTAATCATCTTCGACGTGTGCACTATCGACCACGGCAAAGTAGGGGTAACCGAGCTCATTCATTAGCTGCTGTAAAGATTCTGGGCTGAAGATCTCTTGAAAGCCAATCACATCGCAATCTGTTGAACGAATCGCTTCAGCAATCCAATGTTGTTTCTTCTGCCATTCGTCGAAGCTGTAGATGTTCTCAAAATCATAATAAGCGTTCGGTGGCTCAAGGTAGTTCAAAAGGTTGAACGTTGAGAAGGTTACTTGGTTTGGTTTGTTCAAGGTTGAATCCTATTGAAATCACTCCTTTAAGGATATCTAAAATATGGAGATATTGTTCGGATTTAGTCAGTTATTTTCATTTGATCTAGCGAAGGTCGCCGCTTTCTGCTTAGATTCTCTCCATTCGACGCGGTTAAGGTGTCGTGTTTAATTTTCTCTACGATCAATCGGTCGTTTTCTAATGGTTTCACTATGAAAAAATATACCTCTCTCGCTCTTGTATTGCTGAGCGCCTTTTTCTCTACATCGTCATTGAGTCAATCTCTTAAACCTGAATCGATTGAGCAAATTGAATCTCGTGTTTCGGCACGTATTGGTGTGGCTGTCTATGATTCTGCGACCAAGCAGACATGGAGCTACAAGGGGGATGAGCGATTTCCGATGATGAGCACCTTTAAAACTCTGGCTTGTGCGAACCTTCTTTATGACGCTGAAAACAAAGGGCTGGATTTGGATTCAAAGGTCAGTATTAAGTCTAGGGACCTCATTGTTTGGTCTCCGGTGACTAAAGAGCTAGTCGATAAAGGTATTTCACTTAGAGATGCGTGTAGCGCAACCATGACGATGAGTGACAATACCGCGGTAAATATTGTGTTAGGTGGAATAGGTGGGCCCAATGCCTTAACTCAGTTCCTGCGTTCAATTGGAGACAGCAATACTCGTTTTGACCATTTGGAGCCAGAATTGAATCATGCTCGACCTGGTGATGCTCGCGATACCACAACACCGAATAGCATAGTCATGACGTTGAATGAGTTGATGTATAGCGATACGTTGTCACAAGCGTCTAAAGCGACGTTAAAAGGCTGGATGATGGGCAATAAAGTGTCTGACGGAATGTTTCGTTCTATCTTGCCTAGTGGTTGGAATATTGCCGATAGATCGGGTGCTGGGGCTTATGGTTCTCGCGCAATTACGGCTATCGTGTGGAGTGAACATAGAGCTCCGTTGATCATCAGCGTCGCTCTTACAGAAACTGAATTCACTCTCCAACAACGTGACAAGGTGATCAACGAAGTGGGTCAACTTATCTTTGACGCGTATCTGGTGCAGTAGTTAATAGTACAGTAATCCTACACAATCACGTGCTAGCCACAGGTTCAGCCATAGCGCTAGCGCGTGATATTTCTTAGAACAGTCCCGAGTAATTTGTAAATAAAGCGTAAGACTTATGGTGCTGATGGTTTTATTAGTTATTACATGATGTTAGATTTGATTCTATACTTGTTTTAACGGCATGCATTCAAAGCCGACAAATCAAGCTGAATATTGAATTCATGACATTTGAAGGGAGAGTCAAATGGGAACAGATCTTCGACGCAAGGCCGCGCAGCGCACTCAGTTTTTCAGGTTAAAGTTAGCCTCATGTGCAGTTATGCTGCCGCTTATTGCTCTACAACCCTCCGTTACTTACGCATCCGATACCGAATCCACTCCCGCTGTCACTGTTATTGAAACCACACAACTGGTTGGTTTTGGTGAAGCAAAATACCCAACCAACTTTACTCACTTCGATTATGTTAATCCGAATGCGCCTAAATTAGGCAAAGTGACCTACGGCAGCATTGGTACCTACGATAGCTTTAATCGATTCGGCTCCCGCGGTGTTGCCGCTAGTTATTCCGGTGAAATTTACGATACTTTGATGTTTTCACCGAGTGATGAAATTGATGCCTACTATCCATTGATTGCTTCTAAAGTTCGTTATGCGAGTGATTTCTCTTGGATGGAAATCGATATCAACCCGAATGCTAAATTCCATGATGGTCAGCCCATCACAGCCCATGATGTGGCGTTTACCTTCATGAAGTTTTCGACAGAGGGTGTGCCTCAATACCGTGTGTATTACAAAGACATCGAATCCGTTACCGCGGTTTCTGACTTGGTTGTTCGTATCGAGATGAATAATCCGAACCGTGAGAAGTTGTTTAGCTTTGCTCAAAGCACTCGCGTGTTACCGAAGCATTTCTGGAAAGACAGAAAACTCTCTGAGCCGCTAAGTGAACCGCCAGTCGGCAGCGGTCCTTATAAGAGCATCACTTATAAGTCGGGTCAAAGTGTTACTTACGGCCTTGATGAAAACTATTGGGCAGCAGATCTGCCCGTTAACGTGGGTCGCAATAACTTCAAGGAAGTGCAGTACGACTACTATCGTGACGACACTGTGATGTTAGAAGCCTTTAAAGCAGGGGAGTTTGATCTTCGAACAGAGAACTCAGCCAAGTTCTGGGCTAACTCTTACACAGGCGCAAACTTCGACAAAGGCTATATCGTCAAAGAAGAGATCAATCACGAGAAGCCAGAGTCGACCCAAGGCTTTGTCTACAATATTCAATCTCCGGTGTTCTCAGATCCTAAAGTTCGTGAAGCGTTAACGTACGCGATGGACTTTGAGTGGATGAATAAGAATATGTTCTACGGCCAGTACAAGCGAACCCGTAGTTATTTCCAAAACACTGACTATGAAGCGAAAGGCTTGCCAAGTGAGGACGAAGTGGCGTTGCTGTCTCAGTACAAAGACCAGATCCCACCGCGAGTGTTTACGGAAGAATACCAACCACCAGTCACTGATGGCAGTGGCCGTATTCGTAGCCAAATGCGCACGGCATTCAAACTGCTGAAAGAGGCTGGTTGGGTGTTAAAAGACAAAGTAATGACCAACGAAAAGACTGGCAAGCCTATGTCATTTGAGTTGCTGATTTACAGCCCAACGACGGAGCGTATTGCTACACCTGTTCAAAAGAACCTCAAGCGAATGGGTATCGAGATGAAGATCCGCACGGTCGATACCACTCAATATATTAAGCGTCTTCGCGACCGAGACTTCGATATGGTCTCTTCATCATTTTCGCCAAACCCTTATCCAAGCCCGAACTTAATGATTGTTTGGAACTCTAACTACATTGATTCTACTTACAATACAGCAGGTGTGATGGACCCTGTGGTGGATGCGTTAACTGAAGACATCGCGCGCAACCAACAGAACCCAGAAAAGCTCCTTACGTTAGGTCGCTCTCTTGACCGTGTGTTGCAGTGGAACTTCTACAATATTCCTCAATGGCACGTTGGTGAATACCGAGTGGCCATGTGGGACAAGTTTGAGCGTCCGGATGTACTGCCTAAATACGATTTAGGTATCGATACATGGTGGATTTCAAAAGAGAAGGCGGCATTGCTTCCTGAGAAACGTCGCTAGGAGTTAGTGAGCATGGCTGCGTATATATTTCGACGTTTGTTGTTGGTGATCCCCACGCTGTGGGCGATCATCACGATTAACTTTTTCATCATTCAGATTGCGCCGGGTGGCCCAGTAGAGCAGGCTGTAGCGCAGTTAGAAGGGCACAACTCCGGTATTATGGAGCGCTTTTCTGGCGGTGGACAAGAGGTTGATTTAAGCGAGAGTGATCAAGCGTCTGCCAGTGGCTATAAGGGCTCACGCGGGCTGGATCCGGAAGTGGTTGAAGAGATCAAAAAGCAGTTTGGTTTTGATAAGCCCATTCACGTTCGCTACTTTGAGATGTTGAAAAACTACGCGACCTTTAACTTTGGTGAAAGCCTGTTTAAGGGCGGTAATGTTATCGACCTAATTATCGAGCGCTTGCCTGTTTCTATTTCTCTGGGGCTTTGGAGTACGTTAATCATTTACGTGATTTCGATACCTCTGGGCATTATGAAGGCGATACACCACGGCTCTCGTTTTGATATTTGGTCGAGCGCGGTGGTGATTGTCGGCTATGCGGTCCCTGGCTTCTTGTTTGCTATCATTCTGATTATCTTATTCGCGAGTGGTAACTACTTTAGTTGGTTCCCTTTACGAGGCTTGGTGTCGAGTAACTTTGACCAACTCAATTGGTATCAGCAAATTGGCGATTACTTCTGGCATTTAGCTTTGCCTATTTTCGCTATGGTGATCGGTGGTTTTGCCACGCTCAGCATGCTGACCAAAAACTCCTTCCTTGATGAAATTAACAAGCAATATGTGGTAACGGCACGAGCGAAAGGTTTGGACGAGAACAATATTCTCTACAAGCATGTCTTCCGTAATGCAATGCTGATTATTATTGCTGGTTTCCCAAGTGCATTTATTAGTATTTTCTTCACGGGTTCTATGTTGATTGAAGTGATGTTTTCACTCGAAGGCATTGGCTTGCTTGGCTTTGAGTCGACGATTCAACGTGATTACCCCGTGGTGTTCAGCTCTCTCTATATTATGACCTTACTGGGTTTGGTGTTGAGCATTATCTCCGACCTGACTTATACCTGGGTTGATCCTCGAATTGATTTTGAAGCGCGTTAATGGCGAATGAATAACAAAGGTATTGATTAAAAATGTTTAGCAACCCTTTAGCTGAAGCTCGTTGGTTACGTTTTAAAGCAAACAAGCGTGGTTTTATCTCCTTGTGGATATTCACCTTGCTGTTTGGCTTGAGCCTGTTTGCAGAGATCATCGCGAACGATAAGCCATTATTGGTTTCTTATGATAATCAATGGTTTGTGCCTGTCATTAATGAATACGCAGAGACAGAATTCGGTGGGGAGTTTGAAACTGAAGCCGACTATAAAGACCCGTATGTAATCGACCTCATCGAAGAGAGTGGCTATATCGTTTGGCCTATCATCCCTTTCAGCTATGACACCATCAACTTTGACATCGCAGGCGCGGTGCCATCGGAGCCTGACTCGGTGAACTGGTTAGGTACAGATGACAAAGGGCGAGATGTGTTGGCGAGGATTATTTACGGCTTTCGTATCTCGGTACTCTTTGGTTTTGTTCTGACGATCGTCTCAAGTGTCATTGGCGTGGTCGTCGGGGCTACACAAGGTTACTACGGCGGTTGGGTTGACCTGTTTGGGCAACGCTTCATCGAGGTGTGGTCTGGAATGCCGACCTTGTTCTTGCTGATTATCTTATCGAGTTTCATCGAGCCGAATTTCTGGTGGTTGCTGGGGATTATGGTGCTGTTCAGTTGGATGAGTTTGGTGGGTATTGTTCGCGCCGAGTTCTTACGTTGTCGTAACTTCGACTATGTACGTGCGGCACAAGCGATGGGCGTGGATGATAAGCGCATTATGCTTCGTCACATGTTACCAAACGCTATGGTTGCGTCGCTAACCATGATGCCGTTTATCTTGTCTGGTTCTGTCACCACACTGACGTCGTTAGATTTCTTAGGCTTTGGTCTGCCTGCGGGCTCGCCTTCATTAGGTGAGCTTCTGGCGCAAGGTAAAGCGAACTTACAAGCGCCTTGGCTTGGCATTTCTGCATTCGTTGTACTTTCTTTGATGCTTACGTTACTTGTCTTCGTCGGTGAAGCGGTACGTGATGCCTTCGATCCACACCAACAGAAGTAAGGATAGGTTATGACTTCAAATACAGCTCCTGCTTCTCCAGTGCTAACCATAGACAAACTGTCTGTCGGTTTTGGAAGAAAGAAGGCGATAGAGCAGGTAACTCACGATGTTTCGCTCGAAATATACAAAGGGGAAACACTGGCGCTGGTGGGAGAGAGTGGTTCGGGTAAATCGGTGACGGCGAACTCCATTTTAAAGCTACTGCCTAAAGGCTCATCACATTATTTGAACGGGACGATTAACTTCTCTGGTAGTGACATCTTGAGTTGTTCTGAGAGGCAACTGCGCGGTATTCGTGGTGGTCGTATTGGGATGATCTTCCAAGAGCCTATGGTGTCCCTAAATCCGCTGCATCGAATTGGCAAACAGCTTGTTGAAACCCTCGCGATTCACAGAGGTATGCGAACCAACAAAGCGCAAGCCTTGGCGATAGAGTGGCTTTCAAAAGTGGGTATTCGCTACCCAGAGCAAAAGATTTCAGCGTATCCACATGAGTTATCTGGCGGTGAGCGTCAGCGTGTAATGATCGCGATGGCACTGATTAATGAGCCAGAGCTGCTGATTGCTGACGAACCAACGACTGCATTGGATGTGTCGGTACAAGCGCAGATCCTTGATTTGTTGAAAGATCTGCAACAAGAGCTTGGCATGGCCATGCTGTTTATCACTCATGACTTGAGTATTGTTCGTAAGATTGCCGACCGAGTCGCGGTGATGAAAGATGGTCGCCTTGTGGAAAGCAACGACTGCCAGACATTGTTTAATGCGCCAGCTCACCCTTACACGCAGAAGCTGATCAATTCTGATCCTAAAGGTTTGCCCGTCCCTGTGTCACCCGATAGCCAACCGCTACTCGACGTAAATCAACTTCGTGTATGGTTCCCAATTACGGGCGGCCTATTTAAGCGCACGATTTCGCATGTTAAGGCGGTCACGGACATGGAGTTCACTTTGAAGAAAGGGCACTCCATTGGCTTAGTGGGTGAGAGTGGTTCAGGTAAGTCGACCACAGGTATGGCGATATTGAAGCTGGTGGAGAGTGAAGGTTTAATCACTTATGAAAGCGAGCAGCTTCAAGGGCTAAACCGTCAGCAAATGCTGCCATTTCGAAGCCGTATGCAAGTCGTCTTTCAAGACCCATTCTCAGCGTTGAACCCAAGAATGTCGGTGGCACAAGTGATTGGTGAAGGCTTACGCGTTCATCAGCAGCTTGAAGAGAGCGAACTGGACCAACGTATCTGTGATGTGATGAAAGAGGTCGACCTTGACCCTGAAACGCGTCACCGTTTCCCAAATGAATTTTCGGGTGGTCAAAGGCAGCGCATTGCGATTGCGCGAGCACTGATTCTCAAGCCAGAGTTTATCGACCTCTTCATTAGACAGAACGGTGCAAGCTCAGGTCTTAGACTTACTCAAGTCACTACAAGAAAAGTACGATCTGACTTATCTGTTTATTAGCCACGATCTCAACGTCGTCAAATCCTTGTGTCATTACACCATAGTGATGAAAGCGGGTGAGGTGATAGAGAAGGGCGACACTGAGACGCTGTTTAGCGCTCCTCAACACGAATACACCAAACAGTTGGTGAGCCTCTCGAACGTGGGTGGCGTGTAAGTCGCCAATAGAGGCGCTATTCTTTATAACAAGGGCGATTAGGTTGAATTCAACATGGTCATTTAGTGGTTTTAAGATTACACTGCGCCCAATATTTCAGAAGTACATATTTAGGTAGAGGTCACCATGGACCAAGAACATTACGAAGACGCTGACTACGAAGGTTACGAGCACGGCGAAGAAGGCGAAGAGATTGAAATCGAGGCGATTGGTGTCGATGTTTCATCTCAGCCAATTGAGCTCTACAAGGTGTTCAAGATCGCGAACCTAGTGAGTGGCGGTGGCGAAGCTAAGCATGTTATCTCTGAAGGTTACGTTGCGGTAAACGGCGAGCTGGAAACACGTAAGCGTCGTAAAATGTACGATGGTGACTTCTTTGAATTCAACCAAGAATACTATGTAGTGTGCTGTGACCAGCCAGTACAAGAAGTAGAAGATAAACCGAAGAAAAAAGAAGCGGCTAAGAAAGACAACAAGTCGAAGAAAGGCCAATCTAAAAAGGATTCTAAGAAGAAAGAATCTAAGAAAAGCACCGCTGAAATGTTGAGTGCTAAAGCAGAACCAAAGAAAGAGAAAAAGAAAGAAAACAAAGCGAAAAAGAAAGCGGACACGCCAAAGCCTCAACGTGATGAGAAAAGCGGCCGTAATTCGATTGAGTTCTTCTAATTTACCGTTCTAAATTGCTGCTTAACTATTCGTCTTAAACGACTCTTCTATAGCTTATTAGCAGCGCTGAATGTGTCTTTAGCGTTCTCCAGATACTAAAAGGCTCACTGTGATAGTGAGCCTTTTTTGTTGTCGCTAGGTTAAGCTTGAGGAGAAACTTAGCTGACTTGTTCTACTTCATTTGATGGCTTAGATCGTTTGAATGAGTAAATCATGTAACCAATGATACTTGCAGCAACAATAACAGAGCAGACTCGGATAAAGTTAATCAACATTGGTGCATTCTCAATGAACTCGTTAATCCCCCAAAGTAGAACGAGTGAGAATACAAACATAACGAGTAGTCCCCAACAAGGTGCATCGATTTTACCCGGTACAACATACCAACCATCTTCTTTGATTGGTTTGTTCAAGCGTGCATACTCTGCTTGCTGACCTTTGACTGTATAAAGGTGCATTTCTTTTTGTTTGCCAGTTAGCAGCAAGCTTGCTGCGTAAGCGACAACAGTGTTGACTAAGACACCGATAACACAGTACCAAGGCCAAGCAATGTCAGTCGCAACAGCAACATACCAAATCGCCAAGAAGCTTGCAGCGACACCAATTAACAGACCTTTTTCTGTAATATGTTTGGAGTAGAAACCAAGCACGAACATACAGAAGTTTGCGCCTACAAAATAGGAGCCCGCTTTACTCAGTATTTCTAAAACTGAGCCTGTGCTGGTTGCAAACATGAAGGCTGGAATGATGATACATAGCGCCCACATAACCGTGAAGAAACGCGATGCTTTGAGGTAATGTTCCTCTGACTCGTTTTTCTTGTAGAAGCGTTTATAGAAGTCAGTAACAGAGACGGTAGCCATAGAGTTAAAAGCGGAGTCTAGGCTCGACATACTTGCTGCAAGAATAGCTGCCGCGATGATTCCCATCAGCCCTGGCATACCGTATTCACTGGCATAGTGCAGGATAATGGTATTGCCATTCTCAAACTCTTTACCATCGTAGTAAGCGTTAAATAATACGCCTAATAGAATGAATACGAAGTAGATGAAGAAAGCAACGTAACCCATCATTAGCATCGCTTTTTTCGCATCACCCATATTCTTAGCCGCCATACAGCGTTGAACCATCATTTGGTTACCGCCATACACAGTCGTATGGAACATTGTCATTGCGATAACGCCAGCCCATACCGTGGTCACTTGGCTTAAATCTAAATTGGTTTGCAACGCATTGGTCATACCGTCTGACTTAAGGTTTTGCATCACTTCAGTCATTGGTTGTGGCATGCCATTCCAAACGGCTTCGATGATGATGAACGCGCCAAGAAACAGAATGACCGCTTGAATGACATCTGTCCAAATAACGGCGGCAATTCCTCCCATTACGGTATAGATTAGCGCGATAACAGTGACGATGATGATGCAGTAAGTGACGTCGATACCGGTAATGAACTCGAGAATCAACGAGGTCGCATATAATACCGCAGCTGAGCTTATCGCCTGTTTAATCAAGAAAATTAAAGACAGAGTGATACGAGAAGCTTTACCAAAGCGTCGTTCTTGATACTCATAAATTGAAGTGAGGCCGTTGTTGTAGAAAAACGGCATAAACACAGCAACGATAAAGAAAATCACCAAAGGGTAGTTTAGGTGGATAGCGATCACCGACAAGCCTTCTTTGTAAGACCAAGCTGGTCCCCCCAAGAAAGACATCGCACTGACATAGGTACACACAACAGAGATACCTATAGCCCACCATGGAATATTTTTATCACCTAACGCAAATTGGTTAGCGGAAGTCACACGTCTACCAACCAGTGCCCCCATAACTAAAGTTAGGACGATATAGGTTCCAAGAATTGTCCAGTTCAAAGCGCCAAACTCATACATGCTCAGTTCCTTTTAATTGTTCTTCCATTTGCTCAAACAGATCGTAGCCAAGCTGTTTTAAGATGTGTGCGATATCGATAGCGACCCAGTTCTCCTTGAGTAGTTCGCCTTCTCTACGCCAGATATCCATAACGCGAAGCTCGATGTGCTTGCCTGTCGGTGCTAACCCTAACCAGCCACTGGTGCCGGTATGTGTCCCATGCATGTGTGGCCAACCGCCTGTGGATACGTAGTCATTTTTGGACAAAATATTGAGCTCTATATCGACACTTCGATCAGGGAAGGCAAAGACAAATGGTCCTTGATGGTGGTCGCGGAAACCTTGGATACCACGAGTCGTACCAATCCCAGCCGGTCCGTACCACATGAAGTCGTCATGCCAGTAGTTTTCTAGATCCATTGAATCAAGGCGTTTGCCATCAAATCGACCTAAGCAAGCCAGCATGTCTAGCACTAGTTTTTGGCTTTTCTCGCTCTCTTCCGCTGCGGTGCTACCTGTCTGTATTCCGTCTTGAGTCGCTGGGGCAGGGACTAATCCAGCATGGCCAAGGCTCTTGCGTAACGGATTAACACCAGCTTGGTTCATTGCGTCGATAAAATCAGGGATTAGATAGGACTCAATAATTTGACCATCTTGGGTGCAAACCATTTCGGTGTAGCGCAAGTAGAGCGTTTTTCCTGTCGCAGGGATACCAAACAAGGGTTTTGCAAATGTACCAACAAAGTAACCAGTAGAGTTTACCCAAGTGCGGCCTTCGTATTCACCTTGCATAATGATTGAAGGACGTCGTTCAACATCAGGTAGCGAGTTTACTAGCGGTAATAGAAACGCTTGCTCAGTCGTATCGACACCAGAGAGGTCGTTAATCGGATGAGCGACACACCATTTAACGTCAGCATTTAGCATCTCTTGGGCTACTTGATTTCGTTCGGATGAGTGAGCGTTAAAATAGGTTCTGTAGAAATTTTCTATCAAGCTGTTCAACATAATACTTCCTTATATAGTTAACCGATTTGGATGAGAATCTGTTTCCAGACAGCACTTTCATCAAGTAGAGTAAATTCTCTGCGTAGACCCCAAGGTCCAAACTCGGCATGGCTGATTCCCATGATGTATACGTCCTTTCCTGTAGGCTTTCCAAACATGCCGTAGCCTTCATGCTTGCCTTGTAGCGACCAACGAATAGCCGCACGTGGTGACATCATTTCGTCATTACGGCCGATACGGTGGTGAATTTTGAACTCCGCATTCGGAAATGAAGAGCGCAGTGACATCCAAAACTGGTCGATCTCGTTATGAGAGAGTGCAGTTTGACCACCCGTGTATTCGCCAATACAAGCTCGGTCATATTCTTTTGGTATTACCGAGAACTCAGCACTCATTACACGTCGCAGTATGTCTTCATAGCGCTGACCGTATTCATTGTCGTTCCCTACACCAAGGTAAGGGCCTTGAATGTCGACTTGGGGAGTGAAAGGGAAGGGGCATTGCTCAACCCCACCCTCTATTTCGATTTGTTGACGAGCGTACTCTTCTGACGTCATACCTAGTTGGTTTGCAATCGCAGCGATGTCTCGGATCATCCACTCGTCATTGATTTGGTTATTAATGGCATGGCAGTCAGCGATAATTCGAAACTCAAGTGTTTTGTTTGTGGCTTTGCCAAATACACCATCATTAGTGTGAGTAGCTGTTGAAATGATTCGATGTGATGAAAGCATGCCTTGTTCAGGAGTCCCTGACCAAATAACGTCTTCACCCAATAAGGTACGGTTCGGAAACTCGGCTAGTGTGCCCATGGTCGCGCTGATGACCTTTTCATTTCCCTCGGTGATGGAGAGTGGTGTACGGACGATAATGTCAGGTGAGTAATAGTTGTGTAGGGTACTCAAACCTCGATCTTCCCAAATTTCTTTAGTGATACCTAATATGTAATCCGGAAAATCTTGCCATTTAGAATCAAAGCCAACCATAGCCATTAATCACCTCCTGATGCGTCATAAAATTAGTTATTGGATTGTTTTTTGGTTACGTATCCAATATTGCCCTTTGTTACCACGGTGTCAATGAGGTGTTTTGCGTATGTTTCTTTATTGTGGGTTGGATCTGTTTTTTAACAACTCTCAAAATACGGTTCTCAGTAAGATAATTGAGTAATGGTTCTATATTTATCGAGTGTATATGAACAAAATAATTAGGTTGGAATGTAGTATTTATCTACATAACTAATTGTATTTGTTGATTTTGTTTTGAGTGTGGCGAGGTGGGCATTATACCAGAGAGTGCTCTGTGACGATTTATTATATCGAAGTGATGACGAGAGGAAGTTTAGAGTAATTATTCTTAACTGATGGAGTTTTACTCAGGTTGTTAATTTTTTGTTTAGATTTGTTTGGTTGAAAATGGATTCGCATGCAACGATAAGTTTGGGAATGGTTGGATTGAAAAAGCCACTCAAAGATGAATATTGAGTGGCTTTGTTGATGGGTACGCTTAAGACAATAGTTCTGGAAGGAACAGTGAAATCGCTGGCACAAAGGTAATGATCATCAAAGCGACGAGCATGGCACCAATCCAGCCTAAAATCGCCCGAGACAAGGATTCAATCGGCACGTTGCCCACTTGGCTGGCCATAAATAAGTTGGCACCGAGTGGGGGAGTGACAAACCCGATGGCTAAGTTCACAATCATCACGATACCAAAGTGGATTGGATCCATTCCTAATGCGGTCACGATAGGCAGCAGGATTGGAGTTAAGATAACAATCGCCGCTAATGTCTCCATGAATGTACCAACGATCAGTAGCAGTGCGGTGATACATAGCAAGATGAGCAGCTTGTTTTCCGTGATAGAGAGAATGAACTGTGCGATTTCAGTTGGCAGACGCTCAAGCGTTAGGATTCGACCAAAGGTAACTGAAGCGCCCACAATCACAAGTACTGCACCTACCAATAACGAAGATTCTAAAATGATCTTCATGACCTTTTTGTAATCCAGCTCTTTGTAAACAAACATGCCGAAAAACAACCCGTATAACACACCAATCGCCGCAGATTCAGTTGGCGTGAATACACCAGAGTAGATGCCGCCAAGAATGATTACGGGTAATAGCATTGCCCAAATCGCTTCTTTAAGTGCTGCCATTCTCTCAGGCCATGTAGCTTTCTTATCGTTACCTTTGTAGCCACGGATTTTAGAGACGATCAAACAGTAACCGATAAGGACGAGTCCGACGACAACCCCAAGGAGAATACCAGCCATGAACATTTTCGTTACGGACACTTCTGCAGTAATGGCATACACGATCATCACAACAGACGGTGGAATAATCACACCGATACCGCCGGAAGAAGCAATCAAGGCACCAGCAAAGCTTCGGTCGTAGCCTTTTTTAACCATAGATGGAATTATGGTTAAGCCAATAGCCGCAACGGTTGCTGAACCTGTACCAGAGATCGAGGCAAAGAACATACACGCAACGATAGCCACAATCCCCAAGCCACCGGTGAAGTGACCAAAGAAGACTTCAGCAACATGCAAAAGACGTTTTGATATACCGCCTTGGCTCATTAGGTTACCGGCCAATGTGAAGAGTACTACCGCCAATAGTGGGAAAGAGTCTAGGCCTGTCACTAAGCCCTGAACTAAAAATTCAATATTTAAGAAGGGTAGGCTCAAGATTGCCAGCATGCTGGCACCTGCGAGTGCGATACCTACGGGAACGCCAATAAGAAGCAGAAATCCGAAACTACCAAATAACAAAGCAGAGGTCATAAGCTTAGCTCCAACAAGCGGTTAGAAGTACGGTGTTTTGCTTTCAAGTGACGGTAACGGTGTTGCGTTAGTCGAACAGGTTTTGGTGAATAAGCAATGACTGAGATACGTTTGTTGATGCTGACTACCAAGCGTATAGAACTTAATACCGCACACACCAGAACGGATGCATACAAGCACGCAATCGGGATTTCCATTGCTGGAGCGATTTGGCCCAGTTTCAGGCTTCGACCAATCACTTTGAAACCAAACCAGGCAACGGTACAGCTGAAGGCAAGGTAGATAAGGTCTGAAAGAATTAAACTGTAGTGGGTTAGATTACCCGGTAGTTTGTCTATGAATAGGCGAATGCGAATATGTCGATCATCACGAATACAGTAGCTGATGCTTAAGTACATCGCCCAAACGAAAAGGTAGCGGGCAAGTTCTTCTGCCCAAGCAATTGAAGCGTCAAATAGGCGCAATGCTATCTGTAAACAGAGTAGAGCGGTCATCAACGAGATAGAAAGTACGATCAGTGTTGGTTCGAAGTATCGGTCGAACAGGCGAAACCATTTCATACGTAACTCCAAAGAGTGTTGAAAAGGGCATTGAATGCCAATGAATGAACTGCATCTCAGGCTTTAAAGCTGTTTGTCTGTAAAGCAATAAAGCTGCTTTAAAACAAAGCCTCAAAGCCTGAGTCAATAACGGGCACCCATGAAGGGCTAGCAATCGTGATCAGAGAATTAGAGTTGCTCTATTTCTGTAATCACACTGTCGAATAGCGCTTCGCCAGTTTTGCTACGAAGCTCTTGGTAAACCGCTGCATTCATCTTTTCTTTCATTTGAGCACGAACGTCTGTTGGTACTACGTTTACTGTCATGCCTTTCGCTTCAAGCTCTTTGATGACTTCTTGGTTCTGTTTCGCTGCAAGATCACGCTGTACCGCGATGGTTTCTTGGCTTACTTCGTTGATAAGTGCCTGTTGATCACTCGGTAGAGAATCCCAGAA
This sequence comes from Vibrionales bacterium SWAT-3, assembly GCA_000169995.1. GTDB lineage: Bacteria > Pseudomonadota > Gammaproteobacteria > Enterobacterales > Vibrionaceae > Vibrio. The sequence continues at coordinate 141,449 of AAZW01000004.1, read as the reverse complement.
CTCTTTATTCATGAATAGCACGTAGTTAGTGTAAATATGGTTAGTGAGCGATAGGTACTCTTGTGCTTCATAAAAACGCTCAGCGTAAATAGAGTAAACCGCGCTTTCTTGTGAATTGATTAAGCCTTGTTGTAACGAAGTGAAGATCTCACCCCAAGAAAGCGGTGTCGGTGCCGTACCTACCGATTTCCAAGCACTGATTTGTGTTGGGTTAGACGCTGAACGAATCTTTAAGCTGTTCAAGTCTTCAATACTGTTAATCGGTTGCTTGTTATTGGTGATGCTGCGGAAGCCAACTTCCATGAAACCTAATCCATGAAAGCCTTTTGACTCCATTGAATTAAGAAGTGGTTTGCCGATCTTGTCGCTGTCCAATGCTTTGTGTGCTTGCGCTTCGTCTTCAAACAGATAGAAGACATCAAGTACGTTGAACTCAGGTACGTAAGGCGAAAGCAGCACTGATGCACCAAACGTAATCTGTAAGTTACCTTGCTGAACAAGCTCTGTGGTTTCTCTTACATCGCCCAGTTGACGGGCAGGGTAGATTTCAACTTCAAGCTCTCCGTTAGAGCGAGATTCCAACTCTTTTTCGAAGTGAAGCATTGCTTTATGGACGGGTGATGTTTCTTGGCTGTCATGAGCAAGGCGGATCACATTGCTTGCAAAGGTATTCATGCTAGACAGCGTTAAGCCGAGGGCAGTAATCGAGGTAAAGATTGCGCGTTTCATCGTTCTTCCTTGTTCATCACATGGCTTTTATGTGCATTCATTTGAGCCATGTTGTTCAGTGGGTTATTTATCCGCACTTCATATCCTAATTTTTGCATACGAATCCAAAATATAAACGCAGAGCTAACAAGTCAATAACAAATGGGGCGATTTGATAGTGCAGTTAATATGAATAGGCGAATCTTTAGACGAGATCACAGAAAAAAGCCCTAACTTGAGATTAGGGCTTTTAGTCTAAATTTATCGCTGTTGAGTAGGTTGGTTTCCAGCGAGCTTATTAAAGGGGAGAAAGCTATCTAAGAGCCTTTGGTTGTACTCCCTCGCTCAATAATGGTGCCAGATTCAAGCAGGTATTCGCCTTTAGCGTCCACGTTATCGTTGATGCGCTGCATTAAGTCTTCGACAGCTCTTCGCACGATTTTTTCGGTAGGCTGAGCAATAGTAGTGAGGTCATAGCTTGGCCAAGAGGCCATTGGGATATCATCCACTCCCATCACTGCAAAGTCTTCTGGAATATGGCATCCGAGCTTTCTAAGACCGTCTATAACACCCATAGCTAGGATATCATTGGCACAGAACACAGCATCTGGCTTGGATGTATGCTCCATTAACTCTTTAGCTGCTTCTAATCCCGCTTCAAAACTGTATTTGGCATTGATGAAGATAGGTGAAGCGGCTTCACGAGTTTTTGCGGTTTCAGAGAAGCCAAGCCAACGTTTGTCACTGGTCATTGAGCCTGCATCACCACTGACATAAGCCAGTTGTTGGTAGCCCTTATCCAGCAAATAATCCGCCGCTTGCGTGCCAGCTCGTTGGTTATCTAGGCCTGCGCTGTTCGCATTAATGCTTTCTGTATAACGGTTGATAAGGCTTAAGTGAACGCCAAACTTTTCACATTGTGCGAATGCTCGGGAAGTAAGACGGCTGGTGGCAATGATTAAGCCATCAACTTGATATTCAATCGCACGTGAAATGGCAAGATCCAAGTCGTCTTTATCGATAGGGCAAAGGACAACTTGGCCACCGCTTTTTTGAATTTCCATCGCGAGAGCACGAGATTGCAAGTCGTACATTGGGTTTGATTCGCTATCAAGTGCGATAGCCACTAGCCCTGAACGATTGGATATAAGGCTACGAGCGATCGCATTTGGCGTGTAGCCAAGCTTGGTCGCGGCATCCATAACCATTTTACGTTTCTTCTCACTAATGCTCGCTGTCGGACTGAATGCCCGAGAAACGGTAGACTGAGAAACGCCAAGCATTTTGGCAACATCAATAGAGGTAACTTTCGCTTTTATGGTGAATCTCCTTATATCGCGATAAATCCAAGCGCCACCTTGATTAGGTCAACAGGTCCTAATGAGCAAGGTTTGATAATTACAATACGTGTAACATTTGAAATCACAAAGAAAATTTATGAATTCATGACGGCTTGCTCATTTCGAAAGCCATCAATGATCATTTTGTGTTCAGAACCGACGCAAAAGAAGTTAACGCCGAGCTCTTTCCAGTGACGAGCCACTTGAGCATTTGCGACAAACATACCAACGGGCTTGTTAACTTGCTGAGCTGCTTTGATTATTTTGATGCTCGCTTCTCGCACGCATTCATCATTCACACTTTCAGCTCCATGAGACACGGCCAAATCGACTTGTCCAATGAACAGTGCATCAATGCCTTCCACTTTTGCTATCGATTCTGCGTTTACCACACCTTCAGGGTCTTCAATTTGTGCAATGACAACTGTGTTGTTCTGGCTGTCCTCTAGGTGTTTGGCCATCGGTTTGGTTGCGTATTTTGCTGCGCGGCTTGAGCCTGCATAGCCTCGACCACCTTCACCGTAATGGGACATTTTCACTAACTTTTCTGCTTGCTCTGCACTGCATACGTGTGGGATCTGGATTCCTGACGCTCCGCAATCTAACGCATTCAAAATGGTCGATGGCTGGCTATCTTGAACTCGAACTACGCAAGGGAGCTGATTAGCGCGCGCAGCAAGAATACAGCTATCCAGTGTCGATCTGTCAAAAGGGGCGTGTTCCGCGTCTAGCACAATGAAAGGGAGTTCTGCCAACGCCAGCACTTCGATGATGTGTGGGTGAGGGGTTTTGACAAAGGTACCAAGTAGTTCGGTGTTGTTAAGTGTGTTCTTAAAGTGATCCATTACTTTTTATTCTCCGTTAGTTTTTGTTTGCTTTTGCAAAGGTATGCAAAACTTAACATGTGTTGTTGTAAAAAAAGAGTAAAAACAATGTGATCAATGCAACATAAATTGACTGTATTTTAATCCGACAAGTATTGTATCTGGTCGTTTTTAAATGGTTTTTATCTTAAAAACAATAAGTTGCATTTGATTTTTTAAGTCGAGAAATGAATTTGCCAAGTGTTAAAAAAATGTTTATGTTTGTTTTGCATTCGTATCCAAAAGTATACAAAACAAAAAATATACTCTGTCAAAACTACACATAAGCAAACACTAGGCATACGCCACAAGGAGAATTACGCATGGCTCGCATTCTAAAACACGGCATCACTGAAGAAGCACCAGCATCAAACAACGCGCAAGTACGTCAAACGGTTGAGAACATTCTTTCTGACATCGAAAAGAAAGGTGACAGTGCAGTACGTGAGCTTTCAGAAAAATTTGATAACTGGTCTCCGGAGCAGTTTCGCTTAACAGATGACCAAATTCAGGCATGTGTGGACGCATTGGACGAATCGACTAAGCACGACATTGAATTTGCACAAACACAGGTTCGTAACTTCGCTCAGATCCAACGAGACTCAATGCATGATGTAGAAGTAGAGACTATGCCGGGTGTTGTACTGGGCCACAAAAATGTGCCAGTAAACAGTGTCGGTTGCTACATCCCAGGTGGTAAGTACCCATTGGTTGCATCAGCGCACATGAGTGTTCTTACTGCGAAAGTGGCTGGCGTGAAGCGTGTGATTGCTTGTGCTCCTCCTTTTAATGGTCAACCAAATGTGGCGATTGTTGCGGCAATGGCGATGGCTGGAGCGGATGAGATTTACTGTTTTGGCGGCGTACAAGCGGTAGGTGCGATGGCGCTTGGTACAGAAACGATTGCTCCAGTTGATATGATCGTTGGCCCTGGTAACGCATTTGTAGCAGAGGCAAAACGTCAGCTGTTTGGTCGTGTTGGTATCGACTTGTTCGCTGGCCCAACAGAGACGCTTGTGATTGCAGACGAAGAGGGATGTGACCCTGAATTAGCAGCAGCGGACTTACTTGGTCAAGCTGAGCACGGTTACAACTCTCCAGCAGTACTGCTAACGAATAGCGAAACTTTTGCAGAAGAGACAGTAAAAGAGATTGAGCGTCAGCTAACGATTCTTCCTACTGCTGAAGTGGCAGGTAAGGCATGGGAAAACTACGGTCAGGTTATTGTTTGTGATAGCTACGAAGAGATGGTTGAAGTAGCAGATGACATTGCTTCTGAACATGTACAAGTAATGACAAAAGATCCTAAGTACTTCCTAGACAACATGACTAACTATGGCGCGTTTTTCTTAGGCCGTGAGACAAACGTTTCTTACGGCGATAAATGTATCGGTACTAACCATACTCTGCCAACAAACAAAGCAGCACGTTACACCGGCGGTCTATGGGTTGGTAAATTCATTAAAACATGTACTTACCAGCGCGTAACTGAAGCGGCTTCACTAAAAGTAGGTGAGTACTGTTCACGTCTATGTGCACTAGAAGGTTTCGCTGGCCACAAAGAGCAAGCAGACATTCGCGTTCGTCGCTACAAAGAAAAATCGGTAGAGGCATAACATGACAAAACTCGCCTTAGTTACAGGCGGCAGTGGCGGCATCGGTGCCGCCATATGTCACAAATTAGCGCGATCTGGCTATCGTGTTGTCTTTACCTACAACAGCAATGAGGTTGCAGCCCAACAGATCTTGGACAGCTTGCAAGGTTCAGGTCATGGCATGTATCAACTGAATGTAGAAGACAGCTCTGCGATTGGCGCATTAGCGGACCAAGTTAAAGAGTCGTCGGATTCATTAGATTTGTTAGTGAACTGTGCAGGTATGACAAAGTTTGTCGCGCACAATGATTTAGCGTCTCTGAATGATGAGCTGATAGACAAAATCTTCCGCGTCAATGTTCGAGCTCCATTTGCGATGGTTCGTGCGTTTGAGCCATTACTTCGCAGCGCCAAGGGTTGCGTAGTGAACATCACTTCGATTGCAGCACAAACCGCAATGGGTAGCAACGTGGCGTATTGTGCGAGTAAATCAGCGGTTGAAAACATGACTCGTTCATTAGGCCGTGCTTTATCTCCAGATATCCGAGTACTCGCTGTTGCTCCTGGCTTAGTGGATACCGAATTTGTCAAAGGCTTAGACGATGAATGGCGCAATGCACAAGAGCAGTCAACACCGCTTAAACGATTAGCGAGTGACGAAGAAGTTGCCAACGCCGTTTATGCAGCTGCAGAGCTACTGACATTTTCAACCGGTAACACCATCGCAGTCGATGGTGGAAGACCGCTAGGTTAGGTAAGAAGGAATTTAGAATGACCCTACAAAATACAATAAATAACAATCTCGTTCGTTACATGGAGCTTATCCCAGGCACGAGTGCTTTCATTGATGCACGTACTCCGGGAAGCGACCTAAAAGACAACTTCTGTATCATCGGTGCTGGTGTGGCTGAAAGCAGCCGTCAACATGTTCATATCCGTGAAACGGCAGGCTTTAACATTGGTGCTGCGGGTCAGCCTCCAGGCATTAAGAACTCTCTGCACTCTCATCACACTGCTGAGCTATTCGTGGTTTTCAAAGGTCAGTTTAGATTCTACTGGGGTAATGAAGGTGAACACGAAGCGGTATTGTCGCATGGTGATGTTATCTCGATTCCGACGAACCTGTTCCGAGGCTTTGAGGTGGTAGGGCGTGATTACGGCTTTATGTACTCTGTGTTAGGTGGTGATAACTCTGGCGGTGGCGTAGTTTGGCACCCAAGCGTGATTACAGACAGCCAAGGCTACGGTTTATACCTAAAAGCAGACGGCACGCTGGTTGATACCATTGATGGTGATGCAGTGCCTAGTGAGTCTGAATTAATGCCACTACTAACGGACGAAGAGCTGAGCAAATTCGATACCTACACAGCTGAGCAGATGATGCCTTTCGTTGCTTTGAAAAAGGATTACCGAGAAATCTCAGGTGATTTTGACAAGCCCGGCGTTAAACAGTTTGCATTAACAGGCCACCCATCTGCGAGCTATGACTTCCAAGTTAAGAGCGTGGATGACGTAAGTATAATGGCGTACGAGTTAACGGAAGGGGCGAGTATTCCTGTTCACCAACGTGATGAAAAGCAGGTGTTGATTAACTTCGAAGGCGACACCTTATTAAACATCGTTCAAGACGGCGAGCAAGCGCAAGTCGTTCTGACCACTGGCGACGTATTTAGTGTACCAGCAGGTGCATCGTACAGCCTTGAGAACCTAAGAGGCACAAGCTTCACCTACGTGGTATTGGGTTCTGACCAACCACAAACACTGCAGGATAACTAATGATGAAACCAGAAGTACCACTGCTATGGTTACCTGGTTTGTTATGTGATGAAGCGTTGTTTCAAGACGTCAATAAAGAGCTGCCCGATTGGGTGGCTCCTTTTACTTGTGACTTGGGAGCCGACACATCCATGCAAGCCTTGGCGAGTAAAGTGCTAGAGAACGCCCCACAAAGTTTCGTGCTTGGTGGCTTATCTATGGGCGGCATCCTTGCGTTTGAAGTCTTTCGACAAGCGCCACAACGCGTGAAAGGCTTGATCTTAATGGACACCAACTCTGCAGATGAAAAGCCAGAAGTGTCTGAGAAAAGAAACGCCTTGGTTGATAAAGCAAAAGCAGGGGAGTTTGAGTCAATAACGCCTGATATTCTAATGCCAGTGCTTATTCATCCTAATCAACTAGCGAATCAAGAGTTGACTCAAAGAATCACGCAAATGGCGAACAATATTGGTGTTGAAAGGTTTGAGGCTCACGCTCAAGCATTGGCGACTCGTCCTGACGCGAGACCACTATTGGCCGATATTCAGGTTCCTACGTTGATCATCACTGGCAAAGATGACCTGTTATGTCCAATCGATAATCACCTGCTAATGGCAAAACACATCAAGCAGATATCACTTCATGTCATTCCTGATTGTGGACACTTATCGACGATGGAGCAACCAAAGATCGTTGCACAACATATTCGTAGCTGGTTTGAAGCCAGTCAGCTGTAATTTTTAATAGTGATCTGCCGAAGTCGCTTTTCATGTCGAGTATGCAATATAAAGTGCAGTGCGCTTTATATTGCCCTTGTCACCATGTTTGCCACTGCACTTAAACACTTAAAGCCATCGCTGACTTATAAGCTGCTTCCTACCTGCTGAGCCACAAACTCTACAAATCTATCCCTGAGTGGGTTCTCACTCTCTCCATTCCATATTAATCCGACAGGCCAAGTGGCGTGCTCGCCCTGTAATGCAATGAATTCAACTTTGGTGTTGCTTATCTGCTGCGCGCTGCTCGGTACTATGGTGAAGCCAATATTGGCCGATACTAAGGCTAGCAAGGTAAGAATATCGTCAGCTTCTTGTGTCTTTGATAGCTCGATATTATTGGCGATGCAATATTGCTGGATCTGTTTGTCTAGTCCGGGTCCACGATGTTGGGCGAGCTTTAGGTAAGGCCATTTCGCTAACTCAGAGATAATCAGAGCTTTGCTTGGCGCTTGCTTGAGAAGATCTTTGTGAATGGCAATCACAAGGGAATCATCGAAAAGCGTTAGGCTGTTTAGAACGGATGAATCGGGGATACGATTGAAGCTGATATCGAGTTCGTGGCTCAACAGCTCATCTTTTTGCTGCTTAGAAGGGGTGTCATTCAAGGTGATGCGAACATTCGGCTGCTGTTGTTTGTACGCTGCAATCATCTTAGGTGCCTCATGATAAGTGGACACGCCAAATCCAATGTTTAAATGCCCCTCTGTCCCGTTGACCACCGAGCCAGAAAGCTGCTCAAAGGCTTGCATTGAATCGACCAAGCGTTGGGCATCTGCCAGTAAAGTCTTGCCTGCGTGTGTTAGCTCTGCGCCATTTCGACCACGAGAGAACAGGCTCGCTCCAATATTGGATTCAAGCCGCTGAATCTTTTTGGTGAGTGCCGACTGAGTAATGTAGAGCTGCTCTGAAGCCAAACGATAATTGCCGGATTTAGCCAGCTGACAAAACGCCTTCAGTAAATCAAATTCCATTCCAAATGCTCATTGAACTGAGAATACCTTTCATTATATGGAATTGAAGTGATTTTTTATACTGGGTCCATAGCAAATCGGATAAAGCGAAAATTAGAGGACGAATCATGAAAAGAGACATCAAAGTAGCATCGGTCCAGTTTAACCATCATGCTGGCGACAAGGCTTACAACTTATCGGTGATTGAGCATTACGTTCAACAAGCAGCGGATAGTGGTGTCGAGATCATCAGCTTCCCGGAGATGTGTATTACTGGCTACTGGCATGTGTCTGCTTTACCGCGAGATGAGATTGAAGCGTTAGCGGAACCTGTACCGAGCGGTGAATCTATTCAAAAGCTCGTTTCGTTGGCAACGCAATTTGGAATGAGTGTAGGTGCGGGCTTGATAGAGCAGGGAACGGATGGTGAGTTATACAACACGTATGTCTTCGCGATGCCAAATGGTGAAGTACAGAAGCATCGAAAACTGCACACGTTCGTAAGCCCATATATGAGCAGCGGCGATCAATATACGGTGTTTGATACGCCCCACGGTTGCAAAGTCGGTATCCTGATTTGTTGGGATAACAACTTAGTTGAGAACGTTCGAATTACCGCTTTGAAAGGTGCCGATATACTGATTGCGCCCCATCAGACGGGCGGTTGTCATTCACGTAGCCCAAATGCGATGAAGCGAATTGACCCAGAACTATGGTTTAAGCGAAATGAAAACCCTGAAGCGATTCGTGCCGAGATGCAGGGTAAGAATGGACGCGAGTGGCTGATGCGTTGGCTACCGGCAAGGGCACACGACAACGGCATGTTTGTGGTGTTTAGTAATGGTGTCGGCGTTGATATGGATGAAGTAAGAACGGGCAATGCGATGGTATTGAGCCCATATGGGGAGATCATCACGGAGACGGACAGCGTTGATGACGATATGGTGATTGCGGATTTGAAAGCACAAGAGTTAGAGATGTGTACCGGGAGACGTTGGATTCGTGGTCGTAAGCCAGAGCTTTATCATGCACTGGCGCAGCCTCTTGGTCATGAACTTGATCCGCACCAAGCGCGTTTTGCAGAGAAATAATATTGAGGTGCTGGTGGGTAAAGTAAGCGAATCAGGCGAGCGAATACTGAGTAAGCAGGGAAGGGGTTGAGTCTAAAGCTTTAGTTGTAGTCTCCCCACTTAAATCGTTTTTAAGTGGGGAGACTATCTACACAGAAATAAGTAATTGCCTATGTTTAGTGGCGAGTTCGAGAGGAAGTGAGATCCGCAGCTCTAAGTTGAGCAATCGCTTTTGCTAGTTCAAGCTGAGCTTGCGCAAAGTTAACGTCTACGTTGCCCTTATTGATGTTCTCTAGAGCGGCGTGTTTCGCTTCCTCTGCGCGAGCACGGTCAATGTCTTTTGCGTGCAAAGCGGTATCGGCCAACACCGTCACTACATCGGGTTGAACTTCAATCATCCCGCCAGACACATAAAGCACTTCATCTTCTGTTTTTGGGTCGGTGACAAATACTGTCACGCCCGGCTTTATTTTACTGAGAAGCGGGGAGTGACCGGGACGAATCCCGAGTTCACCATCTGCTCCAGAAACGGCTAGGGCATATGCCGGCCCTGAAAACAGCGTACCTTCCGCACTTACGATATTAAGTTGAAATGTATTGTCTGTAATTCCAATAGCCATGATGCACCTACCTGTTAGAGTGATTTCGCTTTTTCAAGCACTTCGTCGATAGAGCCACAGTACAAGAATGCTTGCTCTGGAATGTCGTCGTATTCACCATTTAATAGGCCTTTGAAGCCTCTTAGCGTTTCGCTGAGTGGTACAAACACACCTTTCTGACCGGTAAAGACTTCCGCTACGTGGTAAGGCTGAGTTAAGAAACGTTCAATCTTACGAGCGCGAGATACGACCTGCTTATCTTCTGTCGAAAGCTCATCCATACCAAGAATCGCGATGATGTCTTTAAGTTCTTTGTAGCGTTGCAGCGTGGTTTGAACCGTTTGTGCAATGTCGTAGTGCTCTTGGCCTACGATCAGCGGGTCCAATTGACGTGACGTTGAATCTAACGGGTCAATCGCAGGGTATAAACCCAGTGCTGCGATGTTACGAGACAGTACAACGGTCGCATCTAAGTGAGCAAAGGTGGTTGCTGGCGATGGGTCAGTCAAGTCATCCGCAGGTACGTATACCGCTTGGATAGAGGTGATAGAGCCCTGTTTTGTTGACGTGATACGCTCTTGAAGTACGCCCATCTCTTCCGCTAGTGTTGGTTGGTAACCTACCGCTGAAGGCATACGACCTAACAGCGCAGATACTTCTGTCCCTGCAAGCGTGTAACGGTAGATGTTATCGATGAACAAGAGTACGTCACGGCCTTCATCACGGAAGCGTTCAGCCATAGTTAGGCCAGTAAGCGCAACACGTAGACGGTTACCCGGTGGCTCATTCATTTGGCCGTAAACCATGGCAACCTTGTCTAGTACGCCAGCTTCTTTCATCTCGTAGTAGAAGTCGTTACCTTCACGAGTACGTTCACCTACACCTGTAAACACAGACAGACCTGAGTGAGCTTTAGCGATGTTGTTGATAAGCTCCATCATGTTGACGGTTTTACCTACACCGGCACCACCAAACAGACCAATTTTACCACCCTTAGCGAATGGACAGATAAGGTCGATAACCTTAACACCTGTCTCAAGCAATTCAGTGCTGTTCGCTTTTTCTTCATAAGAAGGGGCTTCGCGGTGGATCTCGTAGTTCTCTTTTTGGCCGATTTCGCCACATTCATCGATAGGTTGACCAAGCACGTTCATGATACGGCCTAATGTTTCTTCACCTACTGGAACCGTGATTGGAGAGCCTGTGTTTTCAACAGTTAGGCCACGACGTAAGCCGTCTGATGTACCCATCGCAATACAGCGAACAATGTTACCGCCAAGTTGCTGTTGAACTTCTAATACTAGCGAGCTTGCTTCGTCGCTAGTGACTTTCAATACATCATAAACGCGTGGGCTATTGTTGCCGCTAAACTCGACGTCGACCACCGCGCCGATCACTTTTACTATTTTTCCAACACTCATGTGTAATTCCTCAAATTCTATTCTGACCCGCTCTTGCCTGCCCTTAGACAGCTTGAGCTCCTGAGACGATTTCACTCAGTTCTTGGGTAATGGCAGCTTGTCGTGTCTTGTTGTACACCAACTGCAAATCATCGATGAGCTGGCCAGCGTTGTCGGTAGCGGCTTTCATGGCGACCATTCGGGCAGCTTGCTCACAGGCAATGCTCTCAACGATGCCTTGATACACTTGAGATTCGATGTATCGGTGTAACAGTTCAGAGAGTATGTCTCTTGGCGCTTGCTCATAGATGTAGTCCCAACGACGTTCTTTCTTGGCTTCACCGTCTGCCTCTGAGTCAGAAGGGTGGGGTAGAAGCTGTAAAGTCGTTGGAGCTTGAACCATGGTGTTAACGAACTGGTTGTAGACTAGATACAAGCTGTCGATTTTGCCTTCGTCATAGTGACCAAGCATCGCGTTGACCGTACCTAAGATGTCTTCTAACTTAGGTGCGTCACCTAGGCCTGAAGTTTGTGCGATAACATTGCCGCCGCGTTGGAAAAATGAGATAGCTTTTGAACCAATTAAGGTGGTTTCTACCTCAACGCCTTTAGCACGCCATTGCTCCATTTCTTCCAGCACTTTCTTGAACAAGTTGGAGTTCAAGCCACCACATAAACCGCGGTCAGACGAAATAATGATGTAAGCCACGCGCTTGGGTTCACGCTGTTGAAGGTAAGGGTGCTGGTATTCCAGCGACCCTGATGCAACATGGGAGATAACCTTACGCATGTTTTCGGCATATGGTCGCGTCTGCGTCATGTTGTCTTGAACCTTACGCATCTTACTTGCCGCGACCATTTCCATTGCACTTGTGATTTTCTGAGTGTTACTAACACTGGCTATCTTGGTGCGAATTTCTTTAGTACTTGCCATAATCTGCTCCTATTTGTTTTTGTTTCCAGCTAACAAACCGGAGCACTTACCAAGCTTTCATCCCAACAAAACCTTCTAGAATCTCTTTAAGAGCGCTATCGATTTCGTCGTTGTAATCACCTGTCGCGTTAATCTTGTCGATCAGCGCTGGGTTTTGAGCTTTGGCGTACGCGATCAGCTCTTCTTCGAAGCGGGCTAGGTTGTTTAGCTCAACATCGACTAAGTAGCCTTTTTCAGCCGCGTAAATCACAGTAGCTTGTTCTGCAACCGACATTGGGGAGTACTGCTTTTGCTTCATCAGTTCAGTCACACGCTCACCATGGTCAAGTTGCTTACGCGTCATCTCATCTAGGTCTGAAGAGAACTGAGCGAATGCCGCCAATTCACGATATTGAGCCAGTGAAGTACGGATACCTCCAGATAGCTTCTTGATGATCTTGCACTGGGCAGCACCACCCACACGAGATACCGAGATACCTGGGTCAACAGCCGGACGTAAGCCTGCGTTAAATAGCTGAGTCTGTAGGAAAACCTGACCGTCGGTAATCGAGATTACGTTGGTTGGTACGAATGCCGATACGTCGCCTGCTTGAGTTTCAATGATAGGAAGCGCGGTTAATGAGCCTGTTTGGCCTTTCACTTCACCGTTAGTGAACTTCTCTACATACTCTGCATTGACTCGTGCTGCGCGCTCTAGCAGGCGTGAGTGAAGGTAGAATACGTCGCCAGGGAAGGCTTCACGGCCCGGTGGGCGTTTAAGTAGCAATGAGATTTGGCGGTATGCGACCGCTTGTTTGGATAGGTCATCGTAGATGATCAGTGCATCTTCACCGCGGTCACGGAAGTATTCACCCATGGTGCAACCCGCATAAGGGGCTAGGTATTGAAGCGCGGCAGACTCTGATGCTGATGCCACGACAACGATGGTGTTTTTAAGTGCGTCGTGCTCTTCAAGCTTGCGAACCACGTTAGCGATGGTTGATGCTTTTTGACCAATCGCCACATACACACATTTAATGCCTGAGTCTTTTTGGTTGATGATGGCGTCGATTGCCAATGCCGTTTTACCTGCCTGACGGTCACCAATGATCAGTTCACGTTGACCACGACCGATAGGCACCATGGTATCTACCGCTTTGTAGCCAGTCTGAATAGGCTGGTCTACAGACTTACGCTCAATTACACCAGGGGCAATCACTTCTACTGGGTCAAGACGGTCACAACTTACTGGACCTTTACCATCAATTGGCTCACCTAGAGTGTTTACTACACGGCCCAGAAGCCCATTACCGACTGGTACTTCCAAGATACGTCCAGTACCTTTTACTTTCATGCCTTCAGAAAGGTCAATGTAAGGACCCATAACTACCGCACCAACAGAGTGGGTGTCTAGGTTAAGTGCAAGTGCGTATTTGCCACCAGGTAGTTCAATCATCTCGCCTTGCATCACATCTGCAAGGCCATTGATGGTGATGATGCCATCACGAACCGATACGATAGTGCCTTCGTTGCGAGCTTCAGTGCTCACGTTAAATTGCGAGATTCGTTCTCTAATTAGATCACTAATTTCATTTGAATTTAATTGCATTTTATTACCTATCTCGCGTGAAGTTGATTAGCTAATCGGCTTATTGATGTGTTCAATGAACCATCGATAACGGTTTCACCCGCCTTGATGACAATCCCACCGACCAGTGAGTCGTCAATCACCTGTTCTAATTCAACCTGACGCTCTAATTTCTTCTCAAGTGCAGCCGTTAATGAGGTAACTTGACCTGATGTAAGGCATTCAGAGCTGGTGACAGTGACAGGAATTACACGTTCATGTTCGTCCTTCAGCTCGCTGAACAAGCTAAACAAGTCTTTTACGACGGAAAGGCGACCATTCTCAGCCAACACTCGAATTAGGTTGATAACGTGTTCATCAACCAACCCTTGGCAAACATGAATGATGAGATTGGCGAGCTGTTCAGTTTGTTGGGCGCTTGCCCCTTCTGCTGAGATAATCTGATCAGCGATCGCTTCTTCTTCCGTTACTGCCACAAGAATTGAAAGCATGGAGTGCCACTCTTGTAACTTGTTTTCACCCAAAGCAAAGTCGAATGAGGCTTTGGCGTAGGGATGAGCAATATTGGTGTAATCTGACATACTGCCTCCGCTTACAGTTCGCTAATGAGTTGATCAACTAACGCTCGGTTCGTTTCTGAATCTAGGTTTTTGTTGATCAGTTTCTGTGCACTTTGAATTACAGCGTCTGCCATGTCTGCCTGAAGTTCACGACGTAACTTTTGACGCTCACTTTCTAGTTCGGCTCTGCCTTGCTCTAAGATGCGAGCTTTTTCTTGCTCTGCTTCTTCGTGCGCTAAGCTGATGATTTCATTGCGGCGTTTTTTGCCTTGTTCAATCAGTTCAGTTACGTTGCGTTTTGCATCTTCGACAAGTTGTGCGCCATTGGATTTTGCTAGTTCTAGCTCTTTCGCTGCATTCTCTGAATGGCGTAAACCATCAGCAATTTCTTTTTGGCGCTCGTCTAACATTGCGGTGAGAGGGGGCCATACATATTTCATGCATAGCCAAACAAAAATCACGAATGAGATTGCTTGCCCGAACATGCTTGCATTTAAGTTCATACCTTCCTCGCTAAATCTTGATTAATTACAAATCGATCTTTTCGTAGCTTTTTGATTAAGCCACGGCGAAGATGATGTATAGACCGATACCAACACCGATCATTGGTACTGCATCCACAAGACCCATCATGATGAAGAATTGAGTACGAAGCATTGGAGTAAGGTCTGGTTGACGAGCAACACCTTCAAGGTATTTACCTGCCAAGTTACCAATACCTAAGGGCGGGATCGAACTTTAACCATTGAAAATAATGGATTTATTTTACAGGGAACTTTTTTAGATAATCACGATCTGATCATGAAGTAAAAAAACATGAGAAATTCGCACATGATTATCATTGAGCAACTTAAAAAAGTGAAAGATACCCGTTCGCACATCAATCAAGTTTATCCTGTTATGGAAGTCGCTTTCGTGGTCATAACAGCCATGATTTGTGGTCAAAATAAATGGACAGAGATTAAGGATTTCGGTGAAGGAAATATCGAGTGGTTACGTGAGTATTTCCCCTACGAAAATGGTCTTCCCACTCGACATAATATAGCTGCGATCATGAGATCCGTTGTGCCAGAGACGCTATTGGAAGCTATGGTGGGCTGGGTCAATTTGCACAGAGAGAAGCATGCTCAGCCTATAATCAGTGTTGATGGGAAGGTTCTAAAAGGGGCAAAAGCAAGCAAACAACAGCACCCCCTCTATATGGTTTCGGCATTTGATGTAGACGAGGGTTTGACTCTCACACACCAACCTTGTGACGGCAAAGGTATGGAGCTGCTAGCAATAAGAAACATGCTAGACGCTTTAGATATCAAAGGATGTTTATTAACTGCTGATGCCCTGCATTGTCAGGTTGAAACACTGAATAAAGTAGTTGATAAAGGTGGAGATATCCTAGTACAAGTTAAACTGAATCAACCAAGTTTATTAGCAGAAATTGATGTGCAATTCCAAGACTATTGGGCTTTGCCTGAAGATAAACAGGAATCATACATCACGGAAGAGAAAGGGCATGGTAGAAAAGAGGTTCGTGAGGTTTACGTGCTTCCTGCAGCCTTCAGCGAAGCACTCAGACAGAAGTGGTGTCTCGTAAAAAGCATTGTTGCAGTGGTAAGAGATAGGAGTGTCAAAGGGAAAGGAAGTTATGAAACCTCGTACTATATTTGCACAGACCATTTATCTTTAGAGTTAGCCTCAAAGGCAACAAGAAAGCATTGGCATATTGAGAATCAGCAGCACTGGGCGTTGGACGTAATTTTCAAAGAAGACGAGCAGCGAATTTACGCTGGGGATTCAGCGTTGAATATGGCTTGTTGTCGTCGCTTTGTGCAGAACCTATTTAGAAAATCAGAGGGTAACTTGTCTGTACCAAGAAAGATGAACCAAGCCGCATGGAATAAAGATTACAGGGAAAAAGTTCTTTTTACATCAGATTAACAAAGTATATTCGCGCCCTTACCAATACCTGACGCTGCGCCTGCCGCACCTAAACCAATCAGTAATGCACCTGCTACATATAAAACTGCGCTTACGATATCCATTTGTATCTCCGATAAATAATTTGTTAGTTAAATTTTTTAGTTATTAATTAGTGGTGTTCTTCTGTTGCCATACCTAAATAAACAACGGTCAGTACCATAAATATAAATGCTTGCAAGAATACGATTAATATGTGGAATAGTGCCCAAGGAACACTCAGTGCCCATTGCATCCACCATGGCATTAATGCGATCAGAATAAATATCATCTCACCTGCATACATGTTTCCGAATAATCGTAAGCCTAGTGATATAGGTTTTGAAATTAATGTGATTAATTCAAGAACTAAGTTAACAGGGTATAAAAGAGGGTTATCAAATGGCTGCGTAGTAAGCTCTTTGATAAAGCCTTTCAATCCTTTATTTTTAAATGTATAAGTCAACAGTAAGATAAATACACCGAGTGCCATCGACATTGGAATATTTACGTCCGCCGTTGGTAGATCTCTAAAGTGTTCTAGACCCAAGGGCGCGAATATACTTTGTTAATCTGATGTAAAAAGAACTTTTTCCCTGTAATCTTTATTCCATGCGGCTTGGTTCATCTTTCTTGGTACAGACAAGTTACCCTCTGATTTTCTAAATAGGTTCTGCACAAAGCGACGACAACAAGCCATATTCAACGCTGAATCCCCAGCGTAAATTCGCTGCTCGTCTTCTTTGAAAATTACGTCCAACGCCCAGTGCTGCTGATTCTCAATATGCCAATGCTTTCTTGTTGCCTTTGAGGCTAACTCTAAAGATAAATGGTCTGTGCAAATATAGTACGAGGTTTCATAACTTCCTTTCCCTTTGACACTCCTATCTCTTACCACTGCAACAATGCTTTTTACGAGACACCACTTCTGTCTGAGTGCTTCGCTGAAGGCTGCAGGAAGCACGTAAACCTCACGAACCTCTTTTCTACCATGCCCTTTCTCTTCCGTGATGTATGATTCCTGTTTATCTTCAGGCAAAGCCCAATAGTCTTGGAATTGCACATCAATTTCTGCTAATAAACTTGGTTGATTCAGTTTAACTTGTACTAGGATATCTCCACCTTTATCAACTACTTTATTCAGTGTTTCAACCTGACAATGCAGGGCATCAGCAGTTAATAAACATCCTTTGATATCTAAAGCGTCTAGCATGTTTCTTATTGCTAGCAGCTCCATACCTTTGCCGTCACAAGGTTGGTGTGTGAGAGTCAAACCCTCGTCTACATCAAATGCCGAAACCATATAGAGGGGGTGCTGTTGTTTGCTTGCTTTTGCCCCTTTTAGAACCTTCCCATCAACACTGATTATAGGCTGAGCATGCTTCTCTCTGTGCAAATTGACCCAGCCCACCATAGCTTCCAATAGCGTCTCTGGCACAACGGATCTCATGATCGCAGCTATATTATGTCGAGTGGGAAGACCATTTTCGTAGGGGAAATACTCACGTAACCACTCGATATTTCCTTCACCGAAATCCTTAATCTCTGTCCATTTATTTTGACCACAAATCATGGCTGTTATGACCACGAAAGCGACTTCCATAACAGGATAAACTTGATTGATGTGCGAACGGGTATCTTTCACTTTTTTAAGTTGCTCAATGATAATCATGTGCGAATTTCTCATGTTTTTTTACTTCATGATCAGATCGTGATTATCTAAAAAAGTTCCCTGTAAAATAAATCCATTATTTTCAATGGTTAAAGTTCGATCCCGCCCTTTTCTAGACCCATTGCACGACTTAATGCTGGTATGAAATCTATTGGTAATAAATCGACCGCATTCATTAACAACACCCAAACAAAAGTGGTTAATGCCAGTGGCCCTATTAATTTATCCTCCGCTTGAAAAATCTCTTTTACTAGGTTGTTTACAAAATCAAATATCAGTTCGATAAAACATTGAAATCGACCTGGAACACCGCTGGTGCCCTTGGTCACTACGTATCGAAAAGCTCCAATAAACAGTAAACCCGTAATCCAAGATACCAACATCGAGTCGATGTTGAACGCCCAGAAACCATCACCTGTAGTTAAGAAGGTTAAGTGATGCTCTATGTATTCGTGAGCGGTAGTTACTTGATCCATACTACACGTACTCCGATCTTGTAGAGGCAGTAATAAATGGTGTTAAGAAGTACCCAACCATCGTGAAAATATATGCGTACAATATTACTGGGTTATCCAATTTGAAAAACTGGAATGCCAAGATAAACATTAAGAACGTATAAGTTATTTTCACGACACGACTCATTTGCATTAAGTCACGTAAACTATAATTAGGGTTCTTGCGCACCTTTAGGCTTGCATATATAAAACCAAACAGCGGGGGTAGCATCGCAATAACGATACCCAAAGCTGAAGATTCCATATCTACTTTATTACCAAAAAACACTTCATATAAAACTACACCGACGGCTAATACTATTTGGCAGAGAACAACTCTTTTAGCAGCAACAAGAATGTCACCACTTATCCCGCTAAGCCTCATAATAAAACCTTATATTTAACAGTGTAAGCTCATATAAAACACAGTTTGAATATGTCTTGCTACTCGCATTTACTTGTTAATAAAACTTTGCTTGTTAACAAAGATATAATCTTGCTGGTTTTATATCTCCTGAAGAAATAGAACGATATAAACTAATTCGCTCTCGTTTCTACAAAATATAAACTACGCCTAAAATTATGTGATCAAAACGACAAATATCGACATCAATAATTCCATTTTTGAAATAGGTGTTTTTCATTTATGAAAGTAATAATTCTGTCACTTTAATCATGAATATTTCAGATGCTTTATTGATAACTTGAAGTATTAAGAATTGCCTGAATAATTCAGAGTCAGGCTAAGTGAGATTAAGGTGGTTAATTTATACTTTTCATGTACTTACAGGTTGTTTTTAGAAGGGTAAGAGTTGGGGCTAGATGTGTGATTTCATCACTATTTCGTTATTTATAACGAGCAGCGTGCGTTTATTTACGCAGAAATATATATTTTTTATCTATTACTCATGAAGCGTGGAAAAACTGTGTCACATCAATGGTTATCCACGTTTTTGTTACTCATTGAGGTATTTATTGCCGGTTATATTGGAAGGTGAAGGGGAAGAATTGAGAGTGTTAAAACCGTTTTTATGAAGTCCAAACCTTACTTCAGAGCCCGTTGATTGTGGTTGATGAGAACAGATAAAGCGTATTCTGAAGTAACAAGTGGCAGTGACGCACTGCCATTTGTTAAATCTTGCTTATGGCGCTTCATAGCTCAGATACTGAATACACAAATCATGAAAAGCTTGCGCTTGGGGTGAGATAGTACGGTCAGACAGTCGGAATATTCCAATTTGACGCTGTAACGGCGGGTCGATCAAAGGAATCCACACTAAACGTGTTTCATTGGTTGGAAAAGCAAGCTTAGGCAGTGTGGTTACCCCAATGCCTAATTCCAAAACAGAAAATAGAGAAGTAATGTTTTCTACCGAATACAGGGCTTGTTCACTGAGCATACGTGCAGGTGTTGGATCGAGTAGGGTGCAAGTCCCGTTACGAATAAAGGGCTGTTTTAACAGAGTTTGCCATTCGATCCCTTCAGGTTGAGCGGCGATAGGGTTGTCCTTTAAGCAGACCACACCGATAGGATCGGAAAGAAGTGGGGTGAAGTCGATACTCTCTTCCTCTAAATGGGAAGTATTGCCTAGGGCTACATCCACTTCTCCAGAAAGTAATCTTGCTTCTACACCTGCCGCATTATCATCAATCAGGCTCACCTCAACGTTTGGGTATTGTTCACAAAAGGCCCCTAACACGCTAGGGATCAATTTGGCTGCCACCGACGGCACGCTCGCTATTCGAACTCTTCCTTGTTGCCCGGCCGCCGCTGCACGTAAGTCATTATCTAATGCTTTGTAAACATTCAAGAATTGGATAATTTTTGGCAGGCATATTTCACCGAAAGGTGTCAGCGTAGATTTGTTGCCTGTTTCAAACAGTGGCTGGCCGAGTATTTTCTCAAGCTCTTTTATCGAAGTAGACAGTGCCGCCTGAGAGCGATTGGCTCGGTGAGAAGCTGCTCGAAATCCACCTTCTTCGACGACTAAAACAAAATGTTTTAACTGTTGTAGCTTAATACTCATTACTTCGCTCCCTCTCTAGCCCTTGCTATATCTTACTTTTTGTAAGGTGATAGATTTTATTTATCAAATGCACAAAATTTACCGTTAGATTTATCATGCGTCAAGGTGCAGTATTTAACCATCTTGAAACATAGTTGTTACAAAGTTGGATGGAATCGTGAACGTACAAACTAAAAAACACCCAGTAAAAACCGCTCTTTTTGCTTCAAAAGCACCACTAGAGTGGGCAATCGTTAATAACGGCACTCTATACACGGCTCAGATTCCAATTGATGAAACGGGCGCAGTAGTAGAAGGCGGTATTGAAGCGCAAACGCGTCAGACTTTTAACAACCTTGTTCATACCTTGGAGTGTGCAGGCGAATCGATGGATTCTGTGCTGCAGGTTCTGATTTACGTAACTGACCGTGAATACCTGAAAACGGTAAACAGCGTATACGGAGAATACTTCAACGCACCTTATTCTAATCGTGCAGCAGTCGTTGTTGCAGGGCTAGCCAGAGAAGAGATGTTGGTTGAGTTCGTGGTTTATGCATCGGCGTCTCAACCTGAATAAATGGACTGTGAACTGAGGCAATTTGCCAATCAAAGCTGTTTGTCTACGCAGATCTTTACTGATACAAGCGAATAGTTTTACGTCTAGATACAAAATTAATACTTATTCTCTATATAAATTAACAATTTATTAATTAATTCGATGGTTGCCAGACTCAACCGCAACCTAACGTTACAAGGACAGAATGATGACTCACTTACAGAATGTTCAAGCAGAAAACGCACTTTACATTGGCGGCGAATGGCAAGCGGGTGTAAGCACCGTAGCGAACATTAACCCATCAGATATTTCTGAAAACATCGGTAACTTTGCACAAGCAAGTTCAGAGCAAGTTCAACAAGCGATTTCAGCGGCGAAACACGCTCAACCAGAGTGGGAAAAAACGCCGATTGAACGCAAGCAAGCGGTGCTTCAAGCGATTGGTGATGAGCTGATTGCCCGTTGTGATGAGCTGGGCACTTTGCTATCTCGTGAAGAAGGTAAGCCTTTTGCTGAAGGTCGCGGTGAGATTTACCGTGCAGGTCAGTTCTTCCAATACTTTGCGGCTGAAGTGCTTCGCCAAATTGGTGACAACGCAGATTCTGTACGCCCGGGTGTTTCTGTTGAAGTGACTCGCGAAGCGGTAGGCGTTATCGGCATTATCTCTCCTTGGAACTTCCCGACAGCGACAGCAGCTTGGAAAATCGCTCCAGCGCTTGCTTTTGGTAACAGCGTTATCTGGAAGCCAGCAAATCTAACACCAGCAAGTGCCGTTGCGCTTACTGAGATCATTCATCGCCAAGGTATTCCAGCAGGTACGTTCAACCTTGTTCTTGGTAGCGGTTCAACGGTTGGCGACGCACTAATCAATTCCAAAGAAGTGAACGGTGTGAGCTTTACCGGTTCTGTTGATACGGGTCGTAAAGTGGCAGCGGCTACCGCACCAAACTTCGTTCGTTGCCAACTGGAAATGGGCAGTAAGAACGCGCTGGTTATCGCTGATGATGCAGACATTCAAACCGCAGTTGAAGCAACTATTGCCGGATCTTTCTCTGGTGCAGGTCAAAAATGTACAGCGTCTTCTCGTCTTGTGGTTATGGATAGCATCCACGACCAGTACGTTGAAGCACTGATTAAACGCATGAGCGAGCTGAAAGTGGGTCACGCATTAGAGGAAGGCGTGTTCATGGGCCCAGTTGTTGATGGCAACCAGCTTGAAGCAAACCTAGGTTGGGTTGAGAAAGCGCGTCAAAGTGGCGGTGAGCTAGCATTCGGCGGCGAACGCTTGAGCATGCAACACGAAGGCTTCTATATGTCTCCAACGTTGTTCTTGAACACTAAGAACGATTGGGAAGTGAACCAAGAAGAAGTATTTGCACCAATGGCAAGCGTGATTCGAGTGGCTGACTTGGACGAAGCGATTGCAACAACTAACGATACTCGCTTTGGCCTAACTGGCGGCATCATCACTCAAAGCCTACGTACGAGCGCACTGTTCAAGCAACAAGCGCAAACTGGTTGTGTGATGGTTAACCTACCAACCGCTGGTACCGACTACCACGTACCGTTTGGCGGTCGTAAAGAGTCTAGCTTCGGTCCTCGTGAGCAAGGTCAATACGCAAAAGAGTTCTACACAGTAGTGAAGACGGCTTACCAACGTCCTTACTAATCTGCTTCCTATATAAGAATTGGCCTGATTCACAGAGTCAGGCCAACATTAAAACCAAAACAGCAAACGAACTTAGATAAGTGATTTAACCCATTTTTGAAAACATGTTACTTGAGCGTGTTTTCAAAACCGAGCTAGAACACTGAGCTTTCAATAGGAGTGGTTATGTACCAGCAACGGATTGTTATAGATGGATTGCAATACTGCAATTGGAACAGAGAATATTTCCAAACACTAAAGGCAAGCGGCATTACAGCAGTTCACGCTACCGCGGTTTACCACGAGACAGCTCGTGAAACCTTATCTCGCTTTGCAGAGTGGAACTTAAGATTCGAGCAGAACGCAGATCTTATCATGCCGATTCACTCAATGGCTGATGTTGAGACTGCAAAAGCAACGGGCAAAGTCGGCATTTTCTTAGGCGCTCAGAACTGTTCTCCAATCGATGATGAGATTGGTCTTATCGAAGTGATGCGTAAGCAGGGTCTTTTGATCATGCAGCTGACTTACAACAACCAGAGCTTATTGGCGACGGGTTGTTACGAGAAGAACGATACCGGTATTACTCGCTTTGGTAAGCAAGCCATCGAAGAGATGAACCGAGTGGGCATGATCATCGATATGTCCCACAGTGCCGAGCGCTCAACTCTTGAAGCGATAGATTTGTCTTCTCGTCCTATTTGTATCAGCCACGCGAACCCGACGTTTGCTCATGATGCACTTCGTAACAAATCAAACGATGTGATTAAAGCGCTCACTGCACGCGGTGGCTTAATCGGATTCAGCTTATACCCATTCCACCTACCAAACGGCAGCCAATGTACCCTGGAAGACTTCTGTCAGATGGTTGCGACCACTGCTGACATGGTTGGCGTCGAGCACCTCGGTATTGGTAGTGATCTATGCTTAAACCAGCCTCAAGCGGTTCTTGAATGGATGAGAAATGGTCGTTGGTCTAAAGCGATGGACTACGGCGAAGGCTCTGCGAATAACTCAGGTTGGCCTGATGCGTTGCCTTGGTTCTGTGGTAGTTCGGGTATGGAAAATATTTATAACGGATTGATGCGTCATGGTTTTAGCGAGTCTGAAGCTGGACAAGTCTTAGGAGAAAACTGGTTTAACTTTTTGAAAGATGGCCTAGAGCCTCAAAGCCAAGGTTAAGTCGTTTTTCTCACTAGTCAGCATCTAATGAGCAGTCTTCTAAATACGTTCATTTAGCGAGTACTGCTTTAACCAAATTCACTATTCAAAAGGAACAACGGTCTATTTCGCAACGCGGTAACCCAAACATGGATTAGCCTGCTCAACACAAAAATAATAGGGCAGGTGTTAAATACACCCTTGTAGTCATCATTTTTATGACAGCTGCAAAGAAACCTCTGGAGTCAGAGTATGTCTGATTTAACCAATAGCGTGAAATCTTCAAGCTTAAATGCGGGTCAAGCACACACAGCAAGTAATGCAACAAGCAACACCAACCAGTCTGAATCTACCTCAGACAAATTAGGGTTATCCAACCCGGCACTTTGGTACAGCGGCGGTTTTATCGCTCTGTTCGTGACACTGGCCCTATTTGATGGCGAACTGCTATCAACTCTGGTTAACACGGGCTTTGCGTGGTCGGTAAAAGTATTCGGTCCTTACTGGCAAATGCTACTTCTTCTGACTTTTCTTATTGGTCTTGGCCTGGCGGCAGGGCGAACAGGCAAGGTTATCCTAGGCGGCATCGCTAAACCTGAAATGGATGGTTTCCGTTGGATGGCGATCATCTTCTGTACGCTACTTGCGGGTGGTGGCGTATTTTGGGCTGCAGCGGAGCCGATTGCTCACTACGTTAGTCCACCACCATTGTACGGTGCACAAGAAAACGCACAGCAAGGCGCGGTGAACGCTTTATCGCAATCTTTCATGCACTGGGGTTTCTTAGCATGGGCAATCGTCGGCAGCTTAACGTCTATCGTGGTTATGCACCTTCACTACGACAAAGGCTTGCCACTTAAACCGCGTATTTTGCTTTACCCAGTATTAGGTGAGCGTGCACTGAAAGGTCACACAGGCGCACTGATTGATGCATGTTGTATTGTCGCAGTAGCGGCGGGCACCATTGGTCCTATCGGCTTCTTAGGCTTGCAAGTGAGCTACGCACTGAACGCATTGTTTGATATTCCTGATGGCTTCACAACGCAGCTTATCATCATCTTGTTCGCTATCGTTCTATACACATTATCGGCATTAAGTGGTCTTAACCGCGGAATGCAAATGCTAAGCCGTTACAACGTAATTTTGGCAATGGCATTGATGGTCTACATCCTTATCTTCGGCCCAACAAACTTCATCTTCAATGGCTACATTCAAGGTGTGGGCAGCATGATTGATAACTTCATCCCAATGGCGACTTACCGTGGTGACGAAGGTTGGTTGAGCTGGTGGACAGTATTCTTCTGGGGTTGGTTCCTAGGTTACGGCCCAATGATGGCAATCTTTATTGCACGTATCTCTCGCGGTCGTAGTATTCGCCAACTGGTTTCAACCATCAGCTTAGTTGCACCGTTTGTTACTTGTTTCTGGTTCACGATTGTTGGTGGCTCTGGCCTTGCGTTCGAAATCGCAGATCCAGGCAGCGTAAGTAAAGCGTTTGAAGGCTTTAACTTACCAGGTGCTCTACTAGCGGTAACTCAGCAGCTTCCAATGCCGATGCTTATCTCTATCTTGTTCCTGATCTTAACCACGATTTTCATCGTAACGACTGGCGACTCAATGACTTACACCATCAGTGTTGTGATCAGTGGTGAGACAGAGCCGAATGCAATCATCCGTACTTTCTGGGGTGTGATGATGGGCGTAACGGCGTTGATTCTGATTTCTCTAGGCTCTGGTGGTATTTCAGCGCTGCAATCTTTCATCGTAATCACAGCGGTTCCGGTGTCCTTGATCTTACTGCCATCGCTTTGGAATGCGCCTCAAATCGCAATCAAGATGGCTAAAGAGCAAGGTTTATAGAAGAGCAAGTCTTTAAAGAAACGCAGAGAAAACGCTCTCTAAAAATTAAAGAGAAACAAGGTATCAGCCTTTGAAATAAGGCTGATACCAGATTCCGAAAGGAAGAGAAAACCCGTACTGGTGAAGATACATCGGACGGCAACTATTTAGGTCAAGAGATCTAGTCAGGACAAATAATAAGGGGTGAGTTCGCTTACCTCGATAACATCAATAACGATTAGAAACGTGAAAGCTAACCAACATACTGTCGCAACAATGCTTCAAATGACGGCAACGATCGATTCTGAATGGCTAGCAAAACCCTTATAACTACAAAGGTGGTGAGCAAAATGGATGCACATCGTTCTACCTACACTGAATCAGCACTACGTGACGCAACGGTCGTCATGGCACCGGAAAGACTAGGTGCTATGCACCAAACACGCATCAGCTTCGTAAGAACTTTGATTCGCAAAATGGCGCAACAGCAATGGAAAGTGACTAAGCATGAGTGGCAATTAGACCCTCAAGGGTATGGTCATGCTATCTATAAGCTACAGACGCCAAACCATGTTTATCATTTGGTTGTGTTCTGCGATGAGATTGCAGACGACGAACGAAATGACCGTGTAATTGCTGAAAAGTGGGACGTAACATTTGCTTTGGTTCTTGGTGATGTGGATGTCGCTCTACTTGAGAGACTTCGTGCGAATGTACCGCTACAAGAAGCAGGCCGTAATCCTAACAATGTGCTTGTTCTGGCCCGTGCCAACAAAAGTGTGCGTGTGTTTGAACACATAGTGAGCCACTTGGCTAAAGGGGTTCAACCAACGCCAAAAGAGTTAGCGGAAGTTGGTTATATCCTGAGAACGACTGCGGTTTATGGCAATGGTAAGTTCGGTATTGCTGACTTCAAAATTCTAGAGAAGAACCCAGATTTCAATCAGTCGTTTAGCGCTCAAATGTGTGCGGTATACATGCTGCGTGAATTCAGCCTGGATTGGGTTCATTACCTAGCAGAGCAACAAGGTGGTGAGCAAGCGATTACCTTGCACAGAGGCTTACAACGTTACCTAGGTGTAGGGAATGCGACAGGTTTAGGTATGGCGCCATACCTGATTAACCACCCAAGTATTGTCGATCAATGGATGACGACCCGTGAGCATGCATTAGCTGACGTGTTGGCTAATCACACGGATACGGCGTTGATCAAGCCACTACGCAGATTAGTTAAAAAAGCGATTTATCATTTAGAACAAGTCGTTACCATCAATGAAAATCAGCAAGAGCTGAACAAAGCTGCTGTGGATGAGTTGAAACACGCAGAGCAATCGTTAGAAGTGTCTGTCAGCCAATGTGATACATGGGCGCAGTTAGTTGAACAATCTAAGCACATGAGTATGGAAGCCCAAGAAATCCTTATCTCATGCTTGATGGAATTATACCCAGAATTAGTGGACGCCCATCAGGAGCAGATGAATTGTAGCGAGACACTGTCACTTCCTAGCGGTAAGAAAATACAAGATCTGTTGGTGATCTTAGAAGAGAAGTACCGCTGGGCAATTACAACGGACTTTACTAAGGCTGAGAACAACTACTGGTTCTGGTATCGCTCTCAAGACAAAGAAGAGCCAAGACTCGGTGTTCGAGGTGAAGAGCTGGGTGAAGAGCGTGAACTGCCGTTAGATATCGGTCGTCAAGCTTATCGTTTGTACCATGCTTTATTGCAGTTTACGCCGGAGCTCTCGTTAGCCGAGTTCTTAGTAAAACGGCCACAGCATCGTGCTATAGCTCGCCGCGTATGGACACTGGGCAACAAAGCGATGGGGGACATTCAAATGAATGTGCTTCATAAAGAGTCGCTGCCGATGCATCTGTTACGTTGCAAACTGGCTATGTTTGGTGCAACTAAGTTTGATCCTCGCTCAGACCGTTGGGTACGAGTGACGTTTTTCCAAGGTGCGCCACTGCTTGATGAAATTCATCAGGACGAGTGGGTGTTCCCAGTCTTACCAAGTGAAGCGGAGCTTGCTGGCTCACATAACGTTCCTACACATATCAATGCTCAACATGGAGGTAAATCGCTATGATCGTTTCTCACAATGAATTGGTCGCGGCCGTCAACAAAGCCTTTTTAGGGATGCGCCGTACATGTGGTGAAGCCGATGTGATAGCGAACATGGTGGCTGATTTACAAATGGTAGGCTTGGATGGTGTGCGTCATTTTAATAATGCGAGCAACTTTATAGGTCTAGAGGACGACTGCCCAGTTGATATTCAAGTGACTAGTGATAACACGGTCGAAGTTGACTTACATAAGGCAAGCTTGGCGTGCCATCTTCCTGTGGTGATGGATTACGCGATTGAAAAAATGGTCGGTAACAAATCGCTTAAGATTGAGCTCAACAACTGTCATAACCGCTGGCTAGCGTACAGCGAGCTTGTGAAATTGGCCGCGAAAGGTATTGCGTGCACTGCACGTTGGGACAACGGCTCTAACCCTAAGAGTACTTTGTATGTGCTTAACCGTGGTTGCGTTGCTCCAGAGCTGTTTTTATCAGATTTGCCTCTGACATCGGACGAACATATCCATAATATGACCATCGAACTTTCCGTCCAGGATTTCGATATCGAACGCTTGTCAGATGGCTACCAAACACATGTCACGTCTGAGTCATTATTTAAGACACAAGAAAACGCATGGCGTGATGGCATTGAAGTCAACGACTCAGAGTGGGCGACATTAAAAGAAACGGCCACTGCGATTCTGGTTGAGAATAGCCAACGTTCAATTCAAGGGGCAGGAGAGTTAGTCGCCTCATAGCGGATTGAATTTACCGCAATAGTAACATCAGATAACACCAAAAGAGCTTAACGTATCCTCACTTCGTTAAGCTCTTTTTATTTTCCCACGGCTTTATCTACTGAGCTGTTGATAAAGCCTCAAAAACACGCTGTTTTGACACAGGTTGTTACGATACGAACACTCCTTGAGCAGTCAAATGACGCACCTTCACATTCATGCTAAACAAACGGTTTCATTTACGACCTACTATGCGTATCTTGCTAACTATGTGTGCCATATGGCGCCACTTTTATTCGTCCCGATGACATTAGAATCAGATAAAAAGGAATGAAGCGTGCAAGCTAAGTTTATAGATGGAACCACCCTGTATCGTCAGCACTATTTTGAACTACCACTTGATTATCAAGCGAAAGATGGGCAGCAGATTCAAGTATTCGCTCGTGAAGTTGTCGATCTAGCAAAAGACAGCCAAGCGCTACCTTGGTTGATCTACTTTCAGGGTGGACCAGGCTTTCCTTCTCCTCGTGTGAGTGGAGAATCCGGTTGGATGAAACGTGCCTTACAAAACTACCGCGTTCTGCTTCTTGATCAGCGTGGTACTGGCAATAGCACGGTAATTAGCCATGAAACTTTGGCGCACCTGTCTCCAGAGCAACAAGCTGAATATCTGACGCACTTTAGGGCCGACAACATTGTTCGTGATGCCGAAGCGATTCGTGAGCAATTTGGTGTTAAGCAGTGGTCGACGATTGGCCAGAGCTTTGGTGGCTTTTGCACTCTAAGCTACTTATCACTGTTCCCGAAAAGCTTGCAACGCTGCTATGTGACGGGCGGTATTCCGTCTATTGAACGTGAAGCTGATGATGTATACCGTGCGACCTATAAGCGTGTTGAAGATAAAAACAGAGCCTTCTTTGCTCAATTCCCTCAAGCACAAGCCATGTGCCGTGAGATCTCTGATTATCTACTTAACAATGAAGTGAAGTTACCAAACGGTCAGGTATTTACTGTTGAACAGTTCCAATTGATTGGTATTAACCTTGGTGCTGGCGAAGCAAATCTTCCTATGTACTTCACATTAGAGAGTGCGTTTGTTGAAGTGAACGGTAAAAAGCAACTGAGCTATAGCTTCCTAAATCAAATGCAACAAGAGCAGGGTTACCTAACCAATCCAATCTACGCGATTTTGCATGAATCTATCTATTGCCAAGGCACAGCATCAAATTGGTCAGCTCATCGAGTACGCGAGCAGTATCCACACTTTAATTACCAATCGGGAAATGAGTTCTGGTTTACAGGA
This sequence comes from Vibrionales bacterium SWAT-3, assembly GCA_000169995.1. Taxonomy (GTDB): domain Bacteria; phylum Pseudomonadota; class Gammaproteobacteria; order Enterobacterales; family Vibrionaceae; genus Vibrio. Next base: position 111,894 of record AAZW01000004.1, on the reverse strand, counting down.
GAAATGGTCTATCCATGGATGTTTGACCAATTAGAAACACTGAAGCCACTGCGTGAAGCGGCGAATATCTTAGCTGAGAAGTCAGATTGGGGTACTTTGTACAACGCAGAGCAGCTTGGCAAGAATACCGTGCCTATGGCGTGTGCTGTTTATGCTGACGACATGTACGTTGAACTGGATTACAGCCGTGAAACACTGGCGAACATTCCAAACTCAAAAGCGTGGATCACTAATGAATATGAGCACAACGGCTTACGAGTAGACGGCGAAAGAATCGTAGACAAGCTGATGACCATGGTTGAAGCATTAGAGAATTTGCCAAAGTAATCTCGCTAGCCCTACCTGAAACAAAGACGTTAAAAAATAAGCGACGTTAGAAAAAGAAAACGCTGCATCCGTGCAGCGTTTTTGTTAGGTCATCGAACTATTCGATTTAAGGAACTAGGAGGGGTAGCTCAATAAGCCATTAAGGTTGGATGACGATATCTTGATGTTCTGTTGTGGTTAAGCAGGCGCGATTTTGTTCGATAAGTTGAGCCGCGTAAGATGGGGTCACAGCTTGAATCTCGCCTTTCGAGCGAATGGTCAGTGCTTCCCAAGCTTGATCACGATATTTGCCTGTCTGTGTGTATTCAATAAGTACTCTCATGATTCTTCCATCCGCTGTGTGGTTAACGTGCTACTAACATTAGCGCCATTATCGTCGTTACACACCTGTTAAAAATGGAACATAAGATTAACCAAATGAGAATGGTTGCAACTTGAAAATTTCAACAAATTGCACTTATCAGTGTTCGAGATTATTACTCTAAATCGTTATTCATCCGGATAGAGTGTTGAGAATGGGCAGCAATGAGAAGTTGTACCTGCGGGAAATTGAAGCATAAAAAAACGCTGCACAAGGCAGCGTTTTTTCAAAATTCGCTTGGACGACAGATTAGTTGTTTTCTAAGCCGACAATCTTGCGTGCAGACATTACTGCACTGTCTAAATCGGTCAATCTACCAGCACTTGCTGGACCAAGAACGGATGAATACAAAGCCAACTGCTTCTCAAATGATAGATCTAGATGGTTATATAGATTTTGGCGGATTTGAGCGTGTTGCTGTGGTTTCGCGCTCGATAGACCTTCCAACGTATCGTAGATGAATGTAGTTGTATCCATATCAGTCCTTAGTAACTCATTATAAAATTTTGCGTATTATGCACTTGGTGTCATCTTTGTTCTGCGAGATTGATCGCATTATGTGCAAGTCTGCTTAATTGTGTAATCAGTTAGTTATAGTTGTGTTGTAGTGACAAAGGGCGTTTAAAGCGCAAAAGAAAAGGAGACACTCAGGTCTCCTTTGTTCTACCTTCAATAAATTGAAGTAATGCTACCGAATGTTGATAGTGTTATCTCTTCGGTCATACATGTCCGGCGTGGTATGTAAGCCGCCGGCGTAACCCGCTGCTTCTAGAGTTTCTCTCACTTCTCGAACATGCTCTGCGGTGACTGGTTCGTCTCTATCACCTAGATGCAATCGGACGAAAGTGATCAGCTCAGCTAGCCTTTGATCTGATAAGACATCTTCAAAGCTTGCCATTGGCATGAAGTTTCTGTCTTTGTCGAGATACGTAGGTTGTAAGCCCCTTACTGTTACCGCAATGGTGTTGAATGGATCGCTATGCATGATGATGCCATTGTTCAACAGGGTAGGAGCAATAGGATCTCGCCCTTTACCATCGTCACCATGACACGCACCACAGGTTTGGCGATAAGTCGTGTAGATCTCTGCGGCGTATGACTCTTCATCAAAGCCTTTCGGCTCTAACGGTACCGCATCACTACTTATGGTGTTGTTGGTATCACCACTGAGTAAGTAGTACGACATCGACTCGATATCTTCACGTGTCATCAAGCTCAGGCTATTTTTCACTACGTCAGCCATGCCAGCGAAAGCCGTGCCTTTGTCTGAATGACCTGTGTGTAGGAAGTCGGTGAGTGTTTTTTCATCCCAGCCGTCGATATAAAGCTCGTTTGCGGTAATATCGGGCGCATTCCAGCCATCGATTAAGTTACCTTGGAAAATGCGCTCAGGTATTAGAGCTTGTGCAATATTTCGTGGTGTGTGACACTCAGAACAGTGACCAAGCCCTGCAACCCAATATTTACCTTGTTGCCACTTCTCGACATCATCAACCTTATCTTTGAGTTCCTCTGGTACTTGATAGTCGACCGGATCGGTATCCATGAATACGATATTCCAGCCAAGTAGACCTAGGCGAATGTTCGACGGGAACATCATGCTGTTATCGTCATTGCGTCTTGGTACAGCAGTAATGGATTGCATGTACTCCCACAAATCGACCATGTCTTGATCGGTCAGATATTGATACGAGGTGTAGGGCATAGCAGGATACAAGTAGCCATTCTTACCTTTACCCGCAACTAACGCGGCTCTGAAGTCGTCGAAGTCATAGGTTCCGATACCTTCCGTGTTATGAGGCGTTATGTTGGTTGAGTAAACAGTACCGAAAGGAGTGACAAACGGCAGACCACCAGCGAAGGGTTCGCCCCCCTCTGCACTATGACAAGCGACACAGTCACCGGCATAAGCAAGATATTCTCCTCGCTCAACAGATTGAGCATCCAAGTTTGCAATTCTCTGCTGTTCAGCTTCTCCTGCATGTCGGATATAGGCGCCTAGAGCGAGTATCTCGTTTTCGGTTAGTTGGTTATCAAACGCTGGCATCAGGTTGTTCAAGCCATAGTTGATCGTGTGTTGAATCTCTTCAATGCTGCCTCCGTGGAGCCATATGTCGTCGGACAGGTCTGGCACACCTATTTGAGGGTTGGCAACGGAGCCGTCGGCATGGCAAGAAGAGCAGTATTTAGTGAACAAGGTTTTGCCGAGTTCGACTTTGACCTCAGGTACATCTGTGTGGCGTTGATTCAATGACGCAAGGTAGTAGGAGACCTTTGCCACTTCATCTGGGCGCATGATTTCACTCCAACCCGGCATCGCACCGTTCCGCCCTTTGGCAATAGAATGAATAATGGCTTCATCACTGCCACCATACAACCACTCTTGGTCGATCAAGTTAGGGAAGTGTTTTTGCCCTTGAGCGTTATCTCGGTGACAAGCGGCACAATGGGTTTGGAATAAGATCTGACCGCTGCTTACGATCTCAGGTACCTCTGCTAACCCAGCCAAAGTGGTTTCACTTGTTAGGGCAAACTGCTCATCAAGGGTAGTGGTAGGCGAACTGAGTTTGTCGTCACTTTGCTGCCAATCGACTAAGCCTTCCCATTCACCAATCCCAGGGTACAACACAAGGTAGCCTGCGGAGAGCGAGAAGGCGACGGCATAACTGACAAACAGCAATTTAGGTGGCGGAGCGTCTTTCTCTTCAATGCCGTCAAAGGTGCCAACGGTGTGGTCCTCGTCGGCCTTGTGATTACTACGCCAGTATTTAACGACAACGGATACCATTAGAACAAAGAATATTATGGTTAAAAGTGCCGCCCATAAGTTCCAAAATGTGCTCATTGTGATACCTCCTGTGACGTATCTTTACCTAGGCTTTGCAGGTATCGAATTAAGGCTTCGCCTTTGGTTTTACCTCTAACCTTTAGTCTTGCATCACCAATTTCTTGGTCGGTATACGGAACACCTAGCGTACGCAACACCTCCATTTTTGCACTGATATCATCCCCAGTGAGCGTCTGTTCAAACAGCCAAGGATATGACGGCATGATAGAAGTAGGCACGACTTGTCGAGGGTTGATTAGGTGTATCACGTGCCATTGGTCAGAGTACTTTCTTGCTAAATTGGTTAGGTCAGGTCCAGTACGTTTAGAGCCCCACAAATTAGGAAACTCGTAGATATCGTCTGCTTCTTGGTTTGGGCGTCCATTACGTTTGATTTCTGGGTCAAGAGGCCTCACCATTTGCGTGTGACAGACGTGGCAGCCTTCGCTGATGTAGATATCTCGACCGGCTAGCTCGATAGCGGTTAACGGCACAGCGAGGCTGTTTTTAGCGATATCATCTCCTCGAACGATGTTTGGGACCACCCAAACTACCAGTGAGAACGAGGCGACAACTACGGTGGTCAAAATTAGAATAACCAACGAGTGGGTAAAGTCTTTACTCATGATTTATGCCTCCCCATTTGCTGTACGTTTAACATCAAGCTCTGCTGGCATGCGAACCGTTTTGTAAAGGTTCAGTGCCATTAAGAACAGGCCAAGTACGAATAGAGCACCACCAAAGAAGCGCAGGAACAGCCAAGGTGCTTTGAAGTCCATAGCTTGCACAAAACTGTATACGAGCTCGCCGTTGTCGTTTTGAGTGAGCCACATGTAGCCTTCACCAATACCCGCTACCCACAATGCAATGGCGTAAATAGCCACACCTGCGTGCGCTAGCCAGAAGTGCCACTTGAGCATCCTTGGTGACCAAAGTTCGGTTTTGCCCCATAAACGTGGGATGAAGTAATAGAATACGGCGATACCCGACATTGCTACCCATCCGAGAGCGCCAGAGTGGACATGACCGATAATCCATTCGGTGTTGTGTGCAACCATGTTGAACCATCGAATAGCGAGCAGTGGGCCTTCGAATGTCGCTAAGCAGTAGTAGAGAATTGCCGAAAAGAAGAATAGGAGAATGTAGTCGGACTTAAGTTTCTCTTTGTTTTGCAGCAGAGTCATCGCGCTGTTGAATGCCCCCGCCCACGATGGCAACCAGAGGATCAGTGACATCACGATACCAATGTTTTGTACCCACACCGGAACGGAAGAATAGACGAGGTGGTGAGTACCCGCCCAAGTGTAGAAGCCAACTAAGCCCCAGAAGTGAATCACAGACAATCGGTACGAGTAGATAGGGCGGTCAGCCGCTTTGGGTATGAAGTAGTAGTTCATACCGATGACGCCAGCTGTCAGCAAGAAACCGACGGCGTTATGTCCCCACCACCACTGTACGATGGCGTCTTGTGCTCCTGCGAAGACAGAATAGGACTTCATTGCCGAAACGGGCATTGCGAGATTGTTGACGATGAAGATCATCGCGATCACGATAATAAACGCTGCAAAGAACCAGTTTGCCACGAAGATGTGGTCGACTTTTCGTTTGGCTATCGTGCCAAAGAACAACACAGCATAAAGCACCCAAACAAGTACGATAAGTAAATCAATTGGCCACTCTAGTTCTGCGTACTCTTTTGAAGTGGTGTAACCCGCAGGCAGAGAGATGAGCGCCAGTAGTAACACAAGCTGCCAGCCCCAGAAGACCATCCACGATAAGCTCTTATTGAAGAGCTCACAATGCCCGGTTCGCTGTGCAATATACAATGATGTCCCCATTAGAATGTTGACGACAAATCCGTATATGACGCCAGAGGTGTGTAAAGGACGGAGCCTACCGAATTGAAAGTACTCTGAGTCGAAGTTTAAGATGGGCCAATACAGCTGTGCGGCGAGAATCACACCGATGATCATGCCTAAAATAGCCCAGATTAAGGAGGCGATAATAAAGTACTTCACCACCTTAATGCTGTACTGTGTTGTCACTTGTTCCATAACAAGGCTCCTTGCCTAGGATTTTGAATTGCTGTTTGCGCTTGAGTCGCTCACCGAATTTGATTCGCTACCGACGTTCGAATAGAAATAAGAAATATCGCGAATGTCTTGGTCCGAGAGGGTATCGGCTTGTTGCTGCATAAGAACCGCCAGTCCACTGGTTCTTTCTCTTGTTTGATAATCTTTTAACGATGAGACCAGGTAGCCCATTTTTTGGCCACGAAGATTCGGATAAGGGTCTTGTGTTGAAATGCCGTCAACACCATGGCAAGTCATACACACTTTGGCTTTTTGTTTACCTAATTCGAATTGTTCTTGGTTGATTTCAGCTGAAACAGGAAACATGACCAGCGTCATTATGAGGGGGGACATTGCCGTCATGGGGTTAAACTTTTGCTTATTTAAACTCATTATCGATTCCCTTGATTATGAATTGAGTAATTAACTTAAGAGAGTTAGACAATATAGGCTGGTGATATTTAACGGCTCACAGCAATTAATCGGGCTCTTAAAATCACTTACGTTCGATTATAGATTATGCAGTGACGACGCTTCTCGCTACTTTCAAACTCATCTTTCTTGTCAATTTTATTGGTCACTACGTATTCATGGAGGGAATTGGATTACTTATGGGGCACAAAGTTATTTTTTATTGATAGGTGACTCACCCAAGCTCCCACCTAGGTGAAGATTTACAAAGCGATGGTTTTGAAAGAAATAAAACTGTTGTTAGTCAATCAAATGAATAATCTGAACTAGACTCAACTTAGTGACCTTTTTAAATGGAGATTAAAATGAGAACGACAATTCTTTTTTTCCTTTCATTGTGCTCATTCTCAATATTGGCTTCCTCAAATTTGACTGTGTTCGATCAAATAGGGAAAAAGCATGAAATGACTCGAGAACAGTTGTTGCTATTGCCTCAGACTGAAATAAAAACTGTCCTTCCATGGGCTGAAGGAGAGTCGGTTTATAGTGGTGTGACTCTGCAGGCTATCTTAGAAACCATGGACTTATCGATATCTCCTCTCGTTACCATTGTTGCTTTGAACGATTACAAAGTGGCTGTACCCAAAGAAGATTTTGATGACTATCAACCGATCATTGCCATTAAACAAAATGGTGAATTTATGTCTGTGAGAGATAAGGGACCGTACTGGCTGATTTACCCGTTGTCGTCACAGCCTGATATCAATAATACCGATTTCCATGCGAAGATGATTTGGCAGATACGAGATATTCACTTGTAGAGGGCTATCATGAAAAAACTGTTTCCCTTGTCTACCATCAAGATCGCTGTTTTGGCATTGGCTGTGGTGGTGCTTAGTGTGAATATCTACAGTGTTACGCGTATTAACGATATCAATAAGAGTTTTTCGAGCCGACAAAACGAAGCGACGTGGTTTGTTTTTCAATTGGTAAAGGAATATGCGAATTTCATGATGGTGAGCCGTTCAGGCAACCTCAATTATGATGAATTGCGGTTAGCCTATGATATTACCTGGAGTCGTTTTGATATTTTACTAAACAGCAACGAGTCTTCTAACTTCATTAAAGCTGCGAACTTCAAGCCTTATTTCTCTTCAGAGTTTGAAAAGTTTAAGTCGTTAGAGTCTTCAATAAAACTCGTTCAGGAGGGGGAGTTGTCGAGGGAGTCACTGCAGAAGAAAATCGCTATTTGTTATGACACGCTGGTGGACTTTATTAATGAAAAATTTCGTCTGCAAAGTCCTGTGATTGAAGAGAATACCTCATTAGTCGAAAGGCTGGTAAAAATGCACATGTTTAGTAGTGTGCTTCTCGCATTAGTTCTGATCGCGACTGGCATAATTTTTTACGCTGATTTTTCAGCTAAAAGAAGGCTTTACACTACAGACTTCATCACAGGATTCCAAAATCGTATTTCCTTGATGAAATTTATTAAACATAATTATCCCAAAGACAGTAATTTTGATCTCTATTTTGTGCGCATAAGAAACTTGAGTGAAATTAACCAGAAATATGGCCTTGAATATGGTGATTTGGTAGTGAGCTCAGCTGCTAAATCTTTGGCGGCCAAGATTCCAGAGAGTACGGTTTCATTTCGTAGCAGTGGCAGCCAGTTTTTATTCTTTATCCCCGAGCACCTCTACGCGAGCAATGAGATACAAGAACAGTTTAAAGACGTTCTGAGTGACTATATTTCAGCTGGTAACTTAGAATTGATGATTGATGCTGTTGTGAGGCACAAGAAGAATATCAGCCCCAAAGATATGATGGAGTTTTTAACCACAATACAAGGTAAGGGCGCGAATATACTTTGTTAATCTGATGTAAAAAGAACTTTTTCCCTGTAATCTTTATTCCAGGCGGCTTGGTTCATCTTTCTTGGTACAGACAAGTTACCCTCTGATTTTCTAAATAGGTTCTGCACAAAGCGACGACAACAAGCCATATTCAACGCTGAATCCCCAGCGTAAATTCGCTGCTCGTCTTCTTTGAAAATTACGTCCAACGCCCAGTGCTGCTGATTCTCAATATGCCAATGCTTTCTTGTTGCCTTTGAGGCTAACTCTAAAGATAAATGGTCTGTGCAAATATAGTACGAGGTTTCATAACTTCCTTTCCCTTTGACACTCCTATCTCTTACCACTGCAACAATGCTTTTTACGAGACACCACTTCTGTCTGAGTGCTTCGCTGAAGGCTGCAGGAAGCACGTAAACCTCACGAACCTCTTTTCTACCATGCCCTTTCTCTTCCGTGATGTATGATTCCTGTTTATCTTCAGGCAAAGCCCAATAGTCTTGGAATTGCACATCAATTTCTGCTAATAAACTTGGTTGATTCAGTTTAACTTGTACTAGGATATCTCCACCTTTATCAACTACTTTATTCAGTGTTTCAACCTGACAATGCAGGGCATCAGCAGTTAATAAACATCCTTTGATATCTAAAGCGTCTAGCATGTTTCTTATTGCTAGCAGCTCCATACCTTTGCCGTCACAAGGTTGGTGTGTGAGAGTCAAACCCTCGTCTACATCAAATGCCGAAACCATATAGAGGGGGTGCTGTTGTTTGCTTGCTTTTGCCCCTTTTAGAACCTTCCCATCAACACTGATTATAGGCTGAGCATGCTTCTCTCTGTGCAAATTGACCCAGCCCACCATAGCTTCCAATAGCGTCTCTGGCACAACGGATCTCATGATCGCAGCTATATTATGTCGAGTGGGAAGACCATTTTCGTAGGGGAAATACTCACGTAACCACTCGATATTTCCTTCACCGAAATCCTTAATCTCTGTCCATTTATTTTGACCACAAATCATGGCTGTTATGACCACGAAAGCGACTTCCATAACAGGATAAACTTGATTGATGTGCGAACGGGTATCTTTCACTTTTTTAAGTTGCTCAATGATAATCATGTGCGAATTTCTCATGTTTTTTTACTTCATGATCAGATCGTGATTATCTAAAAAAGTTCCCTGTAAAATAAATCCATTATTTTCAATGGTTAAAGTTCGATCCCGCCCTTAATACAAGGTTAGGTTGAAGGTTTTTGCCTAGCCTTTTTCTTGTTGCTTCATTTACCCCTTCGTTTCAATTACACCACATACCACATACCACATACCACACACCACGCAATTAAAGGTTTTAAGACTCATCTGTCCTAGTGACATATTCACGCCGTCCAACTCACACCAGACACTTCTGAACGTAACATGCATCCCTGATTTGTAAGAACGTTTAAGAAGAAGGCTAGAGATAAAGCTAAATTGGCTTTGGCTCAGATCTCCAGATAGCTCGGCTGTAAAATCACAAGTGATATTTCTCTTTCTGATTTTGCTAGTTACTTTTCTGGTTGAGTGCAACGATACAATCTTCATTGATACCGTCAAGTAACGAACATTGTTCTAGGAAGGTGCTCGGCTTGTGGTCGCGGATGAACTCGATAAACTCAATGTAAGTGAGTGGTTGGCAAAATAGGTAGCCTTGTATCAGGTCGCAGTTGGCTTTGCGGAGGTATTGGTACTGCTCGATACATTCAACGCCTTCTCCGACCACCAAGGTGTTACAGGAGTGCCCCAAGTTAACTATTGATTCCACCATTTTACGGTCCGCTTTGTCATCGACGATATGATCGATAAAACTCTTATCAATTTTAAGTTCGTCGACAGGGTAATGAAGCAACTGATTAAACGCTGTGTAACCTGTGCCAAAATCATCGAGTGACACTTTTAGCCCCAGGCTTCGGATGCTCTCAATTGTCTGCACCGTCAGTTTGGTGCTTTTCACATAACTGGTCTCAGTGATTTCAATAATGATACTACTAGCGGGTACTTTATAGCGCTCAATTACTTTGCGAATGTTGTCTGCGAAATTGCGGTTATAGAGCTCCATTGCCGAGATATTGATCGATATTGTGCCATTGTATTTGTGAAGCTCTGTAAGCTCCTTGAAACTTCTTATCGCTGTACTGATAACCCACATATCGATTTTCGATATTAAATTGCTTCTTTCTGCGACGGTTATAAATTCGTCTGGTCCAGCTTTAATGTCGGTAAGAGCAGGGCAACGGATAAGACACTCAGCTCCATCGATCTTTAGTGTTTTAGCATTAAAGATGGGCATGAACTTCAGCTCAAAATTATCGCTCTCACAGCACTCTAAAAGTCTCTTCTCGATGATGTCTTGTCTTTCTAGGGTATGGAGAAGCTCCTCGCCGTAAACAATTCGGCTCTCTCCGTCACTGTGAGCTTTGGCATTGAACAACATCTCATCGATACAACGGTGCCAGATCTTCTCGAATTTTGGGGTTTCTAGCGGGAGCACGCCCGTAGCCATGGTTAAACGAAACCCATAATAATCTACAAAGTTAGTGCCAGTTAGCGCGTTATTAACGTTTTCTATTTCTTCATTGATCGATTGATCGTCACCTATCTCTAAAATTGCGATGAATTGATTTCCACCGAGCCTTGCTAATGAGTAATCACTGCAACTAAAACCGAAAGAAGCTTGTTGGTTTTGTAATGTATCTCTGAGCGCTTTTGCTAAGCTAACAAGTACGCTATCACCGATTTTTGCACCGTATAGATCATTAATTTTTCGAAAGTCCATGACGTCCCAGCATACTAGGTAGCAGTTTGAATTAATTGAACTTTTTATGCGGATGTCAAGGTGTCGAATAAAAGTGCTTCGGTTAGCTAACTTTGTCAGCTGGTCGAATTCAGCTTCGAACTTTAGCTCAGTTAATGAGTCGATATATGCGTTCTTTAACCAGTCAATCTCGCTTTGTCCTGAAGAACGTTTGAAGTATCTGAGCTTGAGTCCACCAATCGATATTTCGTGAAGAAGGTCTCTAAGAGGTCGCACCAGATGGTAGCGCACCACCAAATGAACGATAAACATGATTAAGAATAAAATCGCTGTGTACCCTAGGAATGTCTGCTGAGCAATTATGGTTTTTTCCAAGTTGAATTTTTGTTCTCGAATGTTGACTTGTGCGAGGAAATGACGACTGTTCATTTGGACGTTTATGTTGTCTTTGTCTTGCTCAATTGACTTGATAGTAAACTGAGTGTTTTCAATCTGTTCTACTTGATCTGCTGGCTCGATTAAGAGTTGCATGTTGTCGTCTTCATTGTAAGCAACGAGCAAGTTTGAAAGCTGCATCAATGGACCGTCTGCAATTAGCATATATCGGTTTAAGCTTTTGTTAGCTCGTTTGTCCTGAGGTGCTAAGTAAGGATCGATCGCGGCAACAAAGGCATATCTGAGTTCGCCATTCTCGGCAACATATGAAAAACCCTCTTGGGATAGTTCCATTTGCTTGATTAATGAAGTGTATATATCGAAAACTCGCTCGTAGATACTGTCCGGTATCTTTAGGTCTTCAAAAGGGTCAATTCGCAGAGTTGAAAGCGTCAGTTTAAAGTTGGGGTCGATGACATATATATTGCGTTGACCGAACTGATTAACATCGCTCTGATTTAGCACTCGCAATACTCGCTTTTCTAAAAGAGACAGGGTTGTATAGTCAGTAGGGTTTTGAATGTAACGTATGAACTGTAGCGATGAACTGATATCTTTGACGAGTAAAGATAACCCCAACTGCTCATATTCTGCGGCGACTAGCGCAGTATTAACATCAGACTGAATTTCGTCTAAGTACATGTGTTTGTTGTGGTTTGAGGCAAAGTTATAGGTAATGAATCCTGTGACTGCGAATATGAGCAGCAGTGCTGGGATAAGTACAAAATACAGTTTCTTCAATACAGGCATTTGTTATCTCAAACTATCAACAATACGATTACGAATTTGAAGGCTATTTGGCTCAAGGGATTGATACAGATAACTGCGCTCTAACACTTCTTGGCTAGGGAATAGCTCAGGGTCGTTCTGATACTCTTGAGAGGTTAGGGCTTTAGCTTTCGAACTGGGCGTAGCGAACCAAGAGTCCATTGCGTTTTGAGCTGCAATTTCAGGCTGTGACAAGAAAGACAGTATCGTTGAGGCTTGTTGTGATAGCTCTCCGTTATTTATCGCTGCAATGCACTCTAACCAAAGGGTTGTACCTTCCTCAGGTACGATATAGGCCCATGATGCTTCGGGGTCGACCTCATTCAATATGTAGCTGTCTCCAGAATAGCCATAAGCTAAGTCTATATTGGCCAGTCTTTCTGGTTGGTGGATATATTCGACGACGTATTCATTACTTTCAAGGTGGGGCTTTTGAGCTTGCAAGGTTTGGTAGGCTACTCTCAGCTCCTGTTCATTGTTGGTAAAGGGTTCGAATTGGTTGAGTAGAAGTGCAACACTCACTAGATCTGTTGGCTCGTAATACATACTAATTCGGCCACTATTTTCGGTTTCAGGGTCCAATATGGCTTTCCATGAATTAGGAATTGCAACTTTGTCCCTCCGGTACAATATGCCCGATGTTCCCCAAGCATAAGGGATGCCATAGTCACCGCATCCACCAACCCATCGAGAGTCAAAATTGTTTGCGAGAGATTGCTGTATGTCACTGAGGTTATGAAACAGGTTCTGCTCAGCGAACGCTTTTAGCTTCATACTCTCTATCACAACCAATTCAAAGGCACCGCGGCGTTCGCTCAGTAGCACCTCATCTCGAATTGATTCATCAGAAAAGTATTGCTGCTTTAGAGAAATCCCATAAGTATCGTTTAGTTGTTGAATCACATCGTCAGACAGAAATTCGTCCCAATTATAGAGATAAATTTCGCTCTTCTGACCAAATACCAACCCACTCAAAAGGGATGATGAGACAAGAACTGAAACATAAATTGATTTCACAGAAGGATTCCTTTCCTGCTTTGCTTAACTAAATCCTAGCTCAAAATCTGCGACATGCTTCAAGTTTAAGTGACTAATTTAACTTCAACCCAATGCATTTTGTGTAGGTGACTAACGGTTGTGTTCAATGGTTACCCTTAAACGTGTGGAATGAGGCTTTTAACATCTAAGTATTTTTTAACGCCATGAATGCTACTCCATGAATGCTAATAGTGGGTTAAGTTGTTATGAGTTGGCCATAGAGGAAGTCTAGCTACGATCTTAATATAATTCTTTTTTATCAGCACTTTATTGGTTTTAGTTGTTGGTTTAAAAAGTTTTGAGGAATGACTTGTAGCACAGGAGCTTTGTGCTTATTGTGGGCACTGTTTGAAACTTAAACTACGAAATGGAGCTCTTGTGGAACTAGAAATATATCAAGTGGATTCGTTCACTACCCAAGCCTTCAAAGGCAACCCTGCAGGTGTCTGCATTTCTCGAGAGTTACTAGATGAGTCGCTGATGTTATCTATTGCAGAAGAGATGGCGGTACCTGAGACGGCTTTCCTCGCACTGGATACCATGACGCTAAAGTGGTTTACACCAGAAGTGGAAGTTAAGTTGTGTGGTCACGGCACTCTGGCTGCTGTGCATGTGATGAAAGAGCAGGGGTTAGCCAAGGTTGGCGACAAAGTCGTTTTTAATACTTTGTCTGGGGAGTTAACTGCCACAGTTGGTGAATCAATATCGAGCTAGATTTCCCAGGTACTCAGTCGCTAAGTGCAGAACCTAATTTAGTTCTTTTAGAGCATTTAGGCATAGCGCAAGACCAAGTAGTGTCATTCATGGAATTTGATACTAAGCAGTTTATCGAGGTAGCTAATGAGCAAGTGCTATTGGAGCTCTCTCCGAACTTTGATGCTTTAAAAACAATGGCAGGCAGAGGCGTGCTAGTGACGAGCCAATCATCAAGCGTAGATCTCGATTTTGTTTCTCGTTATTTTGCCCCTTGGGTCGGGAACAATGAGGATCCTGTTACTGGCTCGGCACATTGTGCTTTAACACAATATTGGGCTGATAAACTCAATAAATCGTGTTTTCGTGCATACCAAGCTTCTCGTCGTGGGGGCTATGTATCGACTGAGTTAATGGCGAATGGTCGAATAAAGTTAATAGGTTCAGCCAAAACAGTGATTAGCGGTCTACTAAAAATTTAGTGGACTTGTTGTTATGAAAGGTGGGTCTAGGCCGTTGATGTGACCTGCGGTTTCATGTCGAGAAGTTTAGCCGAACCCCGTCCGAATATTGTAAAAGGAATCACAGTGTCAGCTTTCTATTTGTCTCAAGTTTTAGTCGCCATTGCGATTTGCTTTGATCTTATGTCTTTCCAGTTTAAGGAGAGGAAGAAGATCGTAACCTGCTTGTTTTTCGCAGGTGTACTGATTTCAAGTCACTTTATCCTGTTAGAACAGTGGACAGCAGCATGCTTGATGATTATTGCCACTATCCGTTATTTAACGAGTGTGTTTTCCACATCTCCTAAGTTCAAATATCTGTTTTGTTCACTGTCTGTCGTTGCGACAGCCTTTACTTTCTCAGGGGTAACCAGCGTATTGAGTTGCTGCGCATCAATGTTCCAAACATTTGCTGCTTTTAACAAGGATGACCGTCGACTTCGAGAGCTAATGATCATCGGCACCAGTTTTTGGCTTGTTCATAATTACTTAGTTGGCTCTCCAACAGCGGTTGTTATGGAAGCCTTATTTATTGGCAGTAACTTGCTTGGTTACTATCGTTTTTACTTCAGGAAGAATGTCGTGGCTTAGTGTACACACGTCAATCATCACCAGGTTTCAGAGAAAATTAGGAGAGCTTATGTCAAATATCTACGCGGATATCCCTTCTTCGATACCCAATGAAATATTCAGTGACTTGATAGCGAATGACAACATTCGAATAGAGAGGATACTTTCACATGGGCACAGTTCTCCCGAAGAGGGTTGGTACGATCAAGATGAGCATGAATGGGTTCTAGTGCTCGAGGGGCAAGGCGTTATCGAATTTGCTGACGGTCGCATTGTTACTTTGTCTAAAGGGGACTACCTCAATATTCCCGCGGGTGAAAAGCACAAGGTTCTGGGGACCGACAAAGACTCTGTCACGATATGGCTAGCGGTGTTTTATCGTTAATTTACTGATAGAGGTAAAAGAGCGTATGTGGGTAAAATTTCAGGTTTTTCACCAGAGAATGTCAGTACAGAGGCAAAACGAGGAGTGGCTGCTATATCGAGAATCGGAAACATCGATACGTGCTCGAGTCTATGACGTGATCATACCTTCTGATTTAGCAGAGGAAGAGTTAGCGCGTTATTTAGCGGATATTTATCATGAGTTTGCTTCAGAAAAGTACCCATCAGTGACACGTATCCTTTAACGGGAACAGTGAGTGTCCTAATACAGCTATGTATTAACTGATATGTGACTATATCCAATAGTTAGAATCTTAAAGCGACCAAAGGAAGAGAGTGTGGTTAGAATTCGAAATTATCAAGAAAGTGATGCTAAAGCTCTATGGGAGATCTTTTTCTACACGGTTCGCAACGTGAACATACGAGATTACTCTCAAGAGCAAGTCGAGGCTTGGGCACCAAGTGGTTTTGACTTTGCGTTATGGCAAAAGCGTATGGACGGGTTAAAACCTTTTATCGCTGAGTTAAATGGTCATATTGTTGGCTATACTGACCTACAGCCAAGTGGTTTAGTCGACCATTTTTTTTGCCATCATGAATATCAGGGGCGAGGTGTTGGCCGAGCGTTGATGGAGCATGTATTCACGATTGGGCAAATTCGTGGGGTATCAAGATACTTCTCAGAGGTAAGTATCACCGCGAAGCCATTTTATGAGCGTATGGGTTTTAAAGTAGTGAATGATCAGCAAGTCGATATGCGTGGAGTAACGCTGACGAATTTCGTGATGGAAAGGGTTGTCGACAATTAGGCTTACGTTAAGAGCGAAGATTGTGAGGAGGTACAGGCCTAAAAGGATTATTAAGCCTTTTTAAGGGTAAATTTTGCTGATCTATTGATATTGTCGATGAGTTCAAATTGTGTGCTAGCCAATTTGTCTAATCTTAAAGATTGAATGAATACAAGGAGTGTTGTTCATGAGTCATGTGAGTAGATTAAAAATATATACATTAGTGTCGATGTTTTCTTTTGCAATCAGAGTGTTAGCCCTGCAAGCTGGGGTCTCTGGGTTGTTTCCGCTTTTCGTCGTGGTTATTTCTTTCTTTTCTTTTGTCATCAATTCATTCCTTTGTTTATTCGGTCATAAATATGAGAATGCCAAAGAATAAATCTCGAAAATGATTGTCAAAAATCGTCTCTAAGTCTCAATTGTGGGACAAATGTCGATGACGTTTTTACAGGTTTCCTAAGATTTCCTCTTTAATTTCAATGTATTATTTGGTTCGATTGAAAAGAGTGAGGGTAGTACGTGGGAATCGAAGCTTTATCATTTGTTATGGATGCGCTAGTCACGGCATGTTGTATGTACATTGCATCTAAAATGTCGTTTGTGGTGGCGGATTTTAAGTCTCTTCTAACGATAGCGATTATCGTATCTTTAGTCTCTATGATACCGACAGTGGGGTGGGTTCTAGGGCTTATACTGTTCGTATTTCTACTTGGGAAGGCAACGCATTCGAGTATCGGTGATTGTATTTGGATGGTGGTGTTTACCAAAGTTGTGTCGATGGCCGCGTTCCTGATATTTGGCCGACTGTTCGTATAACCTAATATTCACTTAATATCTACTTAATACCTAAAGTAGTAAGCCAAAATCTATTGTTCGAATAGAAAAGAGGCATGACATTGTCACACCTCTTAATATCTTGTGCATCCATTGGTTGTCTATTACTTAGGTAACAGTACAGCGTCAATGACATGTATCACACCATTGCTCGCTTTAACGTCTGCCGTTACGACATGAGCTTTGTTGATCATTACAACACCATGGTCAGTACTAATTGTGACTGGCTCACCCTGTACGGTGACTGCGCTGTCTAATTTGACCACATCTTCAGCCATTACTTTTCCTGGCACCACATGATAGGTGAGTATTGCGACCAGTTTGTCTTTATTCTCCGGCTTCAATAACATCTCTACCGTACCTTCAGGTAGAGCAGCAAACGCTTCATCTGTTGGTGCGAAAACAGTAAACGGGCCGTCTCCTTTCAGTGTATCCACTAACCCTGCCGCTTTTACAGCTGCTACTAACGTTGTAAACGAGCCGTTTTCTACTGCCACGTCCACGATGTCTTTTTTCATACCATGATGGTCAGCATGTGCTGCTGTTGATAAAAGAAGCGTTGCGACGAACAGTGACAAGCTTTTATATAAGTTCTTAAACATATTGGGTTCCTTTTGGTTTTTCCTTTATTTCCGAGGCTTGTTACGAAAGCCCAAGCACGATAGATCATATCTTCGTCGCGCTGGAGACGTTGTCGTATCCCGAAAACTCAACAAAGTGGGGATGTATAAAGGTTAAATACTTGTTGTAATTCCAATTTTGTACATATATTTAATGGGTAACTATTCAACTAGTGGATGTGAATATGAGGTCTTTTTTACCTGTAGTACTTTCCGCGGCTATTTCTATGCCAGCGTACAGTGGATTAGCTCCTAGTGAGGGCTTTAGTGGTAACTTTAGTGTCTTGGCTGGTTTCTATTCTGACAGCAGTAATTTGAGTACCGAACAAGACTCAAACCAAGCAACCAATACCATGGAAGGTGACGGTGAGAATCAAGGTTTGCTTGGTTTTCTCGGAACCGTTAAATACACCTTTGGTGAATCCCTTACTCACCAAGTTTATGCCGGTACCACCCGAGAAGATATTGCAACCGGTACCATCGCCTTTGAGATTGGTTATCGACACAAACTCTCTGGCGGCACCATATTAGATGTTTCCGTGTTACCAACGCTTATCTCTGGTAAAGCTTGGTCTGATCCTTACGCCGTTGGTGTCAATCGAAACGAAACCGATGTGAAAGGTAATGTAGGACGACTACAACTGACCAACATTGGCGGAACGGCCTTCCAAACGGATTTCGCGATTGGTGAATCTGATGTTGATGATGAATTATCGGGCACTCTAGGTACCAAATCCATATCGCCAGAAAAGGCAGCGCTGTTAGATAGGGAAAGAACCTATGTGTATGCCAAAGCCGGATATCGATTCATACTGCCAAATCAAGCCGGTTTGTTAGTGCCTTCTATGGTGTATTTTCATGCGGATGCGGAAGGAGATGCGCTAAGTTTTGACAGTTACGGGATTGAATTGAATTACGCAAAGAGACTCGGTCGTCACGGCTTTGTTGTAACGTTAGATGCGAACGATCGTCAGTACGATGAAGCCAATCCAATTTATGGAAAATCTCGTGAAGAGAACGAGTACGGTGCATTCTTAGCGTATGAGTTTGGTGGGTTGATGGGGTATGAAGATTGGTCGTTTATTTCATTACTTGGCTATAGAACGATCGACTCGAATATCGATTTCTATAATTCTGAGCAGGTATTAGCGAGCGTCGGTATCGACTATAAGTTCTAAGGGGTAGATATTCCAAGGCGTTGTATAACGTTGCGATTTTGTTGAATTTATTATCTGTCTAAATATTTCGAGCACTTATAATCTTTAAGGTTGTAGGTGCTCGTTGCTATCCGTAGTATGAAAGTCGTTCAGTTAAAAAGATCAGATAGTAAGGAAGCGCTTTGGAAATAAAAATTAGACATTTAGAAGCAACGGATAGCCAAGATTTATTCGATATTTATCGCCGTCCTTCGATTTCAGCAAACACGTCACAAAAACCATACCTAAGTTCAGAACAAGTGGATCGGTTATTTGGTCATTCAGACCATTTTACTCTAGTCGCTGAATCGCCCGAGAAAGTCGTAGGCCACATCACTTTATTTATGACAACTAAGGTAAGGGACCGACACTGCGCAGGGCTTGCTATTGCCATTCATCCGGATGTTCACGGAAAAGGGGTTGGTAAAGCCTTGATGCAAGAAGCTATCAATCAGCCGGATAATTGGCTAAACCTAATCCGCCTAGAGTTAGAGGTTCATGCCGATAACCACGTTGCGATTGCTTTGTACGAACGCGTAGGTTTTCAGTTAGAGGGGACTAAGCGATTGAGTACCTTCAAAAACGGCAAGTACATTGATATGTTGCTGATGTCGAGAATAAAGCCTGAATATCTATCATCTTGAACTCGCCTTAGGTGATTGAATTTATAATCTGAATAAGAATTAAATTACCGCCATAAAGCCATAAAGCCATAAAACAATAAAGCCCTCAAACCGCAGAAATTTGAGGGCTTTTTACTTTTGTAGCTAGTTAACATGTGTTGACTAACTAGCACGAGCACTGTTTTTTGGTAACAAGCACTTATGGACTATCAATACCGAAGCCATTACGAAGCGCGAACTGGATTAGCTCCGTATGGTTATCGAGTTCAAGGATATCTAACATTCGATATTTGTGTGATTCGATCGTTCTTGGGCTTAAAAACAGAATGTCTGCACATTGCTTAGCGGTGTAACCTTGCGCCAACTGCGTAAGTACAGCGCATTGTTTTTTTGTAAGTAACAAGAGTTTTTCACTCTCATTGATATTACTGGCTTCATCACTGGTCACACTACGAGTCATTTTGGAGTGCTGCCAAAAACAGAGCCAAACATCACTCAGCATTTTGATTCGTTTCAAATCACGCTCGTCAATCGGCGTCTCGTACCGCTTGAATCTAGAGAACCCGATAGCGCCCCATTGTTGCCCAAATAGCGATAAGCTCACGATAGCGTGCCAATAAGCGCCTTCTTGATAGAGTTCACGCAGCGGGTCGATTTTGTGGTTCGCAAGTGATTGCTCTGGAAATAGCTGCCAACACTCTTTGGAACGTAAAAGCTTTAGGTATTCAAGGTAGTTGCCTTTTAGAAAGCGCTCAATCTCGAGTGGTGGCATTCCGACTTGAGATACCGACATGCTTTTCCCTGTATCCAAAAGAATCATCGAGTTTGGAAACAGAGTAAGCCTATCTAGCTTAAACCAAGCAAGAGCTTCCTGAGCGAGTGACACAAACGTCTTATCAAAATCTTTTGGCTGACATGCGGTCAAGGTGTCGGTTTGGTGACCTAAGAGCTCTTCAAAGCTATCGAATTGGTTGTCTTTCATACTGACCGTCTGTTGTGGTTTAAGACAAAAATAACGGCAAGAGCTAAAATGTGTCAACCGTAGTAGAGAATGTTGTTCGGCTTGAGCCGAATTTAGTACCTAAGTGTTAGAGCGACGGTGATCTATGGTGGTGATTAGCGCTAGGTGAATAGCTCTCTACAGAGGCCTTCTAAATACCTAAGTTTATTAGACGAGTCTTGGATAACGCCAACATAATAAGCCGAGTATGTTGGCAGCGTGTAATGTTGTTATTTTCTTTGTGGCGCCCGCTGTTCGTTATCAAAGTAACTTAAGCTACTAAGATATATGATTTTATTTGAATAAAACCTTCTGTGTTGGCAATGATGAACTACATTTAAAAGAGATGTAATGACACATTTTAAGGCGTGAGATTGTTGAAGGAGGAATAAATCATTGTTAGACCCAACCATAGGCAAACAAATACAGTGGCCGTGTGATTTACCAAAAGATCTTATCGATAGCTTACTTGAGATTGCCGTATTTAAAACCGGTATTAATAGCTTGGAAATTACACGAAAGTTTCAAAACCTACCTGGCGTTTTCTATATTCTTAGCGGTTCTGCGGGAATCTGCTTTTCGACGGAAAATATGAAGAGCTTATCGGGAGGAGTGATCGGTAAAGGTGATCGGTAAAGGTGATTGGATGGGTGCCTTGGCGATCCATGCTGAATACAATCTTTTTGCGGTTGCTGAAGAAGTTGAACCGATCACCATGATACTTTTCCCATCCGAAAAGGTACTAGAGTTGGCTGAAGAGCAGTGCATGGTATTTAAATGGCTGCTGCATTGCGGAACACGAGCACAATCGATTTGGATGCAGGCCTACCTTTCCTCTATCCATGAAAAAGAACAGAAAACGATTTATGTACTCTTAGAACTCGCTGCACGTCAAAATAACATAGCGGGAGCTACCGTGAGTGTTAACGTGTCACAAACTCAGTTGAGTACGATTACTGGGATTTCTCGCTCACGCTTGAATGAAGTGCTGAAAGGAATAGAACAGGACGGTTTGGTCAAGATTCAAAGGGGTAAAGTCTTTATCTCAGATGTTGAAGGGCTATACGAACGTATTTCGCCAATGAATCTAATGATGCGAGATCCTGTTGCGGAGATAAAATCCCAGTAGCGTATGCATTACGCTAAATGATTGAAAACAAGTTACCTACAACTTTATAGGTAAACTGCAGGCTTGTGTTCTTTTGGGAACATACATAAGGCCTTTGGACAGATAACTTCTACCTGATATTTATAAATTTAATTTTGAGTAAATGGTGTTGTTATGAAAATGGCTGTATTGGAATACAAGGTGTGCGGGATAGGTGACTGGATAAAAACGAGAATATCTAGTCGCTGCGCGTACTTACTTGCTGCTGAATATGAATTGATGGGATGGCCAATCAAAATCGACGGAGAAGTGTTTTCTGCCGAGAACGCATAGTGCAAACGTGCATCAATAGGGCGAATATGGAAAGGTTGTTACCCTAAAGTTGATACAAAAAAGCTGGCGATTGAATGCCAGCTTTTTTATTAAGACGAATAACAAATAGGATTTACTTGTTCACGAACTCTTTGAATTTTTGCTTGGTTTCAGCATCGGCTTTTTCATACCAGAAGTACAGCATTTCTTCGGCCGTGTTAGACGCGTTACCATCAATTTTTGCTGGTAGTGTTACAGGTTGAACAACTGCAGCGGCTGTAGCGCCTGTCGCTAATGCGGCAATACCACCTGTACGGTTGTATTCTTTCGCTTCTTGAGGGTATTTGCGGCCAATCTGCATGCCATCTTTGGTTAATTTGTCTTGCTTAACACTGATTGCATTCTGGTTCTCGTCAACCAATTTCCAATCTAGGTTCTGGAAGCCTTTTCTCGCTTCGTTAGCGTTGCGGAATTTAGGCATGTCGAACGTTACTGTTGTGTCTGTCGCGTCAAAAGTAGCAATAATTGCGTCACTATCGACAAACTCACGGTCGTTACCTTGACTAAAAGCAAGCTGGTATTGGAAAACGATTTGGTTTACACCGTCTGGCACGGTGATCGTTTTGCTTGAAGAGAAAAAACCACCCTCAAGATCAGGTTTAGCCTCATTAACCGCTAAGACTTCAACTAGAGCATCTGCGCTAGAAGGAACTTCAATTTTTACATCAGCTAACACTTGTGGTGCTGCGATAATTGTGGAAAGCAGCGCAATGGATTGTAATGTTTTCATAATCATACAGTTATTGGTGTGAGATATTTTACAATCTCACGCAGAACGAAGTATTTCAAGTTACCTTGTCTCGATTTGGCAAAATTCACCGAAACTTAACCTAAGCCTAATTATTGAGCGTGTTACCTGTACGTTTCTTATCCACGTAAGAGTGGTTTAGTGCATCTGGTGGGGTGACGTCATCATTAAGAACCTCAGTATCAGTAGGTGATTGAAGCGTGATGTAGATAGGAACAAAAGCACACACCCAAATCGCATAAATGGTAATGACCCGGTTCAATATAACAAACCATGCCTCACTACCGGACTCGGAAACGTAGTATCCAACGAGCGTAAGTAAGGTACAGACGATCGCCCACATAATGGCTGAAAATGGCTTTTTAGTGGTTGATGCGAGTAGGACTATCGTAATGTAAGGTACAGCCATCGCGATACCTAATGGCACGTGATAGTCGACGACAAAAATGAGCGTAGCGCCCGCCGCCAAAAGTAGATGTGGACCGATACTAGGTAGGTTCAATTTCATATGACTCCCCAGTTAACCCGTTTTACGTTGTTGGTTGAGTTTGTGTATTAAGCGTGTTGCTTGGTGGCTGTTTACCATGAGTCGATTGATGAGCTGTTGCAGCAGTTCGGCTTCAGGCATGATGTGCTGCTCTGTGGTTTGCGCTGCAGAGATAGCAAGCTCAAGCACTTCGTACATTCCGTGTTTAGATGCAATGGCGATGACGGCTTTTAAAGTTCTCGATAGATCATCGGGTTTATCATCCGAGAAGAGGGCTATTAGTTCATCAATTTCATTTTCTAATTCATCAACTAAGTTGTTTAAACACTTTAGCTTTTCATTGCCTTCTAGCTTATCGCCCTCGAGTAATGGGCTACGAGATATTTCTTCTTCTGTAAGAGGCAGTTTGTTCTTAGGTGGACGAGTCAGCATGGTGACATTGCTATTACTCGTTTCTGTTGATTGGTGAGAATGAACAGATTGGTGTCTGTTTATCTCGAACTGATGATGAAACTCATTGATGGCATTTTGTAAGCTGTTTTTTTGCAATGGTTTCGTAAGGACAAAATTCGCCCCTGACACAAGAAACTCGTCATGAGCCTCTTTAAACACATCAGCAGTACAAGCAAAAATAACCGTGGTTAACTTAAGTTCATTGCGGATTTTTTGAATCGCCTCGATACCACTCATGTTCGGCATGTGATTATCCATGATGATTAAGTCATATTGGTTTGTAGCCAATTTATCGAGTGCCTGCAGTCCGTCATAGGCATTTTCAACAGTCATGTTTATAGACTCACAGAACTTCTTGATAACCATGGCGTTGATTTTATTGTCCTCTACGAGCAGCACAGTGAAGTCATTGAGCGTTTTATTAATGCTGGTGGAGGCTTGCTCAGTAGTTTGTTGTTCTAGTTCGTGCATTTCTAATGGTAAGGAAATGGTAAAACAAGTACCCATATTCAGTTGGCTAGAGACATCAATGGTTCCGCCCATCAATTCAACCAGTTGTTTGACTATTGATAACCCTAAACCCGTTCCGCCGAACTTACGCGTTGTAGAGAGCTCTGCTTGCTCAAACGCTGTAAAGATGTGGTCAACCTTGTCTTCAGCAATACCTATGCCCGTGTCGGATACCATAATGTTGACCGATGGCGGGGTAGTAGGCGCGATCTCGAACTCCACTTCGACCTTACCTGACTCGGTAAATTTGACGGCATTTCCGGCTAGATTAAATAAGATTTGGCGCGTGCGCGCTGAGTCGCCAACCAGTTGAATATTAGTTGGGATATTATCCTTAATAACAAAAGATATCCCTTTATCGGTGGCGAGCGGCGTTAGCGTTTTGTCCAGGTGTGTGACGACGTCGGTTACAGAAAACGGACTGAGTTCAAGCTCCATTTTTCCTTGCTCAACTTTAGAAAAATCGAGTATGTCATTCAGTATGGTGACAAGGTGCTGCCCCGAGTCGATGATGATTTGTGCCTGTTTCCGAGTATCTGCGCTTTGAGAATCTTCTTTGATGATTTGTGCAATACCTAATACGCCGTTCATAGGGGTTCTTAGTTCGTGACTCATTGTCGCGAGGAACAATGATTTTGCCTCACTGGCTTTTTGTGCTTTATCTGCAGCTTCTTGATAGGAGAGGTTGTTACGTTTCAGTTCAAAGAGTCGGTGAATGAACAGAATTAATGAGAACGCAAACGTCAGTAGTGCAAGTGCGACGATTAAGTTGACGGTTAGCCCCTTTAACTGGTCTTGGCTATCCGTTAGCTGATGCTCTATTTGCTCAATATACGCCATGCTATGAACAGAGAGTACTTGGGATAAGAGTTGGCTTTGCTGCTGATTTAATTCGGTAAATGTCTGAGACAGCTTGGCCAATTCAGAATTGCTTTCAGCTTGGATAGACGCCCCAGCGAATAAGATGCTCGTGAGCATGTCACTCTGGATACTTAGCTGAGACTTGGGGGCAAAATCAGAGCTCGCAGACTCTGTGTTGGTGAGTAAAAGGGTAAGGGACTGTAGGATAAACTGACGAGCAACACTTAACCCCACCAAGTTGTCTAGCGTGTCGACGTTGGACATGGATGCGCTGTGGAAATGCTCTAAAAGCTGGTGAGTTTGTAGGCTTTGAAAAAATGTAGAATGTATGTTCTTTCCTTAATAGCTCAAGTTGAGTTCTTGTAGTTCCCTTTCTAGCGTTACTAAGTTCTCTGATAGCTGATAAGGGTTTGATATTCTGGTGAGGGCGCTGTTCGTTATCTGATCACGCATCTCTAGGACTTCATGGCCCAACTCTCGAACTGATTCGCCATATTTCGCAACTTTTTCATGTTCAAAATAGGTAAGCATAATGAAGCTCACTAAGCCTATAAAAAACGAGATGAATAATAAAAAGATGAGCCTGATTTTATTCATTTTCAAACTCCACTAGCATTTGAGGGCGCTGCCCAGTTAGCGTCTCAAGAAACACCTTGATGTCGCTGATTGTTTGTTCTTCAAACGTTTTACCAAGCTGACTTTCACCCATTATTTTAATCGCCTCTTCTAGGGTTTCGGTTTGACCATCATGGAAATAAGGCGCCGTAATCGCGACGTTTCTTAAACTCGCGACACGAAATAGATGCTTGTCTTGTGGTTGCTGAGTAAACATATAGCGACCCTGGTCTTCACTTCGCTCGGTGCCTGTTTTTGATAATCCGAAGTAACCAAACCGCATCACCATGCCTCCACCAATATTGGTGCCTTGGTGGCAACGAATACATCCTTCTTCCTGAAATGTTTCCCAACCACGTTTTTCTGCGGCGGAAAGTGCAGCAGTATCGCCACGTAAATATCGGTCAAAAGGGGAGTCGGGTGTGGTTAAGCCGCGCATAAACTCAATGAGCGCGGCTTTAACGGAGGCGGTATCAATAACCATTTCTTGGCTTTTAAATAGGTCAATGTAGGTGGGTGACTGAGATACATAATCGGTGATAAGTGCCCAGTTAGAATCCATTTCGTCCACATTATGTACTGGTCCGTCTATCTGATCTGAAAGGTTGTTTACCCTGCCGTCCCAAAAGAATCGGTAATTGAAAACCGCGTTGAAGACAGTAAGAGAGTTGCGCATTCCGGCACCATTAACCCCTATTGATACAGGAATCACCTCAGCACCGTTGGTTTGAAGGCTGTGGCAGGTTTCGCAACTGACGCTGCGATTAGAGGAAAGATTTGGGTCTTTGAAGAGTACCCAGCCAATTTTGGCCAGATCGTGATCGATTTCAGTGGCGTTAGGAATAGGAAAGACTTTGATATTAGAGGTCGTGAGTTGACGGGTTTTATGCGCGTCGCTTGCGTGCGAATCCGAGTGAGAAGAATCAGCAGGGTGATGGTCTTTGTGTTCAAAGGAAGAGTGAGAGTTTGAAGATGCACCATCATAAACCAGTATAGCGATCGAAACACAAATAACAGTTATGCTTATTCCAGCCAAATAGGATGTCTTCATAGCTCAGTTCCATCTAAATTTAATCCATTAAATCAATTCAGGATCCGTCTGAATTACCCCTTATTTACCTTGCGAATCATAAGGGTTCTTTTATAAATCTAGTTTCATAAATCTAATGTTGCAAGATAAGGAGCAGGGATAGGAACATTGGTTGGTAGATACAGAAAAGCCGTGGAAACTACTTTGAGTCACCACGGCTTTGTATTTGACTATGTATTTAATTTAGTTGTTCAACTCAAAATACATGATTCAGTTGAGCTTACTTAGCTTACTTAGCTTGCGCAGCTGCTGCTTCAAGTTGCTTAAGTTTGCCTTGCAGTGAATAAGCATTTTGGTTGAAGTTACCCGGATTCAATACTTGGCTTTGCTGCATTGGGTAGTCAGGTAGCGTCTGCATGAACTCTTGTACTTTGCCGCCTACTGGTACGAATAGCCACATGTTGTCTGCCATCCAACGTAGGTACATGCCAGATTCGTGTGGTGCTTTTTCGAATGGGTCAGCACGTAGGTGTACTACTTGAGGCCAGTTTGGTTGGAAACGTACAGCATCTGTGATGTTACCGTCCATAACTGCGAATGAGATCTTGAAGTCATTCCAACGTACCGCATTTAGCTCTGCGTTCGCTGAGAAGTAAAGTAGGCTGTCACGAGGGCCTTTCTCTTCTTTACCTTCGAAGTAAGGCATGAAGTTGTAACCATCTAGGTGTACACGCCAGTTTTTACCGTTGTACGTAGCACCTTTGTCAGACGCTAGCTTCTCAACCACTTTATCATCACCAGCTGCCGCTAGAAGAGTAGGGATCCAGTCTTGGTGCGCCATGATGTCGTTGATCTTGCTACCCGGTTTGATTACGCCAGGCCAGCGAACTAGCTGAGGAACACGCATACCACCTTCGTAAGTTGTACCTTTCTCACCGTGGAAGTAAGTTGCACCACCATCAGGCCAAGATACTGTCTCTGCACCGTTATCGGTAGAGTAAATTACGATTGTGTTGTCTGCGATCTTAAGCTCATCAAGCTTGTCTAGAAGGATACCAACTTGGTCATCGTGCTCTAGCATGCCGTCAGCGTAGATGCTGATACCAGATTTACCTTGGTATTTTTCTTGTAGACGAGTCCACACGTGCATACGTGTTGTGTTGTGCCAGATAAAGAATGGTTTGTCAGCTTTCACTGCTTTTTCCATAAACGCTAGAGATTCTT
Organism: Vibrionales bacterium SWAT-3; assembly: GCA_000169995.1. Taxonomy (GTDB): domain Bacteria; phylum Pseudomonadota; class Gammaproteobacteria; order Enterobacterales; family Vibrionaceae; genus Vibrio. The sequence goes on along the minus strand of AAZW01000004.1, from coordinate 84,390 downwards.
CTAGGAACTCTTCATCTGCGTGCTCCATACGCTTACGCGTCATAGGGCCTGTATCTTCGATCTTACCGTCAGCAGTAGACTTAATTACACCACGTGGACCGAAGTTCTTACGGAACTCAGGATCTTTAGGGTAGTAGTATGTCTCTGGCTCTTCTTCTGCATTCAGGTGGTAAAGGTTACCGAAGAACTCATCAAAACCGTGGTTCGTAGGAAGGTGTTTGTCTTGGTCACCCATGTGGTTCTTACCGAACTGAGCTGTCATGTAGCCCTGTTCTTTAAGAAGGTCAGCGATAGTTGGAGCCCAGTCTGGGATACCGTGATCAGAACCTGGCATACCAATGGTAAGTAGGCCTGTACGGAAAGGTTCTTGACCTGTTAGGAATGCAGCACGACCAGCTGTACACGATTGTTGACCGTAGTGGTCAGTAAATAGTGCGCCTTCGTTAGCAATACGGTCGATGTTAGGTGTTTCGTAACCCATCATACCGTTGTTATATGCACTGATGTTGAATACACCAATGTCATCACCCCAGATAGCAAGAATATTTGGTTTTTCTGCTGCTGTCGCTGCTGAAGAAGCTGCTAATAAGCCAACACCTAATGCTAGTTTATTAATTTTAGTACCCATAAGGACTCCGATTCACTTTTAAGATTAATGCGTTAGAACAACACATCGATGGACAAATGTTATTCCCAAAACCGTGTTCCGTCCTTTTATAGTGTTTATAACCATTCGTTATGATGTAGGGTTAAACTATTGATTAATTTGAGTTTAAGTTGTTGGTTCGAATAAACCCTTAGTTTACATGTGTGATCCCTATCAAGTTTGTCGATGCAAATTAAACCAGTAAGTTTTGTATCCGTGTCTCAATAAAAATGACTAAAAGATTAATAGCTTACGGAATCTCGCACATGCGCAAAAAATGAACTATACGTTGTAGGGCAGGATGCAAATAACTTACGAAGAGGTTTCTATGACAGCGAAATATGGCGTCAAGCGTCGATTAGCGATTTTGGGGACAGCGATGATGGCGGCTTCCACCACCACATTCGCCGCCGAAAAACCAAATATTCTCGTCATTTGGGGTGATGACATTGGTCAATCTAATGTTAGTGCTTACACCTTTGGCTTAATGGGCTATCAAACACCGAATATTGATAGCATCGCTAAAGAAGGCATGATGTTTACTGATTACTACGCAGAGCAGTCGTGTACCGCAGGTCGCTCTACGTTCATTACTGGTCAAAGTGTATTACGAACAGGCTTAAGTAAAGTAGGATTACCCGGTGCGGATATTGGTCTTCAAGCAGAAGATGCTACGATCGCAGAACTGCTCAAACCTATGGGTTATATGACAGGCCAATTTGGTAAAAACCACTTGGGCGACAAAGACGAATTCCTTCCGACAGCACACGGGTTTGACGAATTTTTTGGCAACCTTTACCACCTAAATGCTGAGGAAGAACCAGAGAATGAAGATTACCCTAAAGACCCAGAGTTTCGTAAGAAGTTTGGGCCACGTGGCGTTATCAAGTCATTCGCTGACGGTAAGATTGAAGATACTGGTCCTTTGACGCGTAAGCGTATGGAAACGGTAGATGAAGAAACACTAGACGCGGCACTCGACTTTATGGATCGCGCAGTGAAAGCCGACAAACCATTCTTTGTTTGGTGGAACGCCACACGTATGCACTTTAGAACACACGTTCAGCCAGATAGTAAAGGTGTAACCGGCATTAGTAACTATGCCGATGGTATGGTTGAGCACGATAGACACGTTGGTCAGCTACTAAAACAAGTAGATGATTTAGGCATCAAAGACAATACCATTGTTTTCTACTCTACGGATAATGGTCCACACATGAACTCGTGGCCTGATGCAGGTACAACGCCATTCCGTGGTGAGAAAAACACCAACTGGGAAGGGGCATACCGTGTGCCAGCAATGGTTCGTTGGCCGGGTAAAATTGAACCTGGAACTGTCTCTAACGAAATCATGCATCACATGGACTGGATGCCAACATTCCTTGCTGCAGCGGGTGATGATCAGATCAAAGAAAAGCTACTCAAAGGTCATACCGCGGGTGATAAAACCTTTAAGCTTCACCTAGATGGCTACAACTTCCTTCCTTACCTAACGGGTGAAGAAAAAAAAGGTCGTCGTCATGAGATCTTCTACTTCACGGATGATGGTGATTTAGCGGCGCTTCGTTATAACCAATGGAAAGCGGTATTCATGGAGCAACGAGCTACGGGTACTATGCAAATTTGGGCTGAACCGTTCGTGACCTTGCGTCTTCCTAAGTTGTTTAACCTTAGAATGGACCCGTACGAAAATGCTGATATCACATCGAATACATACTACGACTGGTTGCTTGACCACGCGTACATGTTCGTTCCAGCACAAGCCTATGTGGGCAAGTTCCTAGAAACATTCGCTGAATATCCACCACGTCAAAAAGCAGCGAGCTTTAGTTTGGATCAGGTTATGGAGAAACTTCAGGAGTCCCATAACAAGTAATCGACGGTTTGGATATACCAACTGTATGAAAAGAGCTCTTCGGAGCTCTTTTTTATGAGCGTTATAGTGAGCAGCCACATGTCCTGAATATGAATCACAACAATCGAGCTCATGGTCACTAGGGCGTGTTGATCTTTGCTGTACATTTCGCGTTCAACAATACATCGGTAGCCACATTAACATGAATGCCAGCGATAACATGCTGGCATAATTCCTTTCTAGCTTGTCATATCTACTTGAAATAGCTCGATAATGCTTAATTTTCCCAAAGGCATTTTCGACCAAGTGACGATACTTGTATAGACACCAATCCATACTGTTTTTGTCTATATCTTCTCCGTAATTGCGTTTAGCAATTACTGTTTCTCCGCCACGTTCCTTAACAAAAGTGCGGAAAGGTTCGCTGTCATATCCTTTATCACAAACGATGGTATTAACTTCATCGAGTTGCTCAACTAAGCTTTCGGCATGCACTATATCGTGGCGTTGTCCTTCTGATAAATCAAAGCAAATCGGCAGGCCACCACTATCCACGGCTAAGTGAATTTTGGTTGAGTTGCCCCCGCAACTTTTTCCTATTTGCTCTGAGCTTTCAGTCGCTGCACCTGTACTATGCTGATGCGCTCGAACTATAGAGCCATCAAGAAAGACCCATTCAAAATCAGCCATGCTAGATAAGCTTTTGAAAAGTTTATCTAAAACCCCTTTCTTTGACCAAAGATTAAATCGTCTGTAAACGGTACTCCACTCTCCGAACTCAGAGGGTAGATCCCGCCAAGGAATACCTGTTCTCATTCGATAAAGTATTCCTTCAAATGTCATTCGATGTTCAGTTTTATCGTAAATACGACCTGTACTTTTCATAACTTGGAGTAGCAGTTCCCAGCGAATATCAGTTAGCATTGTTCTTGGCATGGTATTGGTTATGGTTTTACTTTTGGCGAAGCAAATTATAACTCTTTACCATGCTGTTCAAAAAATACTCACGAAAGATCAACACGCCCTAAATAATTGTAAATTAGTTGTTTTTGCGTCTACCTTATTAAGCATAAGGATGTATAAAACAAGGAATGTTATGTCTGCATTGTTGTGCTCACTAGTGAACGGATTGAAACACCAGCGAGTTGCAGTATTATCCGCGATTTTCACGATATTGAGCTTCAATGTTTGCGCGAGCGAACAAGCGTCGCCTGTCAGTGATAAAGCTACTAAATCCGTGTCTAAATCTACGGAAAGTGATTCGTCAGCCACGTACATAGGCTCAGAGGCTTGTATTGATTGCCACAGCGCAGAAGTTGAAGCTTGGCAGGGTTCTCATCATGACATGGCGATGAAGCACGCCACGGATGATTCCGTTTTAGGTAATTTTGATAACCAAATCATCACGCACCAAGGCAAGCCAAATCGTTTTTTTCGCAAAGGTGGTGAGTTCTGGGTCAACATTGAAGGGCCAGACGGTCAATTTAAAAATTACAAAATCAGTTATACCTTTGCCTTTGAACCACTTCAGCAATATATGGTTGAGTTTGAAGACGGTCGTGTTCAGCTGATTCCTTTTGCTTGGGACTCTCGCACCGAGAGTGAGGGAGGACAACGCTGGTTTCACCTCTACCCAGATACAACCAACACCGATGAGTTTTACTGGACCAATAGCGGCCAAAATTGGAACTTCATGTGTGCTGATTGCCATTCAACAAACCTAGAAAAGAACTACGACATGGCAAGCAACACTTACAGTACAACTTGGTCTGAAATCAATGTGGGTTGTGAGGCGTGTCATGGCCCTGCAAGTGAGCACGTTGAACAAGCAAAACAAACTGCCCATTCTGCTAAAGCCAATAGTGGTAAAAGCGTTCAACTCACGGCGCATTATGGTTTTGACCGTGATTTGTCTAAGTCGGTCAAAGAGTGGGTTTACCAAGAGGGCAACTCCACCCTTCAACCGAAAGACATCATTCATACCAACCAAGTCCAAACCTGTGCTCAGTGCCATAGCCGACGTACACAATTGAATGAGACGGCTGATCATGTGAAGGGTTCGTTTTTTGATAAATACCGTCTGAGCCTAATTAGCCCTGAACTCTATCATCACGATGGTCAAATCTATGATGAAGACTACGTGTACGGTTCATTCCTACAGTCAGCGATGGCTGAGAAAGGTGTCACTTGCACTAACTGTCACGATCCCCATACCGTAGAGCTGAAAATTGCGGAAGAAGCGGTATGTAGTCAGTGCCATATTGCATCCGAATACACACCAGAGAAACACACCTTCCATGAGGCAAACACAGAAGCTTCAAAATGTACCACTTGCCATATGCCTGAGACGACGTATATGGAAGTCGATCCTAGACGTGACCACAGCTGGCATGTGCCACGTCCAGATATTAGCCAACATATTAAAACGCCGAACGTGTGTACAAGTTGCCATGAAGACAAAACCGATCAATGGGCCGATAAGCAAATTGGTCAATGGTTCCTTGATTCTAAATATCGAAACCAACAGCATTTCGCCGTTGCTTTTTACGCGGACTCAATAGGGCATAGAGGTGCGGAAGATGCACTGGCGTATTCGGCTCAGGATTCTAGCTTAAGTAATATTATTCGAGCATCAAGCTTGGAGCGCTTGTCTGGTAACACGGGTAAGAACACTCTTATTTCATTAGCAAGGGCAGTAAAACATGATGATGAGATGATCCGTCTAGGCGTTGTACAAGGCTCATCTGGTTTCCCGTTTACCGACCGCTGGCAGATTCTAGAACCACTGCTTACTGATCCAGTATTGTCTATTCGTTCAGAAACAGCTGGTTCGCTAGTCCGTTATTGGGGAGAAATGAATCCGCTGCAGAAAGACCAAATTAAGCCTGCACTGGAAGAGTATATTGAGATACAGCGCTTTAATGGTGACAGAGGTTTTGGAAGAACCAATCTGGGTAATGTTTACCGAGATTTAGGGAAGCACGAACAAGCCATTGAGTACTACTTAGGCGCTATCGAAATCGAACCATATTTCGAGAACAGTTACGCCAACTTGGCTGATCTGTATCGGGCTTTGGGTGATGAACCTAAAGCACTAGCGACCTTGAAACAAGGCATTCAAGCTCAGCCAAAATCGAGTGTATTGCCATACAGTGCAGGGCTGTCACTGCTGCGAGTGAAAGACTACGACCAAGCAACGCGCTATTTAAAACAAGCGGCAGAAACGGCACAAACTGACCCGCAATATTGGTATGTGTATGGCTTAGCATTGGAAAAATCGGATGTACTTGCGGCGAGCCAGTCATTACATAAGGCCTATCAATTTAGCCGAAACCCTCAACATTTGTATGCACAGTGTGAAGTGTTGGCGCGAAACAGCCATATACCGGGTGTGCCGAAAGCATTTGAACAGTGTATTTCATCATTGAGTAAAGTGGCACCACCGGAGGCAATTAACCAGTTGAAGGCTAGGCTCAAATAAAACGATGAAGTTAGCTTGGTTATGGTGGATGTAACATTTCACACCATAGCCACTTATTGCGTTTATAACTAATAGTTATGGGGCTTGTGAGTAGGATGTACGCAGCCAGTTTTAATAAAGGAAGACCTATGAACCATGCGCAGCAAGCAATAAACCAACTGATTGAACAAACAGAAAAAAGTGTTATCGGACAGAGCCACGTCGTTCGGGCTCTGGTGATAGGGTTATTGACCAATGGGCATGTGCTTTTAGAAGGGCTTCCTGGCACAGCGAAAACACGTTCAGTAAAGTCGCTTGCCAACTTATTAAATACCAGTTTTGGTCGAATCCAGTTCACACCAGACCTATTGCCATCAGATGTGACGGGTACAGAGGTGTATCAAGAGCTAGATGGGAAACCTCAACTGCACTTCCAACCGGGGCCTATCTTCAACAGTATTGTCCTAGCCGATGAAGTAAACCGTGCGCCAGCTAAAGTACAAGCGGCACTGCTTGAGGCGATGGCTGAAGGTACGATCACAGTAGGTGGTCAAACTCACATCCTTCCTGACCTATTCATGGTACTCGCTACTCAAAATCCAGTTGAGCAAGAAGGTACATACCCGCTACCTGAAGCGCAAATGGACCGTTTCATAATGAAAGTGACGGTTGATTACCCAGAAGATGAAGCAGAGCGTGACATCATTCGCTTGGTTCGCAGTGAAGAGCTAGGTAATGAGACCAGTTCCGAGCTAGTGACTCCGCAGCACATTGAACCTGAATTAGTGCTTGAGGCTCGCCGCCAACTTCCAGAAATCGCGGTGTCTGATTTAGTTGAAAACTATATCGTGGCGTTAGTTATGGCAACTCGAAAGCCGGAACGTTACCCAGAATCTAACTTGTCCAAATGGATTGAAATTGGTTCGAGTCCACGTGCTTCTATCGCTCTAGATAAGTGTGCTCGCGCTTATGCTTGGCTACAAGGGCGTGACCACGTCACGTTGGATGATGTTCGTGCAATGCTGCCAACTGTGTTGGGGCACCGATTCTCACTGTCTTACGATGCGCTTGCTGACGGGGTCGACCATCAGAGAGTCGTTGAAGAGCTACTTGATAACGTAGAGATCGGATAATAAGGGGGCGTCATGGCGAAGCCAACACAAGCTCCCAAATCGCAAGGCCTTGATCCAAGACTGTACTGTGATTACTCAAAGTTAGTGCGAATACAGGCGCAAGCTGAGTCGTTTTCTCTGTTGCCTCACCTAAAAGCGGGCAGTGCCCTTTCGGGAAGACACAATTCGTTGTTTCGTGGTCGTGGTTTGAACTTTGAAGAGTTACGGCATTACCAACTCGGTGATGACATTCGTAACCTCGATTGGAAAGTGACCATGCGAACTGGGAAGCCACATGTTCGTAGCTACACCGAAGAGAAAGATCGTAATGTGATGATCTGTGTAGACCAACGCAGCTCTATGTTCTTTGCCTCTCAAGACACCATGAAGTCCGTCGTTGCCGCTGAAGTGGCGGCATTGTGTGGTTGGAGGGTTCTTAAGGATGGAGACCGCGTCGGTTTTGTTTTGGCGTCACACCAAAAGCTATTTCACACAAAAGCGCAACGTTCTCAGTCTGATTTGCTATCCCAACTCAAGCACCTTGCTAAGGCCAACCAAAGTTTGGGTGTGAATGTGAGTGACAATGAGGGAGTCGGGTTTACTCAATGGATCGAATTGATTAAGCGAATGAGGTTAAAGCAGTCGACGTTAATCTTTATTAGCGATTGGCGTGATTGCCAAGAGCACCACCTAGACCGTTTGAAACAACTTCAACAGCATAACGATTTCCTCGGCATTATGGTCACTGACCCATTAGAGCGTTCACTACCAAGAGATCTTGCAAGCGCAAACTGGGTGGTGGGTGATGGTCGTTTTCAATTGAGTCTAGATAGCCAATCTAAGGTCAATCTTGCAAGTGAGAGCTTGGCTCAGAAAGCGGCACTTCAAAAACAATCTCTAGCTAAATTAATGGCGATGAAAAACCTTCCGTATATCGAATTAGACACCTCTGGCAATCATATCTCCCAGTTACAAAAGTTAGTGGGAGGGCGCTAAATGACAGTCGCACATACGCCTCCTAGTACTTATATTCTGCGTGAACTTCACGATGTGGCGATACCTAATAGTGTTAGCTGGGCGCCACAAACCATCGGTTGGAAGATCCTTGGCGTTATCTTGTTATTAGCGGCTTTCTACCTGGCCTATCGTTTGGCGCTAAGATGGTGGAATAATCGCTATAGAAAAGAAGCTCTTAATGAATTGATGTTACTGGATGCGAGAGATAAAAACTCCCCTGAGCAGGCTTTTAAAGTGCTTAAGGTTGTACTTCGTTATCTAGACAGCAGCAATGGTAAGTTGTTTGGGCAAGCTTATGTGAAACGTTTGAATGCGCACCTTCCTGTGAATGGGCAAACAGAGAGTAACAACGCATTCTTTGCTGAGGATATCTCAGGGATATGGATGCAAAGCCTCATTGATCCAAAGGTCCGCTTGACCTTTGAACAGCGCACGGAAGTCATTCAAACCTCTATGATGTGGCTAAAACTTCATAAGCCTGATGTTCAAGTAGCGGTTGAGGGGCAAGCAAATGATTAATATCTTCTCTTCTAGCTTTGAATTTGCACATCCGTTGTGGTTCGTTGCACTGCCTTTGCCTCTGTTGGTCTACTTAGCGGTGCCGGCATATCGCACCAAACAAATGGCCATTAAAGTGCCGTTCTTCCACGAATTGGTGGAAGCGATTGGGGAAGCACCTTCTGAAGGGGCAAGTCAATTGACGCCAAGCTGGTGGCAGCGCACCACACTCATTATCACTTGGGTTCTGGTTGTTTGTGCCTTGGCTAAACCGACCATTCTTGGTGAACCTCAAGTGCGTGAACAATTAGGTCGCGATGTCATGGTGGTCGTTGATTTATCTGGATCAATGGCAGAACAGGACTTCACATCTAAGCAAGGTAAGAAAATCTCACGCTTGCAAGCAACAAAAGAGGTGTTAGCGGACTTTGCGAAAACCAGAAAAGGCGACCGCTTAGGTTTGATCTTGTTTGGTGATGCTGCATTTGTGCAAACTCCATTTACTGCCGACCAAGATGTATGGCTTGAGCTCTTAAATCAAACAGATGTGGCGATGGCCGGGCAGAGCACTCACTTGGGTGATGCGATTGGTTTAGCGATAAAAGTGTTTGAGCAGAGCGGTAAGCAAATGTCTGCCGAACAGGCCCAAAACGATATTGAGCGTGAGAAAGTCGTGATTGTTCTTACGGACGGTAATGATACGGGCAGCTTTGTCGAGCCAATTGATGCTGCAAAAGTGGCTAAGGCGAAAGGGGTTCGTATTCACGTGATTGCGATGGGCGACCCTCAGACTGTGGGTGAAGTAGCCTTGGATATGGAGACCATCAAGCGTATAGCCTCTGAGTCTGGCGGCGAGGCTTTTGAAGCGCTTAACCGTGATGAACTCAGTACAGCCTACGAACAGATCGGTCAACTTGAGCCTCAGTTATATGAAAGCACAACCTATCGACCTAAGCAGGGCTTACACCACTATTTAATGGCAGTCGTCGTACTCATGTATCTCACAGCATTTAGTCTTGCAACGTTAAGACGTCGCCGTGCCGTTCGTTTGTCGAACCTTGAAACGAAAGGAGAGAGTGATGTTTGATTCTCTCGCAGTTCAACAGTTTTTTACTCAGTTTCATTTTATTCGCCCACTTTGGCTCTTAGCATTTGTGCCGATGTTTTTCTTACTGTGGCTCCGTTGGCGTGAGGAGACCAAACCGAGCTGGAAAGATATTCTGCCAGAGCATTTACGTAATGCGTTGACGATCGGTGAGACCGGGTGGCGTAAACAGCTACCGCTCAAGCTACTGATGGTGATAGTGACCATCGCGATCATTATTTGCTCAGGGCCAACGTGGCAGCGTGAAGCATCGCCATTTGGTGAAGACAAAGCCTCGATGTTAGTGGTACTAGATAACAGTGATTCCATGCTAGAAAAGGATTTACCTCCTAGTCGCTTAGAGCGCTCGAAGCAAAAAATCAGAGATTTGTTAGCGGCGCGCCAAGGCGGGAATACAGGCTTAGTGGTCTATGCAGGCAGTGCCCATGTCGCAATGCCTGTGACTCAAGATAGCAAGGTTTTCGAACCTTTCTTAGCGGCGATCACACCCGAAATCATGCCGGTTGACGGTAAAGCAGCCGAAAAAGCACTGCCTTTGGTTGATCAGCAATTGTCTGGTGAACCGGGTTCGACTGTGTTGCTAGTTTCTGATGGCGTGAATCCTACGACTATCAAGGCGTACGAACAGTTCTTTAATGAAAACAGTTACCAACTGTTGATCTTGGCCGCGGGTAATAGCCAAATTGTAAGTAATAACCCAGTAGACCTTGATTCATTGAGTACGTTGGCTAAAGCCACGGGTGGTCGCTTGATTGAAGTGACGGTAGATGGCTCTGACATAAAAGCGCTTAACAGTGCGGTTGAGCGCAATATGCAGCTCAATGGTGAGTCTTCAATGCCTTGGAAAGACATGGGGTACGGCTTGTTGTTCCCTATTGCTTTGATCATGTTGCTTTGGTTCCGAAAAGGTTGGCTTGTGCAGTGGTGTCTAATTGGAGTTGTTACGACAGGTGCCTTTTATACGCCAAATACAATGGCAAAAACGGTTCATCTGACGGCGGACAGACCCGCTGAAGTGGAAACATTATCGGCTTGGGATAAAACTGCCCAATGGTGGTGGGATTTATGGCTGACTCCGGACCAACAGGGTCAGCGATTGTTAAATCAACAAGAGTATTTAGAAGCGGCGAAACACTTTAAAGATCCACTTAGGAAAGGTGCTGCTTACTACTACGCTCGTGAGTTTAAGCTTGCTCATAGTACCTTCTTACAAGTCGACAGTGATTTTGGTTTGTACAACGCGGCCAGTGCGTTGGCGAGGCAACGAGAATACTTAGCAGCGCGTGATCTCCTTAAAAGCTTGAATGAGAAGCCAGATCTTGACCCTAATCTAAAGCCTGATGTGGAGCACAACTTAGCGGTGGTCAATGGCATTGTCGAAGAGGTAAACCGAACCAGTGAAAGCCAAGCGGGCACGACGGATGGTCCTGAAGAGTCATTTGAGCTGGATGACGATAAACCGCGCACGGGGGATGGTGCAGAAGAGGAGACGGCGGCGGAATTGATGCTTAAAGAGACGCTCAACGCCAATGAGATTTTGGGTAGCCAAGAGTTAGCCGACAAATGGCTCAAGCGAGTAGAAGCGGATCCTAAGTATTTTCTTCGTGCTAAGTTTCAAATCCAATTGCGTGAACCTTCAACAATATCTAACGAGGAGCAAAAGTAATGAACTTCAGTCAGTCTTTGTCTCTCGGTCAGCATAGAGACTCGCAACCAACCGAGCCGTTAAACCGTCTACGACATGGTCTCAGTATGATGTTGTTGGGGTTAATTATTTCTCTTTGTTCGCCTTCAGCTTATGCCCTTGATATTTATGACCTTCAGCGCAGTGGTGATGTTGAGCTTATCGCATGGATCGGAGAAAAACCGAAACCGGGCGATAAGATAACGCCGGCGAAGGTAAGCGTTAATGAGCAAGTGATTTTGAATATCGAAGTCGCGACACCACGTTGGTTTACGGGGGGCACACGCATCGGTAGCATCGAAATCCCGAACGTGATTGCAAAGCAGCGTAATCAGCTTGCAACGAATTACACTGAAAGAGTCGGCGGAACTACTTGGTCTCGCCAGCGCTGGGAAATCACCCTTTATCCGATGGCATCGGGTGCTTTTGTTATTCCTACCTTGCCTGTAAGTATAAAGGTGTCAGCTCCCGATGGTTCTAACGTGACTGGTACACTTTATACTCAACCGATCAAGTTTGAGGCTTCGCTACCTTCTGGGTTATTGAGTGAAGACTCGCCTTGGTTCGCAGCAACGGATGTTGAGGTTGAACAAAAGTGGCAACGCTCTAGTGATGAGCTGAAAGTCGGCGATGCGATTACTCGAACAGTGACTATTAAGGCAAAGGATAGCTTATCTGTATTGCTACCTAACGTACTAACCAACGAATCTACACAGCAGTATCAAGCCTATCCGCAACCGAATCGTCTTGATGACACCCAAGAGCGAGGTGATTATCGTTCAAGCCGAATTGAAGAATCCGTCTATGTGATTCAACAAGGTGGTGAACTGACGCTCCCTGAATTCTCGTTTCAATGGTGGAATAGCGATAAACAACGTTTAGAAGATGTCGTAATCAAAGGTCAAGTTTTTGAAGCCAAGCACACACTAAAGTCCTTTGTAAAAGCCTATATGTCGGTATTCATTACGATTGGTTTAGTGTCGTTAGCATGTGTTTTGCTGTTTGTTGTGGGTAAGCGTTATTACGCGGCTCGATCAACACCGACGTGGTTAGTGATGAGACGCTTGATTAAGCAGGGAGACTGGGCTGCGTTACGAACGTTTATTTACACTCAATTACGATATCAAACGACGGAGTTAGAGTTATCGAAAGCCAGTACAGAAAAGTTATGGCTGGATGATAGCACTGCACTTCAGCAAGGGCATGAAGATAAGAGCGTGTTTAAACGTTTGTGGAAAGGGTTAAAAAAACTCGCCAATGGCCGGACTAACTCTAATATATCTCGCTCAATCGCAGGTCGCTTGAAAATTCCTAAAGCCTTGCCAGACTTAAAAGACAAAATTAAGTAGGCATGTGATGCACTGGTTCAATTGAAATACCCATAAAAATTCAGGGTTTATCGAGGCATTACGCACAACTTTTAGCAATTCGCATCGAACATAATCGGCAGGTTCTCTACTATAGGGAACCTGCTTCTTTAATATGGAACTGTATGAAAAGTACCGAGCTAAATTTAATTCCTATATTTGTCGCTATCTATGATGAGCCACTGTTTCACCGTACCACTTCAGGTGTTGAGCCAACCACTTTCGCGATGGACATCTACCCAGCGATGGCTGCTGCACTGAAGAACTTTACGTCGACACTGTCTGCATCAAGAGACTTCGACCCTAAAACCTCTGGTCGCGTTTTTTCTATCGCCTGTGTATCTGCGGCCAGTTATGAAATGATGCCCAAGGTGATGCAACTGATCAGCCAGGTAGCACCGGGTATTGCGTTGGAAATTCACCCACTGTTTACTGAAGACTACGAGTCTGACCTGAGGCTGCAAAGACATGATGTGATCATCGATATGACGCCAAGAGGAAGAACGACGCTCAAGCATGAGGTCGTTTCCACTGAAGAGTTGGTGGTTGTCTGTCGAGAAGATCACCCGTCAATCGGTGATACCATCGATATGAAGCAGTTTTTATCACTTGAGCATGTTGTGGTATCAAAATGGCACGCACGCCGAAGCTTATTGAGCTCTGATCATTTCAGAGACTTAGAAAAGCGTAGAGTAGTGTACCGAGCTGCTGGGGTTGTTGAGATGCTGCCAGTGATCGAGAGTTCTGATTATATCGGAATGCTGCCTATGTCATCGGTGCGTTGTTTCTCCGAAAAGTACAAGGTTAAAACACTCCCTTTGCCATTCGAATTGGACAACCTCGATATGTGTATGATTTGGCATCCAAGCCGCACTAACGAACCAAGCCACAAGTGGTTACGTGCCAAGATCAAAGCGGCAGCAAAAGAGGTGTCGGCTTAACGCATCCGTCAGCTTAGTCGTGTATTCGTAGACTAACTCCAGAGGCTTTGATTGCGTCTGGAGTAGGGTACAAATGACTGACTCCACAGAGCTTTAAGTGACAACCTATACTGATGCTTGCTCCGCATTGCCAACAAAATAAGAGACCCAGTCATCGATAGGCAGAGGTCGAGCAAAGAAATAGCCTTGCGCGTATTTGCAGCCTATCTGACGCAGAGTCTTTACGTGGTTCTGCGTTTCAAGTCCTTCAGCAATCACTGAAAAATCGAGTATTTGTGCGAGTTTTAATACCGCACAGGTGATCTCGTAATCAACATTAGATGAGTTGATGTCTTCAATAAAGCTTCGATCGAGTTTGACGCAGTCTGCTGAGAGGTTTTTCAACACAGATAGTGAAGAGTAACCGGTACCAAAGTCATCAATGGCAATTTTATAGCCCTTGGAATGAAGCACTTCTATGGTTCTCGAACAGGTTTCGAAATCACGCATCATATCTCTTTCTGTTATCTCAAGTAGCAACTGATGCGGTTTACAGTCGGTTTCATCGAGTATGACTTGCAGTTGTTCCGCAAGATCGGTCATGTAAAACATTCGCGCAGAGAAGTTGATAGAGAAAGTCACCCCCTCTAAATTGATTCCAGAGCGCTGCCATTCAGTAATCAGGTTCGCCACTTTCTTAAATACCCATTTATCGATGTCGATAATTAGGTCACTCTTTTCGGCCACTTCCAGAAAATCCACTGGTGGAAGTAGACCGAGCTTCGGGTGCCGCCAACGAACAAGTGCTTCTGCCCCAATGATCTCTTGCGAATCTAAATCGACTTTTGGTTGGAAAAACACCTCTAATTCATCGTTAGCAATCGCTTGATGCAGGCCCATGTTGGTTTCGATGAGATCGTTCACTTCGTGGGTCATCTTATCGGCATAGACGCGATATTGGTCTCTGCCATTGCGCTTGGCGTGATACATGGCAGTATCTGCGTTTCGGATTAGAGTTTCACCACTTGAGCCATGAGTAGGGTACTCACACACGCCTATACTCGCTGCAACGAATATTGAGTTGTTGTCGGCATAGTAAGGTTTGCGGAGTGATTGGTTTAAACGGTCTGCCAGTTGTTCACCTTCACTTAAGCTGATGTCAGAGAACACGACCATAAACTCATCACCGCCCATTCGTGCGACGAAGCCATTGTTGCCAACAAGCGTGGTCAAGATATTTGATACGTTGATCAAAAGGTTGTCACCTTGCCCGTGTCCTAGCGAGTCATTGATGGTTTTAAACTCATCAATATCCAGATAGAGCAGTAAGAAAAATGAGTTATGCTCTCGAGACCGTTTAATCTCCTCATCTAATTTCTTCGTAGCTAACAGTCGGTTTGCTAAACCTGTTAACGGATCGTGGTGGGCAAGAAAGTCAAAGTTCTTTTTCTCTTCAGTTAGGTCCAAATACGCTTCAGACAGCCTACCTGCCATGTCATTGTAGGCTTTCTCTAAATGAGACCATTCATCGCTTCTACCAAGCGCGATAGGCTCTTTTAGGCTGCCAGACTCCAAACGATTGAAACCATGCTTAAGTGCGTTGAGTGGTTTTTGAATATGGTGCCTGACGACATGGTTAAGTAACAGCAGGGACAAGATAACGGCTGAAAAGCTGATGATAATTGCGTTAAAGCGCGACTCACCGATCTCTTCTTCTAGTTGAGCTGTGAGGGCCAGAGCTTGGTTTTGAACACGAGACTCTGTATTTTCTACCATTTCTAATAGATCGCTTTGTGCATCCAATAGAGAAGCCATGACCAGCCAACGTTGTTCTAGGTTGGCACGAATTCGTTTAAGTGCCGCATTATAGCGTTTAACTGTTTTCTGAATTTTCTGCTTCTCGCTGATAACCGCTGCTGTTTCTATATCAACGTTTTCTAAGTGCAGTAAGAAGATATCGAGCTCTTTTTCGACTTTGATTAACAGCACTTTTTCTGTTTCTGGTGTAATGCGGCTGTGTATATCACCGACCATTTTTCCGGAAGTTAGAAAAGATTCTCTCAGCATGTTCATCAGATCCAACTCATTGTTGTATCGAATAAAATCATTTTGATTGAGGTGCTTCAGCTTACTGTCAGCAATAGCAAACTCCAGCTTATTTAGTTGGGCTGCTAAGGTGGCATCAATTTGATTGGTTTGTTTTAAGATTCGATTAAGCGCAAGTGAACTGCCTAGGAAACGGTGGAAGTTGTCAATAAAGGCATCTATTTTCTGTGAAAACCCTTCATTTGTAGACAAATCTCTTAGTTTTTGCAGCTGGAAATCAACGTTGAAAGCCTCTTCAGACAAGGTATTCTCGCTGAATAGAAAGGTCTGTTCGAGTAGTTTAACTCGTGAAGTTAAAGTAAAAACTCGTCGACTTATCTCGGAATTTACAATCAACTCAGAGACATGTGTAGAGGTTTCTGTTTTAAGCGTTGACTCGACATAATACAAAGAGCGAATCACTATGATGACCGCGAAGCTTACGATAAGTAGTGATATTAAGTTGGATATTATGAAGCGCTGGGTAATGTTAATTTGATTGAATTTCATTGTGGCTTCCAAATATTCAGATACGCTTCGCGGTAGCCATTCTTAGGGTCATAAATGCCAGTCGTTTCGTTGTTAATAAGCTCTGCTACGTTCTTTGGCGTGACGAGATGAACAGGTGCAGAATAACCACTAGGCGGCATGTTATTAAACGCTCTATTGAGTTCGTCAACGATTTGCCAACCTTGTAGGTATAGAGGCTCAGGAACGGTCGCAGACTGGAACTTGTCTCTGTTGATTCTTTTGTACGCCGCTTTACTGCCATCGCCTGCCGAAATGTTATTGGGAATCAATTTGTTATCTTCAATTTTCGACTCTAAGGAGGGGATGGCATAGTCGATATATAGGTCGTTAATCGCTAAAATATGGGTGATGTTGTCACCATATTTTTTATCAAGCATCTTCAAGGTAGATGGCATTTTTTGATCGATTTGATCGAGTGGAAGATAGATCAGCTCAAGCACATCACACTGGCGGCACTGTTTGATGGTATCCACCATTGCATTCGCTTTTATCATCGCAATTTCGTAATTTGGGTCGGTGAAAACCACAATTTTGGCTTGGCCTTTTGAGTTAACAATAGACAATAAAGCAGCGATTTCTGCTACATCCAGAGGATCGGTTGTGATGTTGGTAAACAGACCAATCTCAGGATTTCCACCCGCTAATTCTGTGGCGTGCCATCCAATGATGATGATGCCCAAATCTTGGGCTTGTTTTAGGATCTTTTGATGACGTACTGCATCAATACCACCAAGCACAATGGCATCGGGTTGAAAGCCGATTGCTTTTCTAATGGCTGCCCCTTGGCGAACCTCAGATCCTAAACCATCGACAAAACGTAGGTGCCAATCAATTTTTGAAATCGCTTCAGATAGGCCTTTCCCCACGCCATAAACACCACCGTTACGCAGGTCCGATGCAACAAAAATGATGCTTTTTTCATGGCGTATCGCAGGGCCTGCAGTTGGTCCTCCCCAAGTGGTTTGGTAAGACACCGCACGCGTAACCTTGTTTTCAGCGTATTTGAAAAATACGTCTTCTGGATACCCTGCAAAACTTGTTGAGCTGCAAGTGATAGCAAGCAATGCACTTGCAAAGTTAAATATTTTATTCATCAGCTTTATAAAAGTTCTTTAAATTATTATCGCCCTATATTTATAATATTGTTAATAAACATTCAAACACTTGGTAACATTTATGCTGGGTCAAAATTATAAAATCCTTTTACCTTTGCTTCTAACTGCTTGTTTTATGGTTTCACTAACTGTGAGGGCTGATGGAGAACGGCTTGACGATGATTTTAGAAAACTTGAAAAATTTCAAGAGACTGTGAGTGGTGAGCCTATTTCTCTTGTAGCAGAATCGTCTGAAAAAACCGTAAGGATCGCTTTAATTTACCCAAGCGCAGATATTTCCGATTTTTGGATACGTAATTTCGTTGCGCTAAAGGAAAGGCTGATTGCTTTGGAGCTCAGATTTGAGATTGATGAGTTCACATCAAGGCAGATTGAACACTCATTACAAACTCAATACACGGAACAAGTGCTCAGTTCGGATACTCCGTATGACTTCGTCATTTTTGGACCTTCAGAATTGGATATTCAAGCCGGAAATATTCAAAAGCTGTCGGCGTCCTCCGACTTTAAAACCTTCATTTGGGCTTTCCATACCCCTAACGAGCAGTGGTCACATCAGCCAGATAGCTGGTTTGATTTTTCCAGTGAGATGGGCGCGAAAGTGTTGTGTGATCACGTGGTTCAAGAGTTAGGTAATGATGTTGAGTTTTCCGCGAACCGAGGTATTCCTGGCATCACCGACACCCAACGTTCACAAGGCTTTATCGATTGTGTTGAAGAGAAAGGCGATTGGTTAACGGTTTATGAGCATTTTGGGCAGTATCAAAAAATTGGAGGGGCCGATGGGATCCGCCTAGTACTCGGTAACTTTCCGGAAGTGACCATGGTTCACAATGCTAATACGGCAATGACGATGGGAGCGGTGGACGCGCTTAGTGAAGCTGACATGCTGTCTGAGATATATGTGACAGGTTGGGGCGGCACCGCAAAAGAAATAGAAAAAATCCGTTCTGATGAGCTTGATGCTACCCCTATGAGAATGAGCGACGATCTGGGTGTTGCTACGGCAGAAGCGATTAAGTTTCACTTGGAAGGTCGACAAACAGAAGTGCCGTTGATCTATTTAGGCAGAATCACCGTGGTGCACAACAAAATGGATGATCAAGAGCTGAGCCAATTAACTCGAGAGGCTTTCCGTTATTCAGGAAAAAACTAGTGCACTGAACGTCACTTACACAACAGCAAAGAAAAAGCCGCTTGCCTGTATTAGGTAAGCGGCTTTTTTATCGTTCGCAACACACCGGTTTAATCGGTGTTAGTGCTAATGCTTTTAGTCGACGATTTCTTTCAATACTTCACCAATCGAACCACTTGGCTGTGTGATGCCTAGCTTGTTAGACAGAGTCGGTGCAATATCATAAGGCGTAACTGCTCGTGATACCTTTTTAGCTTCTACGTCATAACCTGCGAAGATAACCGGTACATGAGTGTCGTATTTCCATGGTGAACCATGTGTCGACGCGATTTGAAGACCTTCCATGTCGTTGATGTAGCTGCGCGGTGCAAATACGACATAAACGTCACCAGAGCGCGCTGGGTGATAGTTGTTTTTAATCAGCTGCATCACATGTGTATCAGGTACTCTGTTCTTAGCGATATCACTACTTGATACAGCAAATGCTACGCCTTTCACTTTCGAAATTTCATCGGCAATGGCTTCTTGTACCTTCGCCAAATCCAACTTCTTCTCAGCGATAAGGTCATGATTCAGGTAAATGTAAGGCTGTGCATACAAGCGGATCGCGTCTTTCGTTAAACCAAATTCATCTTTCAATCGTTTCTCAACACCACTCGATAGTAAGGTATCTTTGTTGAAGTATTGTGCCTGATTAAAGCCAAGCGCATTTGCCGCAGGCGACGCTTCTGGTACGCCATGGTCGGCAGACAAAACAATGAGTGTGTTTTCTAACCCCACTTGGTCATCGACGGTTTTTAAAAGTTTCGCGATGGTTTTATCAAGTCGAATTAAGTTGTCTTCCGTTTCTAAGCTTTCTGGGCCGTATAGATGGACCACATAATCGTTCGATGAGAAGCTAAGCGATAGGTAGTCGGTGGCATCGCCTTGCCCAAGTTTTTCTTGCATCAATAGTGTGCTGGCAAAGTTCTCTGTAATCTCATCACCAGCGGGGCTCACCGTCAACGTGGTGCTGTAATATTTATAACTCGCTGGGCCATAAGGGTGAGGGAAAGTCCTTTGGAAATCACCTAGCTTAACCTTGTAATCAGTATCGTGCTCTTGAAGGGTATACTGGTCGCGCGGCAACGAGAGTTCCCATTTCTGCTTGGAGTATTGCGCAGCAACTTTCTTTTCATTCCAACGAGATACCCAATCTGGATATTCATCATAGTAATAATTACTGGTGACAAACTCAGATTGTGCTTTCGAGAACCAAAACGCTTTTCCACTGTGTCCTGCAAGAGAGATAGCACCACGGTCTTTCACTGACACACCAAAAACCTTTGATTTTCCGCTGTTGGAAATTGTGAGCTCATCACCAAAGGTGGTCGCAAGGATTGGCTCTGGAGAACGGCCATCGCCTTGTGCTGTCTTTTGTGTTGGATCTATCTCTGTAGCCTTATCGACACCCGCACCAGAGGTTAACATGGTGTAGTTGCCGTCCTCTACGTTATAGACTAAACGCTCTTCACTGCGGTCGTACCAAACGTTACCAACCATGCCATGTACACTTGGTGGAGCGCCTGTTGCTAGTGATACATGGCCGACAATGGTTTCTGTATTACCGTGTTGATAATTGGCATTAGTGTAATAGGTGCCATCATCCATCAAGTAGCGAAAGCCACCCTCACCAAAGTTATGCTTATAGCGCTCTATAAGGTCGGCACGCAGACCATCAACCGTGATTTGAAGAACCAAATCAGCTTTCTCTGCGGCTGTTGCGGGCAAAGCACAGAGTAGAGCAAGTGTAAGACCTGAAAGCTTGGTGTATTGCATAGGGTGTCCTTATTCAGTGTTGACGCGGTGTTCTAGCGTGTGCTTAGACTTTTAACGTTGAGATAGGGTTATTCACGTATCTAATTCGCATCTTTAACCAACCGCAATCCCATGTCCGACATGGTGATGGACTGGCTTGCGAAATCACGACGGTAACTTTCCGATTCATTTTCGTCATAAGCAAAACTGCCACCGCGAACAGACTTGTGTGATAAGCCTACGTCGCTGTGTTTAGCGTTGTTTGGATTGTCTGTTGGACCAAATCGGTAGAAGGTGTCATCGAAGGTATCGATCACGAATTCGCCAACATTACCTGTCATGTCATATAAGCCTAGTTCATTTGGCTTCTTTAGCCCGACTGGGTGTGCGCTATTTTTCGAATTTGCTGAGTACCACGCAACATCATCTAAGTTATTGGAACCACTGTAAGTATAGCCTTTGCTTTTGTTGCCACCTTTGGCAGCAAATTCCCATTCTGCTTCGGTTGGTAGACGGTAATCTTCGCCAGTTAACTCATTCAATTGCTCTACGAAATAGTTCGCTTGCTGCCAGCTTAGGTTGTTAACGGGAACTTGTGGGTTTTGGAAATAACTGAGAGATGAGCCCATGACAGATTCGAACAATTCTTGAGTCACCTCAAACTTCGCGATGTAGAAACTATCTACAGTAACACTACGTGCTGGACGCTCGGCTTTACTTGCTTCTGGGCTGTTTGAACCCATGGTGAATGTGCCGCCTTCAACGAGAACCATATCTTGGTCAATTTGTTGGGCAATAGGGTGTGTTGGCACGCTTGAACAGCCGCTGAGAAGAATAGTCATGGTGACGCCGCTGACTGCTGCTAAATGTTTGTAATTGATAAATTTCATCACGTGCCTCAAATGTTCGAAATAGGGTGTAATTCTAACGTTTTTGGTCATTCCTATTGGTTATAAAGGGTATAACATGCCACTGACTTAATTCGGAATTATGATGGGAACAAGATAATAAGATAGGTAGGTAAATCATGCATATTACTCAGGGTCCTCAATATAATGGTAAAGCGTCTAAGCGCTTACATGTTATGGCGAAGCCGATTGGTGCAGCGTGTAACATTGACTGTAAATATTGTTATTACCTAAGTAAGCAAGATTTGTTGGAGTACAAGAAAGGCAGTTCTCCAAGAATGGATGATGAAACGTTAGAGACGTATATCCGACAATACATCGAAGGC
This sequence comes from Vibrionales bacterium SWAT-3, assembly GCA_000169995.1. Classification (GTDB taxonomy): domain Bacteria; phylum Pseudomonadota; class Gammaproteobacteria; order Enterobacterales; family Vibrionaceae; genus Vibrio. The sequence goes on along the minus strand of AAZW01000004.1, from coordinate 62,829 downwards.
CAGAATACGCCGGAAATTATCTTCTCATGGCAGGGTGGTGAGCCTACCATGCTTGGTTTGGCTTATTTTGAACGTGTGGTTGAACTACAGAAGAAGTACCAACCTGAAGGTGTATTGATTTCCAATGACCTGCAAACCAATGGCACATTACTGAATGACGATTGGGGGCAATTCTTAGCAAAGAACAACTTCCTGGTAGGCTTAAGTATTGATGGCCCAGAGATGCTGCATAACGCCTACCGTACTAACCGAGCCGGTCGTGGTACGTTCAAGCAAGTAATGGCTGCGGTTGAACTGCTGCATAAACACCAAGTGAAATTCGCGACGTTAACTTGCGTGAACAACCTCACCAGTCAAAATGCACTAGAAGTGTACCGATTCTTACGTGATGTGGTGAAGTCGCCACAAATGCAATTTATCCCTATCGTTGAGCAAAAAACCTTTAGAACGGTTGCGCCGCAAACTTCTCAAGTGAGCGAGCAATTGAAGCAGGGTGACAAGCGCCTGATCCCGGGTCACAAAGATTCCATTATGGAGTCATGGTGTGTATCAGATCTGGCGTGGGGTAACTTCCTGATTACCGTGTTTGATGAGTGGGCGAAAAACGATATCGGCAAAGTGTTCGTTCAATATTTCGAAGCAAGTTTAGAAACGTGGATTGGCCGTCCTAATCCACTTTGTACCTTGAACGAGATTTGCGGAAAAGGCCTTGCTATGGAGCCTAATGGTGACGTTTTCTCATGTGACCACTATGTTTATCCAGAATACAAAATCGGTAATATCCATCACGAGAAGTTGGATGATCTGGCTTTCAGCGCTTCACAACAGAAGTTTGGCTTTGCTAAATCACGCACATTAACCAGCCAATGTCAGCAATGTGATTATAAGTTTGCTTGTCATGGTGAGTGTCCTAAAAACCGCTTTATCAAAACTCGTTCAGGTGAGCCGGGTTTGAATTACTTATGTGCGGGTTGGCACAAGTTCTTTTCTCATGTTGATAAATCGATGGCGTACATCGCTCGTGCTATGAGACATCCGGTGGCACACGGGAAATACAGCGATTCTGTAATGATGGCGCGTCGTGCAGAGATGGCCAAACAAGCGACGTTCGAGACCAAGTTCTAATTTAAGGTCTACCAATCTTAACGACATTCAATCAGATATGAGTCTAGGGACAGGCTAAGTTCTCAAGTTTAAGGTAACACTATGATCAAGAAGAGTTTAGCGACAGCGGTTGCTTTAGTTATTTAAACGTCCGCATTGCTATCAACATCTGCAATGGCAGCTAACAGCGTCCAAGCCACTGTTGACGCACCTGCACAGAACATTAATCAAGTGCTTGAAATGACTGACACTCAAACACGCATTCAGCAGTTGTCTTACATGGCACAAGATAAGAATCAGTCTATTGAAAACCGCACAGGAGCTTTGCAAGAATTGGCTTCATACCCAAGCCAAAACGCGCTGGTGGCTGTTGCAAGAGGCTTGAAAGACCAAGACCCTGAAGTGCGCGAAGCTGCAGTTATTGGCTCTGAACCATATCAACAGGAACATCGTTGGGCATTGGTTTCTCCTTTGCTTAAAGACAGCGATACCATGGTTCGTCACACAGCGACATCGAATTTAGTTCGTGATTTCAATACTCTAGATGAAGCGCAAAAAGCGGAAATTGAACCGGCGGTAAAAGAGTTGATCACTTTCTTGGAAACACAAGAATCTGAGAAGTTTCAGTTACTGTTTGCAGATGTGCTACGTTGGCACAATGAGTGGGAAAAGGCAGAAACGGTTTATTTAGAGCTGATCAAAACGCATCAAAATGATCCTCAAGTTTGGTTGAGTTACGCAGACAACTTCCGAGCTCAGAAGAAAGACCAACAAGCGGTTGAAGTGTTAGATCGTGGTTTAGCGAATGTCCCGGACAATGCGGCTTTGCATTATTCAAAATCGTTGACCTTAGTTCGACTAGAAGAGAAGGGCGCCGCAGCAAAAGAGATTGAAGTGGCTGCTGAGCTAGCGAAAGACAACAGTTATTACTGGTACCTCAACGGTGTATTGCAAGAAGATCTCGATATCGATAAGTCGACAAAATCATTTGAAAAGGCGTATTTGATTTCTGGTGCTCCAGAGCAGCTCTACGCTGTATGTGATATTTACGTGCGTTATGGTAATGAAAAAATAGATGAATGTTTGACTGAGCTTAGTAAGGTCGCACCTGACTATGTGATTGAACAGTTGAAAGAAAAGCGAGTAGCGCCAAGTTCGTAGTAATTGCGTTAATCGATAAACTAAAGTGAGTTATTGAAAAGCCAGTCGAAACGTTCGACTGGCTTTTTGCATTTGGAAATGGTTTTAAAATGTGTGGTTAGAACAAGAGAAAAATTAGAGGCGTTATAGTGGGTGAGTCGAGCGACTCACCCTTAAAGCATCTATTCACTCATAAAACATCTATTCACCCATCGAACTGGATGCGCGACGTCTGTCTGTTGCGCCGTAAAGTTTTCCGTCTTTGATTTCAATGGCGTTTAAGCCACTGACGACAGGGATGACATGCACTGGGTAACCAAGTTGCATGAATTCTGGAACCAACATTTCGGCGTAGGTTTTTTTCTCCACCAAAAGGCCTGTTGGGTCATAGGGCTTGGTGCGATCTATCTTAGTGCCGTATTGAATGTTTGGCAGGTCAATCGCTTCTTGCGCTGATAGATCCCAATCCACAACACCAACCACGGTTTTTAACACGTACCCAGGAATTTGTGAGCTACCCGGAGAGCCAACAACTAAACGCAGGTCATCTTGCTTATCCATCACCATTAATGGCGTGATTGCTGAACGAGGTCGCTTGCCTGCTTCAATTGCATTTTGGCTTGGTTTGCCATTGATGGTTGGTTTGGTAGAAAAGTTCGCCATTTGCGCATTCAAAATCACACCGTCTACCATCACGCCAGAGCCCATTCCTGTACCGACGGTGCTTGTCATTGCTATCGCATTGCCTTCTTTATCGATGATGGAGATGTGTCCGGTATCCTTGCTCTCAAAACCTTGATGTTGTGCGTAATCGGTATCTGAAACCTTCCCAGCTTTCGGATTTGACTGAGCGATACCATTTTCTGGGATCAGTTGACGTCGCTTATCAATATAAGATTTATCAAGCAGGGCACTTACGGGTGTTTCCACATAATCGGGGTCGCCGGCGTAAGCAATACGATCGGCTTTAGCGATTCTCATTGCCTCTGTCATCAAGCGCCATGGTTCTGCGTCGGTTTTGGACATGTCCGCCAAATCATACGCTTCTAGCATTTCTAGGCTTTGCGCTACCATCACGCCACCAGAGGCTGGGTAACCAAAGGATACAATTTTATTGCCACGATAATCGGTTTCAATCACGTCACGCTGTTTAATTTTGTATTGTTCAAAGTCTTCAATGGATAATTTAGCGTGGCCTGAATCGATGCGACTGTTAACCGTTTCGACAATGTTCTTACCAAACTCTCCACCATAAAGGTATTTGTCACTTTGTTGAGCAATATTGGTGAACGTCTCGGCAAGCTTTGGATTGGTCATCAAGGTGCCTGTCGGTTTGATTTCGTCGTTATCCCAATAGAGCGCTTTGATTTCTGGATCTTCAATCAAACGGGTTTGCTCACGGACCACAATGTCGTACGTGTAGCTATTCATCGCATACCCTTTGCTTGCCAGATCAATCGCTGGTTGAACTAACTCAGACCAAGGCAGTTTCCCGTATTCTTGATGTGCGCTATAGAGCAAGCGAAGCGTGCCCGGTACTGCGACCGAACGAGGGCCCAAAATCTCATTTCGACTCAGTGGCTTGCCGTTTTCCATGAACATGTCGGGAGTGGCACTAGAAGGGGCTTCATCACGACCATCGAGCGCAAGAAATTGGTCTTTGTCTTGTTGATAAAACAGCGCGAAAGTGCCGCCACCAATCCCCGTCATATCGGGCTCTACAACAGACATGGTCATTTGCATCGCGACCATAGCGTCGACGGCATTACCGCCTTGTTTCAGTATCGAATAGCCAGTGCTACTGACATAGGGGTTTGTCGCACTGACCATGAATTTGTCACCTTCAGCATCAGGCACTACTGGAAAAGGGCTCGGTTCAGCAGCAAAACCCACCGCTGAAACCAAGCTTAAAGATAAAGTTGCTATACGCATGCGCTCTCCAATTAGAGGTTTAATTTAGTCGCTCTAAGGTTGACTGAATTAAAAAGAGTAAGTTCGTGAGCCTGTCGCCTTCTTACATAAACCTGACGATGTTGACACAGCTATTAAAGTGTAGGGCATGTAGGAAATTTAATTATTGGTAACGCGTTTGAATCATGGTGTTTTTATATATTTCAACTCGACATTAAGCCTATGGAATACGTGCGTTTAAATATGTTGGTTGAGTATGAAGTCGAATAAACATTAAGTTTTAAACAGGCTGCCAAGTTTGGGAATTAAGCAGAACTTGATAAAGTTAAAAATTAAAACTTATGATTTATATGGTATTTTTTTTGGTTGATACATTTTATAAATAATATTTACATATTTATCACTATTTTTGTATTGACCGATTGAATAACTGGTCAGATCTGTTATTGTGCGAAAAAATACTAGTGCGGTTTGTCATACTGTTTAGCAAGGAAGCTTATGTTTACACTATCGATTAAGAATCGAATTTTGGCGTTATGTTTGGTTTCGTTAGTAGGGTTTATTAGTATTCTATTTGTCGGTGGGAATACACTCACTAGCAATACCAAGCAGGTTAATCGAATTGACCAAGTTACTTATCCCGTGATGAACGCGGCGTCGTTGAACAGTGTGCTGATCTCCCAATTGGCGGAGCGCTTTAACTTAGCTGTAACGCTTGGTGATGAAGAGATTTTGGAAATGAACAAGCAAACTCTTGCTGCGATTCAAAGTAACTTCAATATTCAAATCACGCTGGATCCTTCTCTGCAGAGCGAATCGACACTTCTGCAAAATAAGACCAACCAATATTTTGAACTTGCTTACCAAATTGCCCAAGGAATGATTGATGAGGAGATCAGTCTGAGCGAGGCTGGTCGTTTGGCAAAAGAAAGTACCGCGATTTTAGATGTCTTAACCCTCGGCATGCGTGAGTTCAGCGCAGACCGACAAACTGAGTTCGAGAAAGCCGTTGAAGATTTAGAAGCCAATAATAAACAGGCTAACCAAATCATGAGTGTTTCTGGTGCTGTGGCAATGCTTGCTATGTGTATCTTCGGGTGGTTAGTCGTAAGAGGAATTCGAGCGGATCTGGCAAACATTAGCGATAAGATGCACGATATCGCTGAGGGAGACGGAGACCTAACAGTACGCCTTCAACACGAGAAAAATGATGAACTTAAACCATTAGTAGAGTCATTTAATAGCTTCGTGTCTCATCTGCAACAGAACGTAACCCATACCATAGACAACGTGACTCAACTGGATTCGATTTCTGGCTCTCTTGTTAAGTCGAGCCAAGTTACAAACGAGCTTTCTACTAAGCAACACCTTTCAATTGAAGAAGTTTCTAGCTCATTGAATCAGCTATTTCTTGCTGCTCGAGACATTGCAACCAATGCAAACGATGCGTCATCTTCTGCTTCTAGTGCTAGCGAACAAGCAAGCTTAGGGGAGCAGCAAGTTGAGAGCACAATCGTTGCGGTAAAAGAGCTAACTAACGATGTCAGCAATGCATCGCACGTTGTAAAACAGCTGAACGACAATACACAGAGTGCAGGTTCAATTTTAGAATCGATCAGTGCGATTGCAGAACAAACCAACCTGTTAGCGCTGAACGCGGCCATTGAAGCGGCCCGTGCTGGAGAACAAGGTCGAGGTTTTGCTGTTGTTGCTGATGAAGTTCGAACGTTAGCGTCACGGACACAAACATCAACCCAAGAAATTCAGTCGGTGCTTTTACAACTGCAAGAACAAGCACAAACGGCCTCGACCATTATCTCTGAAAGCGTTGTTAAAGCAGAAGACTGTGTACAGAAGTTCTTAGTGGCTGAAGGGTCGCTGCAAAGAATTACATCAGATGTCACCGAAATCAGCCAACGAAACGAAAGTATTGCCGCTGCGACAGAGCAACAAGAACAGACCTCAACCCGAATAGAGACCTTTGTAGAAGAAATTCGCAAAATGGCAGAAGGCACTAGCAACAGTGTAAAACAAGTTGATGCTGTCGCCCATGATATTCAAGAGGTCACTCGAAACATATCAACATTAACTGGCCACTTTAAAGTGAGTTAAAAGCCCCTAATTGTCCTCTCTATCCTTGTTCGTGAAACATAAAGGAGGGAGGTCTACACCCGAAATTCGGGTGATTCATATAAAAACAAGAAAATAACATAACAATGGAGTTAGTTATGAGAAAGACAGTGGTTGCTGCACTCGTAGGCATGGCGTTTGGCGCTAATGCGACAAGCATGGACAATATTCGTATTAGTGGATTCGGTTCTGTAGGTATTGGTAAGTCAGATAACGCCATAGGTTATGCGGGTTACACTGACGAAAAACTTGACTCGGAACAAGAGACGCTAGCAGGGGTGCAGTTTGACTTTCAAGTCAACGAGCGTGCTAAATTTGTAACACAGGTGGTTGCTAATAGCCGCTATGACTATGATCCAAAATTTGAGATGGCTTACGCGTCTTATGATTTCGACTCGTTTACTGCTCGTGCAGGTAAGCTTCGTCTTCCTCTATTTTTCTATTCAGACTATACCGATCTAGGCTATGCGTACCCAATGATCAGGCCGTCTCAAGAGCTTTATGAAAACATTGTTTTGAAAGGTTATACCGGCGCAGACTTTCTGATTCCGATAGAGCTTGAAGACTCAAGCCTATTGCTGCAGCCATTGGTTGGTATTGGTACTATCGATGAGGAAGATTCAATCGTAGGTGAGGTTAAGTTGGATCAACTGTATGGTTTGAGCGCGAACTGGAACGTTGATGATTTTACTTTCCGTGGTTCTTACTTGGTTGCTGAAACAAACCCATCTTGTGATTTCAATACATCAACGGACCCGTACTGCCGCCAGTTAGCTCCTTTACTTGATAGCCAAGATGGTCAGTTTATCTCTTTGGGGGCGCAATATGATAACGGCGATCTACTGGTTAACGTAGAAGCCGCTGACGTTCAAATTGAAGGTCAATTCTACGACTATCAATCGGTTTCAGGCTTGGTCGGTTACCGAATTAATGAGTTTACGCCTTATCTTTCTGTAAGTTGGGTTGAAACCACGGATAACGATGAACGTGAAAACATGATGATTACAGCAGTTAAAGAGACGATGAATTACGAGCGTATCTCTTACTCTATCGGTAACCGTTGGGACTTTGCTAAGAATATGTCGCTAAAGGCTGACGTGACTTACGTGGATTACCGCGATACAAGCGGTGGCTTCCAAACCAATGTTGAGACGTCTGCAGCCAACCCATTTATGGCGACAGGGAATTACCTTGAAGACAGCTCAATTGTCTATTCAGCTCGTCTAGATTTCGTATTTTAAGGAGGCAACATGAAAACTTTATTATCAGCGATAACATTAGCCGTCCTTTCATTTAATGTATCGGCAGGCATGGTTGTTATTGGTAACAATGCCGGTGTGGATTCATTGTCGAAGTCGGACGTCAAAAAGCTCTTTATGGGTAAAAAGAGCAAGCTAGCTAACGGGACTAAGGCGCAAATTATAGAGTTAGTTGATGGTTCAGAAGGGCGACTTGCCTTCCATGGGGTCGCAACGGGTCGTAGTGAATCTCAGCTACAATCTGCTTGGTCAAGGCTAGTGTTTACAGGTAAAGCTGAAGCGCCTATTCAAGTTGCGGACTATAGTGAGGCCATCACAACGGTAGCGTCAAAAACTAACGCCATTGGTTACGTTGATGAGTCGGCATTGACGGGCGACGTGAAAGTTCTGTTTAAGTACTAATGCAATTTTAGATGATGATAAAAAGCCCAAGACAAAGGTGTTGTCTTGGGCTTTTCGTTTTACTGGTTATGTGTTTTCTCGGCAGTGGCTAGAACACAAAACTCAGCATGATGGTATAGAGCACTGCATCTTTATCATCAAAAGTACCCAGCGGATAGAAGTCTTCAACAAAGGCGCCGTTTGACTTACGAGCTTCAAAGTATTGTACCTCACCATTGAGGGAAACGTTCGGCAATACGTCGTAATCGATACCAATCAAATAGCTGTTGCCTGTGAGGTGTTCGTTGGAGTCAAACTCTGCACCATAAACGACATAAGGCGTAAACGAATTCAATCTGTAGCCTAGACTTGCATACATCGATGAAGAGAAATCACTGATTTGTCCTTCACTTGATAGTACCGCTTGACCAAATTCATACTCAGCACCCAAAGACCAAAGCTGGATGTGTTGGTTTTTCTGTAGTTCTGGTTTAGGCAAAAACGCTGAGTCGATTGTTTGGTCAAAGTTGGAGTCGAGGAACGACAAATTCCAACGGTAGTTCTCTCCACTTAACTGAAGGTTGGCACCAAACATGCGATTGGTTTCAAACTCTAGTTTTGTACTCGAATTAAAATCAACTTCGTTTTTGTCTTTTACGCCAAAGAAAGGGGAGAGTAACAGCGTTGCCTCATCACTCACATCATGAGTCCAGCTGACTTTAATCCCGTTAAATGCGGTTATACCTAATACGGCGTTGATATGACCCCCACTGTCAATTAAAAACGTAGAAGTTTCTGCTCCCTCATTTCAGAGCCTTTGTTCATTTTGGGATAGTGTTACCGCATAGATGAAGCAAAGTAATGTCGTCGGTTCTCATGCTGATATACGTGGATTGCTCATCGTTTGATGAGTAGAGCCTACCTTACTTGTTCCGTCGTAGCACCTGTCTTCAGTCTATGCTCGTGGTTCAATACAGCCGAAGCTATATTGCCGTCCTAACGCCGTCGGTGTTTGTGCCACTCCCGATGCTTTATCCAATGCGATAACACTAATTCTGTCTTCATGCCGGTAAACGAGCGATTCGAGTTCTAGGATCTACGTCGCTAATGACAACTTCACGCGCAATGGCCCAGATGTAAGCGATCATCTCTCTTGCGATGGCGACCACAACGACATTTCGGTGTTTACCTTTTTGTAATAGTCGTTGGTAACGACGACATAACCTTTGCTGGGCTTGCCAAGCGATATCAACTATCTCTTTAGGCAGCCCTTCTTGCCTTAGTTGCAGCTCTACAGATATGTTCGCTTTATGCTTATAGGTGTGTGCGCCTTCAACGAGTAACCGTCTGGCTCGACTGTTGCCACACTTTGTTAAGCTGCCACGACGAGTTTTACCTCCACTGGAGTTTTCTGTTGGAACAAGCCCAAGGTAAGCCATAAGCTTTCTTGGATGGTCGAACCGCCGTAAGTCACCCAGCTCAGCTATTGTGCCAAGAGCTACGAGTAACCTAACACCCCGCATAGCTTGAATGGCTTTCACAACAGGATAGTATCGCCAGTTTTTGACCTGATGGAGCAGTTCATTATCGAGTCGTTGCAGCCGCTGTATCCGCTCATTGATTGTAATGATCATCTCTTGCAAGACGATTTGTTGACTATGGTGAGGAAGAATGAGGTCGGTCAGCCACCGTAGATGCTTTTTAGACCAGTTATCATTGACCGTCGCTTGGATATTATTGCGAAGAAGAAAGCCTTTGAGTTGGAACTTTGCGTCTTTGAGATCTTTCATTGCCGTTTCTCTGGCACGCGAGAGATCTCGAATAGCTTCATCTTCGGCTTCTGGTACATAGATGGGTGTAAGCTCTTCGGCTTTTAACAGCTTGGCGAGCTTTGCTGCGTCTCGTTTGTCAGTTTTAACTTTATCGCCTGGCTTCTTAGGTATAAGTGATGGAGCGACGACATAGCAGCAGTGTCCAAGGCTCGTAATCAGGCGATAAGTCCAGTAACCACACGGTCCTGCTTCATAGACAAAGTGCAGAGTGGCTTTTGGATACTTGGATTGCAGTTGTCTGGCTAATTTAATAAGCGCGGACTTGTTAGATTTAATACGGCCAAGGTGTTGTGGGTTTGCCCCTCGATGTTCTTGTAAAACAGCGACTTGAATAAATGACTTATGCGTATCTAAGCCAATGAAAATTATGCTATCTTTACTCATGCTAGCCTCCAAATTTAGTTGTTTGACGCACTAATTATGGCTCTGGCTTAAAGCTAACCCACGATATTGGAGGCTAGCACCTTTCGTGGGGGTCATTATGTCTATACACTTCTGTAGGTGGCCTTGCTGTCATGTAGGCTTGCCCAACATAGTAGTACTCAGATGCAAGGAATAGAGGCAGTCTCAATCGCCCGATACTGACATCAAAATCATTGAATTCATAGCCGAGATAAGCCCATTCTAACTGTGGGTCGCTCCAATCAAACTGCGGTGCTTTAACAACTTGCACAGAGGCTTTGAATGAGTCGTAGAAATAATCGAGTTGAACACCAAAAGTGGTATCACAGTCGTAACAACTCTCATCGGTAAAGCCACGATTGATGATTAAAGGGTTGTCGTTGTCTGATGTTGCCCAAGACGTTGAACCAAAGCCGCTCAGAGACAAGTTATCGGTGAGCTCGATGATCGCGAAAGCCGGAGAAGCAATTGAAGCACATAGTACTGACGTAATTATTCTTTTCATATTATTTCTCCGAACTTATAACGTAGAGAACGTTGGCATTTTGAGGTACCGAAGAGAGTGGGGAGTAACCAATACGGTTTGGTTTGTCATCAAGCCAGTCCACTAAGCTGTCTGTTGACGCCGTTTTGATTTCTCTTGGATAACGAGCTTTTCCTGAAAAAGATAAACCGGCCCAATGAGCATTCATTTGAGCGGCGTTCTTTCCAAGTAATAGTTGATAAAATTCCTCTCTTTCAGCACTGTTTTCAGGCCAGTCTGATAGTTCTACACGTTTGCCGTTAAGACGTTTGGTTTTACCTCGATATAACTTTCTTGCTTTGTTAATTGATATCTCTTCAAACCCTGAATCTAAAGAGAATATGGCGTAATCTTCCGCTGCATGAGCTGGGCTAGTAAGAAGCACACTTCCTAACAGTCCTATTACTGCGGTTAGCACAGCTCTGCACTGGAGTGTTTTTATTGTTTTCTTCCAATCCATTGGTTTCTCCTAGCAAGTCGCGCTTTCAATTTGATGGAATAGTTTCTCTTTTCTCACGGGCTTCGCAACGTACCCATCCATTCCGGAATCAAAGCACTTTTGAATATCATCATCGATAACACTGGCAGTTAACGCGATGATTGGAGTTTTTGTTAAGCCTAAGTTCTTCTCGTGTTCTCTAATCTCCTTGGTTGCGGTGAAGCCATCCATCACAGGCATCATGCAGTCCATCAAAATGACGTCGAAACTGCTGTCGCTCTGGTACATATCAACGGCAATCTGTCCGTTGTCCGCGATTTCAAAGGCATAACCTGCTTTTTTAAGCATAACCGAGGCTACTTTCTGGTTTACGCGGTTGTCTTCTACCAAGAGGATCTTTTCAGACTTACTTGGTATCAATTCTTCCTTTGGTTCTTCAGGCACTATGGTTTGGGTTGCGCTGGCTAATTTAGGTGCCTGCGTCACTGATGCGGCACTGTGGATAGGGGGGACTGTCGAATTGAACTTTGGTAGTGTATCGTGTGTTGCCGGCAGTGGCATTGCTTCTACTGCCGTTAGCACTTTCTCTTTTAACATCTCGAATTTGAACGGCTTGGGCACGTAATCGTCCATACCCACATCGAAACACTTTTGAATGTCGTCATCAATAACACTGGCAGTCAATGCAATGATAGGGATGCGGCGGGTTGCTTCTGTTTCTTTCTCGATACGTCGAATGTGTCCCGTTGCCTCAAAGCCATCCATGACAGGCATCATACAATCCATCAAGATTGCTGCGTAATGAGGATTCGCGGTAAACATATCCACGGCCTCTTGCCCATTGTTAGCGAACTCAAACTCGAACCCACTTTTTCCGACGTGTAGACCGGCTATTTTTTGATTTATCTTGTTATCTTCGACAATCAAAATCTTATGTTGAACCTGAAGTTCCGATTGTTTCGAATTGGACATTTCAGCCAAACCCTGTGTATCACACAGCTCGACCGCTTTTATTAAGCGAAGGCCGAGTAGGGGTTGCGATACTTGTGCCGCGATACATTCTCCGATGTCGGCGGGGTCACTGAGGAAGGATCGAATTAAACAAATGGTAGCGCCATTTTTATGAAGCGTATCTAGCTGATCGGCATAGTCACTGGCTTGGAACTCATCGCTTTCAGCAAAGATAACCGTAGTCGGTTTTGTGTGTTGTTTGTTGGTAATTTGGTCACTAATCTCGCTCGTATTATCGGTGGTTTGCGCCACTTCTAACCCATAAAGTTTTAGGTCGTTTTCGATACGCTCTGAAAGCAAGCTAGGATGCCCAAGAATATAGATGTCTGCGGAAGCTGAGCTTGGCTTCGGTAGCATTAAATCAACCGCTAATTCTAGGTCGAAATAGAAACAGCTACCTTCGCCTTTCACTGAATCTAACTGTATTTGTCCGCCCATTAGTTCTACGAGCTGAGTACTGATGGCAAGTCCAAGGCCGGTCCCACCAAACTGGCGAGTCGTTGAGTTATCTTCTTGTGCAAAAGGTTCGAATATCTGTTTTTGCTGCTGCTTATCGATACCAATCCCCGTATCTCGCACTGCAAAGCGAACCGTAACCTTGTCACCGAATTGTTGGAGAGTGTTGATCGAGAGAGTAGACATAATGACCCCCACGAAAGGTGCTAGCCTCCAATATCGTGGGTTAGCTTTAAGCCAGAGCCATAATTAGTGCGTCAAACAACTAAATTTGGAGGCTAGCATGAGTAAAGATAGCATAATTTTCATTGGCTTAGATACGCATAAGTCATTTATTCAAGTCGCTGTTTTACAAGAACATCGAGGGGCAAACCCACAACACCTTGGCCGTATTAAATCTAACAAGTCCGCGCTTATTAAATTAGCCAGACAACTGCAATCCAAGTATCCAAAAGCCACTCTGCACTTTGTCTATGAAGCAGGACCGTGTGGTTACTGGACTTATCGCCTGATTACGAGCCTTGGACACTGCTGCTATGTCGTCGCTCCATCACTTATACCTAAGAAGCCAGGCGATAAAGTTAAAACTGACAAACGAGACGCAGCAAAGCTCGCCAAGCTGTTAAAAGCCGAAGAGCTTACACCCATCTATGTACCAGAAGCCGAAGATGAAGCTATTCGAGATCTCTCGCGTGCCAGAGAAACGGCAATGAAAGATCTCAAAGACGCAAAGTTCCAACTCAAAGGCTTTCTTCTTCGCAATAATATCCAAGCGACGGTCAATGATAACTGGTCTAAAAAGCATCTACGGTGGCTGACCGACCTCATTCTTCCTCACCATAGTCAACAAATCGTCTTGCAAGAGATGATCATTACAATCAATGAGCGGATACAGCGGCTGCAACGACTCGATAATGAACTGCTCCATCAGGTCAAAAACTGGCGATACTATCCTGTTGTGAAAGCCATTCAAGCTATGCGGGGTGTTAGGTTACTCGTAGCTCTTGGCACAATAGCTGAGCTGGGTGACTTACGGCGGTTCGACCATCCAAGAAAGCTTATGGCTTACCTTGGGCTTGTTCCAACAGAAAACTCCAGTGGAGGTAAAACTCGTCGTGGCAGCTTAACAAAGTGTGGCAACAGTCGAGCCAGACGGTTACTCGTTGAAGGCGCACACACCTATAAGCATAAAGCGAACATATCTGTAGAGCTGCAACTAAGGCAAGAAGGGCTGCCTAAAGAGATAGTTGATATCGCTTGGCAAGCCCAGCAAAGGTTATGTCGTCGTTACCAACGACTACTACAAAAAGGTAAACACCGAAATGTCGTTGTGGTCGCCATCGCAAGAGAGATGATCGCTTACATCTGGGCCATTGCGCGTGAAGTTGTCATTAGCGACGTAGATCCTAGAACTCGAATCGCTCGTTTACCGGCATGAAGACAGAATTAGTGTTATCGCATTGGATAAAGCATCGGGAGTGGCACAAACACCGACGGCGTTAGGACGGCAATATAGCTTCGGCTGTATTGAACCACGAGCATAGACTGAAGACAGGTGCTACGACGGAACAAGTAAGGTAGGCTCTACTCATCAAACGATGAGCAATCCACGTATATCAGCATGAGAACCGACGACATTACTTGCTTCATCTATGCGGTAACACTATCCCAAAATGAACAAAGGCTCTGAAATGAGGGAGCAGAAACTTCTACGTTTTTAATTGACAGTGGGGGTCATATCAACGCCGCCTTCAGCTGTGAACTTCACAGCATTCGACATAAAGTTCATCAGGACTTGTCTTAGACGGTGGTCATCGATCATCACTCGGGCTGGAGTATCGGGGCTGATATCAACGTTGACTGATATTTTTTGCTCTTTGGCTTTTGGTGCAACAATCGACGCAATGTCATAAATGGATTCGCGGATAGACGCAGAATGTGGGCTGATCAGCAACATACCCGATTCGATTTTCGAGAAGTCTAAAATGTCATTGATTAAGCTGAGTAAGAGTTGAGAAGAGGTTTCTATAGTATCTACATAGTCACGCTGGGTCGGGGTTAATGGAGTATCAGCAAGGATCTCTGAGATACCGATAACGCCATTTAATGGGGTACGGATCTCGTGTGACATATTGGCTAGGAAACTACTTTTCGCCTTACTTGCTTGTATTGCGTGATCTTTCGCTTCTTCTGCCTCCTCTTTCGCTCGCTCTGCGTCTTCTTTTACTTGCGTGAGTTTTTCTTTGGCGTGTTCTCTTTCGATAGTTAAACGTTCGACTTGTTGAGCGAATAGACTCAGTTCATCTTTACCTTGAATGAGCTTTTCCAAAGAAGGGCGAGTTTCATCATTTTCACTCTTTAAGAACTTCAGAACCAAACCAAGATTATTGGTAACCTGTCTCGCTAAACTCAGCGTTAAGCCCATAACAATGGTTGCGAGTAGGGCAACTAAAGAGATGAATAGTGTTCTTTGTACTTGAGCCGCTGAGATTGCTTGCTCAACTTCAACTTGGAACTCCTGTTTGATGACGTTTCCTAAGTTTTGTAACAGGTTCAGTCGGGCGTTCATAGCTTCTAATCCGACAGATATCTCTTGAGGTGTAAGTTGACTGATGGCATTTAGATCAAGCAGTGCGTTACGGATCTCTTGGCTTTGAGCAAACACGTCATTTCTAAATACTTCAACCATCAGTGACACTTGATGTTCGTTAGCATTCAATGACACAAAGCGCTCCAAGAACAGTTGCTGCCTTTCACTTAAGGTCTTTATCTGTTCTGCAAGTTCGGGAGCGTATTCTTGGCTACTTTGGAATATCTCAATAAGCGAGGTACCCAATTTAAATTCTTCGTTCGACCAGAACATCAACCATTCGAGTTGTTGTAAGGCGGTAAGGTGCTGTTGGATTTCTCGCTTGGTATTCTCGAACGGTACTTTTTCTATCTCTAGCAACAACTGCTTGTATAAATCAGTCTGCCACTCCTGGGCATCCAATTTATCGTAAGTATCTGTTGCTTCCATGGTGGATAGGGTAGCTTCGCTAAAATCCGCGACTAACTGATTCATTTCATCAGAAGCCCCTAGAAAGATAATAGGAGATAAGGTTTTGAGCTCTGACTTAACTTGTTCACTTTGAGCGGTAAACTCTTCAGGACTCGACGCTAAGGTGCTTCTGTATAAGACAGAAATATCTTGAAGGTAGACAGATAACTGATTGGTGCGCTCAAAATCAGTTAACTGTGTCGTCAAAATATAGGCTTGTCTGCCAGCGAGGAAGAGCAAAAGTGAAATGGGAAGTAGAACTAAGCCAAAGAGTTTATGTTTGACTGAAAGGTTATTCCAGACCGTATTAGCCATATAAGGATCCATCCAACTGTTTTTATCTAAAAACAATAGAGTAAAAATAGCGATATTGAAACTTTGTACTGGTTAACTTTTTTGAAGTGTGGGAGGAGTATAACTTCTTATGAATCCGACGCTTATTTCGATTGAATGAATAGTTCTTACTTCTAATCACATTTGTAGAGGTCTTTAAACTCTCTTTCTAATACATGGTGATGGGCATACAGTTTTCATTTTCATAAAATTTAAACGTATAGAGTAGCTTCGCTACTTAAATACATCCAAACGATTTGAACTCATAGGTAATACGAAAGGAATAATTTATTAACGGAAATGACAAGCGTTGAGGTTCTGTGAGTCTACAAAACCTCAATATTCATCGTCATTTAGTTGTGGTGGGATAAAATGGAGTAACCGGGACGACATCCAGATTAATAGGTGCTGAGTACTTCATCTATTTGTTGATTAATAATTTTCATCTCACTGTAGATGAGTGAAAGGTCATCAGCTTCAGGAGCAACTTTGTTAAACGTGTTTTGTTCAACTCTTTCGAGGGCAACGGTTGCTGTCTCTTCTCCGAAGCTGGCTAAAATGCCTTTTAAGGTATGCACCGTGAAATGAAGCTTGCCCCAATCTTGCTGTTGTACCAGTTCTTCGATCTCTTGTAACGAATTGCCATGGTCTTCTTGGTAGGTTGATAACACGGCAAAAATTACATCTCTATCATTGTCTAGGTAGGCATTTAAAGCATCAAAATCTAGCATATAGACTCCTGTCGGCTGCATATTGAAAATGGGCTGGGCGGCTTAGTGGAATAACCATATTTTGATGAGTCACTAATCCATTGATTCCATCTAGGAGGAAGGTCTAACTGAATAAGATCTTCCACGTATTCGTCGCTAAGGTCTGTTTCAACGCATGCGTTATTGACAGCGTAAAGATAGTCTAGCTTAGCGGCGACTGAATAGGGGTAATTGGTAATAAAGTCACTTAGTTCTTGGATCGAGCCTGAGTCTTCGATGTTGATACAGTTCGAAGGATCGTCTTTACGAGACTCCAGTTTATCGTTTATTGCCTCACCGCGTGATTTCAAACACTCCTCAACGATGTGATACAAAGAGTATTCACCAAAGTGGCAGAGCAAAGGCAAAAGTTGCGATAGCAGTGAAGTCGGTTGATTGTAAAACTGATTAGCTAACAATGTAGTTGCTCGTATCACTTTTTTATGCGCAACGAACGGGCTGCCTTCAATCAACAATATATTACTATGAAATAGGGCGAGGCTTGCTAACACTTGTTGTTGAAGCTTGGCGGGAAGCTTCAAATTGACCAGCTCGGTAAATTGGTTGGCATGCTCAAGCAAAAGACGCTTATTCTGTATTTGAGTTTCTCTTTGGTACGTCGCTTTAAGGGAATCGAAGTGAGTTCTAATAGAATGTATTACGTCGATATCGGCGGTTGAAATATGGCTTGCGTACATCTCACCAAGCTTAATAAGCATGTGTGTATTGTCAGCGTTCTCGGCCAAATCGATCGCTCTGATTGCGCGATGGCTAATACTTGGCGTCATCTCAAATGCGCGAATAGCCAGCTTTAACGCGGGCAGTAGCATGTTGTGTTTTTCATAAATGCAGCTGAGGCAATCAATCACGTTCAACGATAGTGGTTGCACGATAAGGTAGTTGTGCAGTTTCTCTATCGCCAAGTTCGGCTTTCCCAAGCTGTCTAGAATTAGGGCTTCTGCGACCAATTTGGTTGGGTGCATGTTAGTTTTAGAGTGAGTGATGAGACTAGAGAGCAGTTGCCATTCCTTCCCAGCGATCAAGTGCTCAATCAGTGTTGCTTCGAATTGAACGTTGGATTTCTCGCTGGTTATTTCTAATGCCTGTTTGAGTAATTCCGGTGTGGTAATGGGATATAGGTGATTGAGTTGGTCTATTTGTCTTGACTCGAATACGGCACTTTTGATCTTTTTACCTAATGCCTGAGTGTTAATTGGCTTAGAGATAAAATGGTGAGCCTCCCCTGACAGGGCGGTAAGCACGGTTTCTTGGCGCATATCCCCGGAGAGTAAAATTGTCGCAACCGTGTGGTCGATAAGTCGATTACGATACAGAATACCTAGTAGCTCAAAGCCGGTAAAAGATTGCTCTAAGTGGTAATCAATGAGAAGTACATGAAACGCATGCGTTTCGACAGCCTTAATGGCTTGTCGATAATCCGTCGCAATGAAAATACACTCGTGCGCAATGCCTAAACTAGCAAGCTGTTGTTTGATCAGAATCGTCGCGCTTTTAGAGTCGTCGACGATTAACACCCTTAGGTCTCCTAGTAAGGTCAAATCCATTTTCCTTTATACCAAATGATATTTTTAATTTAGGTGTCAGGTTGCACATTGTCAAGATGCTCAGCTCACATCTATATGGTCAATAAGCTATTGGTAATTAAAGAGTATTCACAAACAATTGAGAGTGTTGTTCCTCGGCTCCTTTTTTTCCCTTAGTTTTGTGAGGTTAACACTTGTTTGAGCAAAAGAGGTAAGCGGTTAGGCTTGCCTCTCTGCTGAATTAGAATGGTATTTATCTACGATTCAAACGGCATTTGTAAGTCTTAAAACTTAATCACGCATACTAAGAATTAACACTGCAGCTAATGCCAAGAATGCGGTCATCATGAGAAACACATCATTGTAGGCCATGATAGCGGCATCACGTTGCATGGTTCCTAACAGGCTTGCCTGTGCTTGTTGCATCGCTGTCGCGGCATCACTGCCAGATTGGATAAAGAACGCTTGTTGATCTTTGAGTGTTTGCCAACCTAACTGACTCACAGAAGGTAGTGACTCTTTAATATGTGCTAGATGCTCACGTGTCTTATTGTCCAAAAGGGTAGCGATGATCGCAATACTGAATGCCCCGCCTAGGTTACGCATAACGTTAGTTAGTGTAGAGGCGTCAGGCGTATCCATTTTGCTGATGTTCTTCATCGCCACTAAAGAGAGCGGAACCATGATGAACGGGCTACCAATCGCACGCAATATCATAGATAAGATCAACTGTTGGCCACCAAAGTCTATGGTCATGTGGGTATTTACATAACAACTGAGACCAAACATCGCGAAGCCAAAGGTCACTAAGTATTTCGGCTTAATGATTTGAGTCAGCTTAGGTACGATTGGAAATATCAACAGTTGAGGAAAACCCATCCACATGAGTACTTCGCCGATTTCCATCGCGTTGTATTGCTGAATCTGTGTCAGATACATTGGCCACACGTAGATAGACCCAAGCAACGCCATCCCTAGAATGAGGTAAGCGATACAAGACATCGCAAACTGCCCATTTCGTAATAGCCGTAAGTTGACCAATGGTTTTTTGTGTTGAAGCTCATTTATGACGAAGTAGACTAAGCTCACTGCAGAGATAATGCTCAACGTAATGATAAAGCTTGAACTGAACCACTCTTCACGGTTGCCTTCTTCTAGCACCACTTCTAAACAACCAAGTCCAAGTGCCATGGTAGCGATACCGAACCAATCGGCTTTCTTCAGCGTACCAAGGTCGAGCTTTTCATCATCCAAGCCGTACCGGATCATGGTGATCACGAGCAGGGCTGGTGGGATGTTGATGTAGAAAATGTAATGCCACGAGAAGTTCTCGGTTAACCAGCCACCAAACGTTGGGCCAATAGATGGAGCAAACGTCGCGGTAACACCAAACAGAGCCATGCCGACAGCACGCTTGTTAATGGGTAGTAGTTGAATGACCAGTGAGAAGGCGAGTGGTATTAAAGCACCACCACTAAAACCTTGCATTGCACGGAACACGATCATCGAGGTCATGTTCCAAGAGAATGAGCACAGCAACGATGAAATAGTGAAGATCGCTGTAGTCCATGTTAGATAGCGACGTTTACCTAGCGCTTTTGAAAGCCAACCACTGAGTGGGATCGCGATCATTTCAGCGACTAAGTATGAGGTAGATATCCATGAACTTTCATCCAAGGTCGCAGATAGCGCACCTTGGATGTCTTTAAGGGATGAGTTGGTGATCTGGATATCCAAGATCGCCATAAACGCACCAATCAAGCCACCGAATAGGGCGATCCAATGGCGAGTTGATACTTTGTCCTCATCATGATTTGAGTTGATAACACCAGCGCTGCTCATGGTCTAACCTCGTTTATCGATGGTCGCAACCACAGACAAACCAGGAAGCAATCGACCTTTTAACCCTTGTTGGTCTGGAATCGTAATTTTTACGGGCACACGTTGAACGATCTTCGTGAAGTTACCAGTTGCGTTCTCTGGTGGAAGTAGTGCGAACTTAGCACCAGTTGCAGGTGAGAAGCTATCGACAACACCTTCAAGCGGTTGTCCTGGGAAAGCGTCGAGTTCGACTTCAACCGTTTGACCTTTGTGAATGCCACTAAGTTGCGTCTCTTTGAAGTTAGCCTCAATCCACACTTGGTTGTTAGGCACTAGACTCATAAGCGGTGCACCAGCTTGAATCAATAAGCCTTCACGTACACTTCGCTTACCAATTACGCCATCTGTTGGCGCATAAACTTTAGTGTATTCAAGGTTTAGCTGTGCCTGTTCTTGTTGTGCTTGGGCTTCAGTGACCGAAGCTTTGGCTTGTTCTATCTCGCTGGCAATAACGGTTAATTGATCATTGCTAGCTACAAGGTTTGCTTTTGCTTCTTCTAAGTCAGCAAGAGTCACTTTTTGTTGAGCGACCATGCTATCAACTTCATCTTGAGAGGCGTAATTACGTTTTAACAGGCTACGTGAGCGCTGCACTTGTTGAATCGCACGTTCGTATTCAGCTTCTGCTGAATCAACGCCACTTTCTGCTTGACTGATTTTGCTTCGTTGTAACGTCTGTTGAGCGATGAGGTTCTTTACATCAGACTGAACGACGGCTAGGTGAGCATTAGCCTGAGCAAGCGTTGCTTGGTAGTCACGATCATCGATTTGAACCAATAGATCGCCTTCCTTAACTGATTGGTTGTCCGTTACATAGGACTTAACGATATAGCCAGATACCTTAGGGCTGATATTGGTAATGTCGCCTTGTAGGTAGGCATTATCGGTCGACTCAAAGTGCTGACCGTAACCGTACCAATATCCAGCGCCAGCTAAACCCAATGACAGCATGATCGCATTGGCAATAAGCGGGGCTTTTTTACGTTTTTTTGTGCTTACTGGTTGCGAAGCGGTGTTGTTCTCTGCCATTTCTTTTTTTCTCATTTTGTTTTTATTTGGATGTAACGAATTGTAAATGAATCTGATTGATTGATAAGATAGGAAAAAAGGGAAACACTGTTGTAAAAATCTTACTAATTATAGTCTTCGGAGGTCTTATGGACTTAAATGCTGTGACTGTTTTCACACAAGTGGTTGATTGTGGGAGTTTTACGCATGCTGCTGAAGTGTTGAATATGACGAAATCAACAGTGAGTCGAAAATTAGCAGAGCTAGAACAGCATTTAGGTGTGAGGCTGATCACTCGTTCAACTCGCAGTTTGATACTCACACCTGAAGGAGAGCGCTTCTATCAGTCTAGCCTTCAAATGCAAGAGATCATGAATCAAGCGGAGTTAGAAGTCTCTGCAAACCAAGACCTGATTCGTGGTCCATTGAATGTAGTACTACCGGTAGAGTTGGGTCATCAAGTGCTTGCTAAATACATCCATAGCTTTCTGCTTGAATACCCGAATGTGACGATAAACTTGGAGCTAACCAACCGAGAAGTTGACATCATCGGCGAAGGGATCGACCTGTACGCGCAGATTGGTGAGTTGGTCGATTCAAGTTTAGTTTCTCGATACCTAACAACCTCTAAACGTGTGTTAGTGGCGAGTCCTAAATATCTAGAACAAGTTGGGCCAATAAACACGCCAAAGGATATTAAGACTCCGTTTCGTATGATTGAGGTGGTAAACAAAGCCGCACGTTTACCTAAGTGGGAATTGCAATTAGGTGATGGGGAGTCTGAATTGATTCAGCTACCAAGCCAACTCCGAGTAAACACGATTACCGCGTGTTTAACGGCCTGTGTCGATGGCCTAGGGCTAGCAGTGTTACCTGAGTTCATCTGTCGTGAGCATTTCAAGACGGGTCGACTGGTGAATCTGCTGCCGGAATACGACATGCCACAAGTTTCGGTAAGCTTGGTGTATGCCGACAGACAATTAATGCCGAAACGCAAGAAGGTGTTTATCGATTATCTACTCACCGCGTTTCAGAGTGAGAAGCGCAAGTAGCTTGGTTAGCTTAATCTTAGCTTTATTAAGGTAAGCTAACCCCCTTGGTTTTCTGCTAACCGCTAAGGGACTAAATTAATCACTTTAGTTAAGTTCGGCTTTCCACTTTATGACTTCTCCATTGCTTAATATCGCATTGATGGAAGCCGCAGCCACATCGATGTCGCCTTTATCAAACACTTGGTCTGAGAAGTTGGCGATGATCTTACTGCCATCACTGAACGTGGTTTGTTGGGCGGTACCTTTGCTATTTAACCATGAGAAATCAATCAAGGCTTTATTCCACAGCTGTTCATGTATCGGCTCAAACCCATCTTGATAGTGTTTTAAGGCTTTGAGCCTTGGGCTCGTACTTTTCACAGCCTCGTCTCTGGTTAAGTGCACCATCGCGGGCGTGTTATATAGCATGGCTGTTAAGTCACGGTTGGTTTTCATATTGGTAAACTTGAGACTATCTGAGTGCCAATGGTGCGTATTAATCACTTCATCATGGAATACAGTTTGGTATAACGGTACACGATATTGCGGCGAAAACAGTAGCGACTTATAGGGCTCTTTAACCTTTGCTGGTTTGAAGAAAAAGTCGGGCTTATGATCAGGATACCAGCGACCAAGAAAGTATGGGGACTGGCGGTTTTCTTTCATATCTTTATCTGTCCAACCAAACCCTATCGTTTCCAAGCCGTGTGCAAACGCAATGCCCTTGGTGGTTAAGCTGTTGCCGTCTTCGGAGCCCAATACTAGAGATGGTTGTTCGCTCAGCCCCTGCATTCGGTTATTAAAGGCAGAAAGCATCTCCGACTCACTGGTATTGTCACTGTAGTCCTCACGCGCCATTGCCGTTGCATCGACATCTAAGAACAAACTATTGAAGTGACCAAAGTTCATGATGTCTTTGGCGCGCTGTTTTACGTAGTCCAAATGACAATTGGGGTTTAAGTAGAAGCCGTTACCACGAAATCCTTTTTTCAAACTCCCATCGGCTAGCTCAATCGCGCATGTTTTTCTTATTGGATCTGGCAGCTGAGCGGTTAACCAGCTGTCATTTAACTGAGCCGGTATTGCAGTGTTATAGGAGTCGTAAGTCCCCACCAGATAACTAGATTGCTTTGCTAACTCGACTGCGTTTGGTTGATAAAAAGCAGGCATCCAATTATCAAAGCCCAACCAAAGCCTGTTTAATCCGGCGTTGATATGACCCCCACTGTCAATTAAAAACGTAGAAGTTTCTGCTCCCTCATTTCAGAGCCTTTGTTCATTTTGGGATAGTGTTACCGCATAGATGAAGCAAGTAATGTCGTCGGTTCTCATGCTGATATACGTGGATTGCTCATCGTTTGATGAGTAGAGCCTACCTTACTTGTTCCGTCGTAGCACCTGTCTTCAGTCTATGCTCGTGGTTCAATACAGCCGAAGCTATATTGCCGTCCTAACGCCGTCGGTGTTTGTGCCACTCCCGATGCTTTATCCAATGCGATAACACTAATTCTGTCTTCATGCCGGTAAACGAGCGATTCGAGTTCTAGGATCTACGTCGCTAATGACAACTTCACGCGCAATGGCCCAGATGTAAGCGATCATCTCTCTTGCGATGGCGACCACAACGACATTTCGGTGTTTACCTTTTTGTAGTAGTCGTTGGTAACGACGACATAACCTTTGCTGGGCTTGCCAAGCGATATCAACTATCTCTTTAGGCAGCCCTTCTTGCCTTAGTTGCAGCTCTACAGATATGTTCGCTTTATGCTTATAGGTGTGTGCGCCTTCAACGAGTAACCGTCTGGCTCGACTGTTGCCACACTTTGTTAAGCTGCCACGACGAGTTTTACCTCCACTGGAGTTTTCTGTTGGAACAAGCCCAAGGTAAGCCATAAGCTTTCTTGGATGGTCGAACCGCCGTAAGTCACCCAGCTCAGCTATTGTGCCAAGAGCTACGAGTAACCTAACACCCCGCATAGCTTGAATGGCTTTCACAACAGGATAGTATCGCCAGTTTTTGACCTGATGGAGCAGTTCATTATCGAGTCGTTGCAGCCGCTGTATCCGCTCATTGATTGTAATGATCATCTCTTGCAAGACGATTTGTTGACTATGGTGAGGAAGAATGAGGTCGGTCAGCCACCGTAGATGCTTTTTAGACCAGTTATCATTGACCGTCGCTTGGATATTATTGCGAAGAAGAAAGCCTTTGAGTTGGAACTTTGCGTCTTTGAGATCTTTCATTGCCGTTTCTCTGGCACGCGAGAGATCTCGAATAGCTTCATCTTCGGCTTCTGGTACATAGATGGGTGTAAGCTCTTCGGCTTTTAACAGCTTGGCGAGCTTTGCTGCGTCTCGTTTGTCAGTTTTAACTTTATCGCCTGGCTTCTTAGGTATAAGTGATGGAGCGACGACATAGCAGCAGTGTCCAAGGCTCGTAATCAGGCGATAAGTCCAGTAACCACACGGTCCTGCTTCATAGACAAAGTGCAGAGTGGCTTTTGGATACTTGGATTGCAGTTGTCTGGCTAATTTAATAAGCGCGGACTTGTTAGATTTAATACGGCCAAGGTGTTGTGGGTTTGCCCCTCGATGTTCTTGTAAAACAGCGACTTGAATAAATGACTTATGCGTATCTAAGCCAATGAAAATTATGCTATCTTTACTCATGCTAGCCTCCAAATTTAGTTGTTTGACGCACTAATTATGGCTCTGGCTTAAAGCTAACCCACGATATTGGAGGCTAGCACCTTTCGTGGGGGTCATTATGTCTAGCCTAATCCAATAGTAAGTGAGTCTATATGACAGATAACATTTGGGAAGATAGAGAAACACCAGATCTTGAGCACATTCTCGAATTATTCAACAATACTGAGTTGGGTGCATATCTAGCAGGTCATTTATTGCTTGAATCAGTATTAGTTCAATTAATAGAGTTGAAGCTTGACGATAGTGAGAAGATAAACCCATTTAACATGAGTTTTCCTAATAAGGTTAAGTTAGCGCTAAATCGCGGTTTAATTTGGCAATCAATGGCTGATTTTTTGATCGAAATGAATCGTATTAGAAACAGGCTAGCACATCGTTTAGGTGAGCCCATTACTTTTGATTTAGTCTTTGGTTTAGCCAAAGTTGCTCACTTGGGCGGTGTCGATTTTTCTGATGACACAATACATTCTGATTATCAGTTTTCTCAGCAGTGGTATGGGATTCAAGGAATCATCCAAGAAATATTCCAAAATGCCGCACAAGACCTTTCATTTATAATGGAAGAGCATGGCGGGGAATTTCAGTTTGCTTAGGCTAACAAACGACTATGGCGCCAATATCAACTTGGCGCTATCTACCTTGTTCATACCATCACTTCTTAGTTTCAAACCCAGAGCTATGTAAGTTTCCTACTGCCACAACGACAGCAGAAACACAAAAAGACCAATCCCAAGCGTTACTTTTAGAAGCAAGCCAAGAGGTGCACCACCTTTTGGCGCTTTATTGCAACATCCCATCATCGTTTCCTCATTCATCGTTGGATTCATTTCACCTTAAACCTTTCCCTTACGGTAAGGTCAATGCATTTGTGGACCTTGAATTTCAGACAACAAAAAGGCGAACCGTTTGGTTCGCCTTTTGTTATGTTTTGCTGCTTAGCGCCGCTACGAATTAGTCTTCGTAGTTATCGATGCTTGGGCAAGAGCAGATTAGGTTACGGTCGCCGTATACGTTGTCTACACGGTTAACAGTTGGCCAGTACTTCGAGTTCTTCGTTGCTTTCGATGGGAAACAACCAAGTTCACGAGAGTAAGGACGATCCCATTCTGCACCAGCTAGGTCAACTTGTGTGTGCGGTGCGTTCACTAGAGGGTTGTTGTCTAGTGGCCATTCACCCGCTTTAACAGCTGCCATTTCGTTACGGATTGCGATCATCGCTTCACAGAAACGGTCTAGCTCTTCTAAATCTTCTGATTCAGTTGGCTCTACCATTAGTGTACCAGCTACAGGGAAAGACATTGTAGGCGCGTGGAAACCGAAGTCCATTAGACGCTTAGCAATATCTTCTTCGCTAATGCCTGTGTCTTCTTTAAGTGGACGAATATCGATAATACATTCGTGCGCTACGCGGCCGTTAGTGCCACGGTAAAGAACAGGGTAGTGAGGACGTAGTTTTTCCATCACGTAGTTCGCGTTCAGAATCGCTACTTTCGTTGCGTCAGTTAGGCCAGGTTCGCCCATCATTGCGATGTAAGCCCAAGAGATAGGTAGGATTGAAGCACTGCCTAAATCTGCTGCTGATACCGCGTAATCAGAACCTTGTACACCGTTTTCGATGTGACCTGGTAGGAAAGGTGCTAGGTGCGATTTAACACCGATAGGACCCATACCCGGACCGCCACCACCGTGTGGGATACAGAATGTTTTGTGTAGGTTCAAGTGAGATACGTCTGAACCGATGAAGCCAGGTGAAGTTAGACCTACTTGAGCGTTCATGTTCGCGCCGTCTAGGTAAACCTGACCGCCCGCTGCGTGTACTTGTTCACACACTTCTTTCACTTGCTCTTCGTATACGCCGTGCGTAGAAGGGTAAGTGATCATGATGCTTGATAGGTTTTCTTTGTGCTTCTCGATTTTCGCTGCTAGGTCTGTCATGTCGATGTTGCCATCTTCATCACACTTAACAACCACTACCTTCATTGAAACCATAGATGCTGTTGCAGGGTTAGTACCGTGCGCAGAGCTTGGGATCAGACAAACGTTACGGTGAGCTTCACCGCGGCTTGCGTGGTAACGTTGAATCGCGATTAGACCTGCGTATTCGCCAGATGCTCCCGAGTTAGGCTGTAGTGAGAAATCGTCGTAACCGGTGATTTCGCATAGCTTCTCTTTAAGATCTTTCGCTAGTGCTGTGTAACCAGCCGCTTGCTCTAGAGGTGCGAATGGGTGAATAGAACCAAACTCAGGCCATGTCACTGGGATCATCTCAGCAGCAGCGTTCAACTTCATCGTACAGCTGCCCAGTGGGATCATGCCGTGCGTTAGTGAGAAGTCTTTGTTCTCAAGCTGTTTTAGATAACGCATCATTTGCGTTTCGCTGTGGTGCGTGTTGAATACAGGGTGAGTTAGGAACTCAGACTCACGACGGCAGTTTTCTGGAATTGCTGCAAACTCGTTTGATGCAATGTCAGAAGAAAGTGCTTGAACGTCTTCTCTTACGTCGAAGATAGCGAATAGAGCATTCACATCATCTACAGTAGTTGTTTCGTCTAAGCTGATACCGATCTTACCTGGAAGTAGACGTAAGTTAATGTCTGCTGCTTGCGCTTTCGCGTACAGTGCATCTGTCTTCTCTTCAGAGTTGATTGTGATGGTATCGAAGAAGCTGTTATTCGTTAGCTCGTAACCTGCTTTAGTCAGGCCAGCGGCTAGGATAGCTGTCATGTGGTGTGTACGACGAGCAATAGTACGTAGGCCTTCTGCACCGTGGTAAACCGCATAGAAAGACGCCATGTTTGCTAGAAGTGCTTGAGCTGTACAGATGTTCGATGTCGCTTTTTCGCGGCGGATGTGTTGCTCACGAGTTTGCATCGCCATACGTAGCGCTTGGTTACCGTGCGTATCGATCGAAACACCGATTACACGACCTGGCATTGTACGCTTATGCTTTTCACGAGTACCCATGAATGCAGCGTGTGGACCGCCGTAACCCATAGGAACGCCGAAACGTTGCGCTGAACCGATTACTACGTCTGCGCCCATTTCACCCGCAGGCTTAAGTAAAGCAGAAGCAAGTAGGTCAGTAGCAACTGTAACTAGTGTTTTGTTAGCTTGAGCTTTCGCAATGATGTCTGTCAGGTCACGAACTTCGCCTGTTGTGCCAGGGTATTGAACTAACGCACCAAATACGTCTTGCTCTGGAAGTGTTTCAAGAGCGCCAACCATTACTTCAAAACCGATGTACTCAGCACGCGTTTTAACAACTTCTAGTGTTTGAGGGTGAACATCGTCAGCAACGAAGAATACTTTGCTCTTGCTTTTACCAGCACGCTTACACAGTGTCATTGCTTCGCCAGCCGCTGTCGCTTCATCAAGAAGAGACGCGTTCGCGATTTCCATACCTGTAAGGTCCATGACCATTTGTTGGTAGTTAAGCAGAGATTCAAGGCGACCTTGAGAGATCTCTGGTTGGTATGGTGTGTAAGCTGTGTACCATCCTGGGTTCTCTAAAACGTTACGTAGAATAACGTTTGGAGTAAATGTGTTGTAGTAGCCTTGACCAATGAAAGTACGTTTCACTTGGTTTAGGTTAGCGATCTCTTTAAGAGAGGTCAGCATGTCCATTTCGCTCAGTGGCGCAGCAAGTGTCATTGGCTTTTCAAGACGGATTTGTGCAGGAACCGTTTCGTCGATCAGTGCGTCTAGGCTAGTTGCCTTGATCGCTTCAAGCATTTTTTGCTGGTCTGCTTTATTTGGGCCGTTATGACGAGCAACAAACTCGTTTTGTGTACCAAAGTCTTTCAGTAATTGGCTTTGAAGTAATTCAGTCATGATATCGTTCTACTTTCTCTCTGGAGCCGTGAGCTAGCCCCTAAAATTAAGCTGCTCACAAGAGCAGCTTTATCGTAATGAGGTTACCTATTAGTCTTCTTCGATAGAGCTTAGGTATTCTTCCGCATCTTTAAGGTTGTCTAGTTCAGACGCATCAGACATCTTCACTTTAACAATCCAACCACCTTCATAAGGTTCTTCGTTGATTAGCTCTGGGCTATCTTCTAGTTCTTCGTTGATTTCTACGATTTCACCAGAGATTGGCGCGTAGATATCAGAAGCAGCTTTAACTGACTCAACTAGAGAGAAGCTTTCGCCAGCTTCAATTTCGTCTTCAGTTTCAGGCAGGTCAACAAACACAACGTCACCTAGCATCTCTTGAGCGTGCTCAGAAATACCGATAGTTACAGTACCATCACCGTTGTCTTTTACCCACTCGTGGCTGTCTGCAAACTTAAGTGTATTGTCCATTGCTTATTCTCCAAAAATTTATGAGGTTTTAATTTAAATCTTAAAAACGGATTAACGGTAAAGAGGGAAGCGTTTGCAAAGCTCTTTAACTTGCTTGCGAACACGTTGCTCAACTTCAGCGTTGCCTTCAGGGCTTTCAACTAAGCCATCAAGAACATCACCGATCCATTCACCGATAAGTTTGAATTCTTCAGTGCCAAAACCACGACTGGTTCCAGCTGGCGTACCTAAACGAATACCCGAAGTAATCATAGGCTTCTCTGAGTCGAATGGTATGCCATTTTTGTTACATGTGATCCCAGCACGCTCTAACGCTTCTTCAGTTACGTTACCTTTCAATCCCTTAGGACGAAGGTCAACCAGCATTAGGTGCGTGTCAGTTCCGCCAGTCACAATGTCACAACCGCGAGTTTGCAACACTTCAGCAAGAACTTTTGCGTTATCGATCACTGAATTAATATAAGTATTAAATTCTGGGCCAAGTGCTTCGCCAAATGCGACAGCTTTAGCCGCAATTACGTGCATTAGTGGGCCGCCTTGTAGGCCTGGGAACACTGCAGAGTTGATTTTTTTATTGATGTCTTCGTGGTTGGTCAGAATCATACCGCCGCGTGGGCCACGAAGTGTTTTGTGTGTCGTTGTCGTTACAACGTGTGCGTGTGGTAGTGGGCTAGGGTGTGCACCTGTCGCGATAAGACCCGCGATGTGTGCCATATCTACCATTAGGATAGCGCCAACTTCGTCAGCGATTTCGCGGAATTTAGCGAAGTCGATAACGCGTGGGATAGCACTACCACCTGCAATAATCATTTTAGGTTGACATTCGATAGCGAGAGCGCGTACCGCTTCGTAATCGATTTCAAGAGTGTCGCGGTCTACGCCGTATTGAACTGCGTTGAACCATTTGCCTGAAAGCGCAGGGCGTGCACCGTGTGTAAGGTGACCACCTGCGTCAAGAGACATACCTAGGATAGTGTCGCCAGGTTGAAGTAGAGCAAGTTTAACTGCGCCGTTCGCTTGAGCCCCTGAGTGAGGTTGTACGTTCGCGTATTCACACTTGAATAGCTGTTTAGCGCGTTCAATAGCGATAGCTTCTACTGTATCTACGTGCTCACAACCACCGTAGTAACGACGACCTGGGTAGCCTTCTGCGTATTTGTTGGTAAGGCAAGTGCCTTGAGCTTGCATTACTGCTTTAGAAACGATGTTCTCAGAAGCAATAAGTTCTATTTGTTCGTTTTGACGAGTGTTTTCTGCTTGGATTCCAGCAAATACTGCGTCGTCAGTCGCAGATAGGTTCGTAGAGAAAAAACTGTCTAAGCTATGGTTTTGATAAGCGTTCATTGTCGAGACCTTTCATTAAGCTAATGGTGATTGTTTTTATAGTCCATTAGGTCTTACGTTGATTTCTGCATCGGTATCGTTTGCATTATATAGGTGTATAAATAGTGCGTTGCTTCTTATTTATACGACCATAGCGTCAAAGCGATCGTTGTAGGGTCAATGCAGCACGAATTGGTTCCCAAAAATTTCGGGTAAAAAACAGCTCTTACAAATGTTAAATCTATCACTTGCTGCAAGCTGAAGTATCATCTCTTCATCTAACAAGTCGATAACATAGCTCCGATAAAATCAATTTTCAACAAAAATTTCCAATAGGAAACAGTTTTTCTCGTTTTGCTACAGGGAGCACGCTTTATTTCCCTGTGTGCTCTTTAATCAACAAAGCGCTTCATGCAACAATGAAATCAATAGACAGGAAGTAAGAAATAAATGAGGGACCTATGTCAGAAGACATTTATGATGAATACCCATCTTTGACTTTGGCGAAAGAGACGTTAGATCAGAATATCGAACCACTTAAGCTCGGCCAGCGTATTAAAGATATCCGCAGCAAGCTGGGCATTACGTTAGAAGAGGCGAGCCAACGCACTGGTTTGGCACGTTCTACGCTGAGTAAAATTGAGAACGAACAAATCTCACCGACGTTCCAAGCGATGCAGAAGTTGGCTATGGGTTTGCAAATCGATATGCCACAACTCTTTGAACCGCCAAGAAAAAAAGTTGCCACAGGACGTCGTGACTTAACTAAAGCAGGCCAGGGTAAACCTCACCCAACTCCGACTTACGAGCATGAACTGCTGGCGACAGAACTTTCGAATAAGAAGATGATGCCGTTCAAGAGCCGAGTGAGAGCACGCACCTTTGAAGAGTATAATGATTGGGTTCGTCACGATGGTGAAGAGTTCTTGATGGTGATCTCTGGTGATGTGATGTTCTACTCAGAATTCTATGAGCCGGTACCCATGAGCGAAGGTGACAGCATGTATTACGACGCCAACATGGGCCATATGTTGATTTCTACTAGTACAGAAGATGCACTGATTTTGTGGGTGACTGCAAAATAAGTTAACAAAGTTAGAATTTCTTATAGTGAATGCAAACGTTTGCTTTTGTTTCTAACGTTTGCCAAAAGACGCGATGTTGGTGTGAAAAGCATCAATATCGCGTTTTTTTATGCGATTGAAATTGTTTTTAAATTGTTAAATGTCACATTTTGAGCTGTTTTAATCTTGTTAAGGGTGTAAAACTGACTCAGGCTTGTTTACTATAGTGAACACGGTTTACTCATGTTGATTGAAGTTTACTGAAGTGAATTCTTAGAAAGTGAGTCGTATAGCTTTTATACAGAAGCCTCTTTTTATATCGCTAGTAATAAAAGCCTATATAGAAGACATCACTTTTTACTATCTACTGTTTCTAACGTTAACCCATATCGTTAGAGGCGACTCTAAATAGAGATATAAGCGGCAGATTCGATTT
Source organism: Vibrionales bacterium SWAT-3 (assembly GCA_000169995.1). Classification (GTDB taxonomy): domain Bacteria; phylum Pseudomonadota; class Gammaproteobacteria; order Enterobacterales; family Vibrionaceae; genus Vibrio. Next base: position 30,821 of record AAZW01000004.1, on the reverse strand, counting down.
GGAAAGCCTGCAACGCTTCATGGAGAATAAAATGACTCAAGAACACGCTAATCAAGACCTACTAAAAACACCTCTGCATGCGCTTCACGTTGAAGTCGGTGCAAAAATGGTTCCTTTTGCTGGCTACGAAATGCCAGTTCAGTATCCACTAGGTGTAAAGAAAGAGCACTTACACACTCGTGACGCTGCTGGTCTTTTTGATGTTTCTCACATGGGGCAACTGCGTCTACACGGTGAAAATGCAGCCGCTGTTTTAGAATCTCTGGTTCCAGTAGATATTATCGACCTGCCTTCTGGTAAGCAGCGCTACGCGTTCTTTACTAATGAACAGGGCGGCATCATGGATGATCTTATGGTTGCTAACCTTGGCGATCACCTATTTGTCGTTGTGAACGCGGCGTGTAAAACACAAGATATCGACCACCTAACGGCTCACCTTCCTGCAGATGTAGAAATGGAAGTGATTGACGACCGCGCTCTATTAGCACTTCAAGGCCCTAAAGCGTCTGAAGTTCTTGCTCGTTTCCAACCAAGCGTTGCAGACATGCTGTTCATGGATGTTCAAAAAGTCGATATCGACGGCGTAGAGTGCATCGTGAGCCGCAGTGGTTATACCGGTGAAGATGGTTATGAAATCTCAGTACCGAACGATCACGCTGAAGCACTAGCGCGTAAACTAACGGTAGAAGCTGAAGTAGAGTGGATTGGCCTTGGTGCACGTGATTCACTTCGTCTTGAGTGTGGCCTATGCCTATACGGTCACGACTTAGATACAACAACGACTCCAGTAGAAGCTAGCCTTCTATGGGGTATTCAAAAAGTGCGTCGTACTGACGGTGAGCGTGCTGGCGGTTTCCCAGGTGCTGATATCATCCTTGAACAAATCGCAACTAAAGACGTTCAACGCAAGCGTGTTGGTCTAGTGGGTCAAACTAAAGCGCCTGTACGTGAAGGTGCTGAACTGTTCGATGCGGAAGGAAACAAAGTAGGTGTGGTAACGAGTGGCACTGCTGGTCCTAACGCGGGTAAACCTGTTTCAATGGCATACGTGCGCACTGATCTAGCGGCTATCGGTACAGAAGTATTTGCTGAAGTTCGTGGTAAGAAGTTACCAATGACAGTAGAAAAAATGCCATTCGTACCTCAACGTTACTACCGTGGCTAATCTCTTTTAAGAGAAAACACCAAGTATTACGAAAGCCTATTGTTGGCCCCTCTATATCGAGGGGCTCAACAGTAGGCTTTTTTGTTTATTGGCGCGTATTGATTTGTTAAGCGATCATCAAGAACTGTTACTTTGAAATTGGTTTATAAAATGAGAGATGTGGCAATATCGTTACAAATACTTACTATACTGAAGGTTGGGACGTTTTATGGTGGCTATTCATCAATATTGCAAATAAGTAGTAGGGGTTACAAGGAGTTATCTATGAATGTGAATCATACAATGAGTCCAGTTCGTAAAGCCGTTTTAGGGCTTTTAGCGCCATTGATTTGTACATCAAGTGTTATGGCGATGGAAAACACGATCGAAAGTACTCCTGACGTGGGCGTAACACCTTATATCGTAAACGGCAGCAACGCCTCAGTAACTGATTTTCCTTCGATGGCGAGCTTGTTTATTGATCGTATCGACTACGATGGTGTTTACTCAATAGGACAATACTGTGGAGCCACGATTTTAGATAACTATCATGTACTGACGGCTGCACACTGTATCTATGATGATGAAGATGCTCAATTATTCACTGTCGTTGTCCCACAATTACAAGATACCTCTTTATTCCCAAGTGGTGGTGTCCAAAAAGTTCGAGTATCTGACGTTTACTATCGTACTGACTATGCGGACCTTGAAGCTAATCTTTTGCCGAATGATATCGCTATTTTGAAGTTAGAATCATCTCTTGGTTTGAGTTCATCTGCCGAAACTCGAATTCCCGATTTTGACACTTATCGGAGTATCTCTAACAACTTTGTTGCAGTTGGGCACGGTAATACAAAATCAGGTGAAGATAACACCACTTTGCTACAACAAGTTGACCTGACATATGTTGATACTCCTAATTGTAAAGCTGTTTTCGGTCCGTTAGTCACTGATAAACAAATTTGTTTCAACGGTAACGGACCGAATAATGGCTTATACGGTGGTACATGCCAAGGCGATTCTGGTGGTCCGGTGTTTTGGAAAAATGGCTCTACATATGAACAGGTCAGTATAACGAGTTTTGGGCCGACTACTTGCGGTGCTGGCATCGGCGTAACATCTGTATTTACAGAGATATATGATTATAAAGATTGGATTACGGATGTAACTAACGGGGTAATTGATAGCACTGAAACTGTCCAGTTTACCGCGACAGAGGCAAAACGAGTTGCTGTTGCTGGCACAAGTGCGTCAACTGGTTCTGGTAGTAGTGGCGGTAGTGTTTCATTTGGTTTGTTAGGTATGCTGATGTTGATTGCTGGCGTTAGAAAAGCAGTTAAGCGTTAGATCTTCAATGTTTTGAACAAGTCGACGCTTTATCTAAGGATAGCGTCGACTTTTTACTTTTGCAGGTTTGCAGGTTTGCAGTTGGCTAGTTGCTTGGCGAACTAGTTACTCAGCTCGATAATCGCTTTACGGCTGTATCTATCTAGAATCTCATCCATCTCTTTTATCGCAGCATTGATGCTTTTAATCCCACCTTGGGCAACACCTTTTTCATTTTCGTTCAATGCAGAAAAAGCTTGCTTTAATTCCTTACCTTCCAACATGTTCCCGTGCAGCAACACCTCTTTGTACGTGAGTAGCTTATGTTGTATTGCAATAATTTCTGGGCGGGGATTGTCTGATTCTAATGCGTGACTAATGCAAGGAAATGCCAATGTATAGCGATTCGCAATTTCCAACTCGACGTCTTTCTTGTTCGCAATTTGCAATTTCTAATATTTCCTATCCTTGGTTAAACCAAGTTTATTCGCCTAAATACATATCACTGACCTATGCGTTGAGGTTTATGAAACGTAAGGTTTTTTAAGGATCGAATAATATGCCTTTGATGGCTTGTGTAAACATGGGCAAGTCAATATGGTCTGCTTCTTGCTGAAATTAGGTCATAACTGTCTAGTGGAGAGAGCCCTATGTCACAAGAGCCGATAATCATGGCACTGATTGAACGCAGGAAGCGAGCGAATTTATCACAAGAAAAGCTTGCGGCTAGTGCAGGTATGAGTTTGAAAACGTATCAGCGAATCGAACGCGGTGAAGCAGATATTAAGATGTCTCAATATCGTTCAATAACCAGAACGCTAAAAGTGACAGATTTGGATGTTGTTCTGGACATAGTAGGAGCCTCTCATGCGACGGCTGAAGATGTCGCCGCAGTCAGTCGTTTACTCACTAGTGAAGAGCGGCTGCTGTTAATTAAGCTGATTTTATCGATTAAAAAGCCGAAATAATGAGGGGACAGTGGGCGTAAACCGAGTAGAGCAGTTGTTTCATTGGTGATGGGTGCACCAAGGGGAAATGAAGCGGCTAGCTCACTCTTCCTCTAAGTTGTTTGGTGTTGCTTCTTTGTTTTTTGTTCTCTAGACGCTTTCTCTGCGAGCTACGTGTAGGCTTAGTGGCTCTTCTTACTTTCTGAACTTTTGTCGCTTCTAAAATCAGTTCTTTCAAGCGTATTAACGCGTCCTCTCGGTTTTGTTCCTGAGTTCTATATTGTTGAGCTTTAATTATGATCACACCGTCTTTAGTAATTCGACTATCTTTGAAGGCTAACAACTTTTCTTTGTAGAAATCGGGTAGAGTAGAGTGTTTGGTATCGAAGCGAAGGTGTATTGCACTCGATACTTTATTGACGTTTTGGCCTCCAGCACCTTGAGCTCTGATCGCAGTTAACTGGATCTCCCAGTCTTGAATGGATACAGAGTTAGATATTTGTAACATAAACTTCCATTTTGAACGGTAATATGGCGTCATGATACTGAATATTGGTTATGGTATCAGTAACTTTCTTAAAGAGTGGTAGCAGCAATGAAAATAGATTTAACGGCATATGAGGGATTAATCTTTGATATGGACGGTACGTTGATCGACACAATGCCAGCGCATGTACAGGCATGGCAGCAGACAGCTGAAGAGTTCGGCTTTCATTTCGAAGCATCTTGGTTACATAGTTTGGGCGGTATGCCGAGCTACAAAATAGCAGGTGAAGTAAACAGTAAATACGGTTTGTCTCTCGATCCGCAGGCTGTGTCAACGTTCAAAATGGCTTCATTTGCGGCGATTGAAGAAAAGGGAGATGTCATCCCATGTACGCACTCTTTGTTGCTTGAACACCTAGGTAGCAAAAAGATTGCAGTTGGTACTGGAAGCCAGCGCAAGAGTGCGGAGCAGCTTCTAGAAAAGACGAACATTCTTAGCAAGCTCGATATTCTTGTTACCGCTACAGACGTCAAAAATCATAAGCCGAACCCTGATACGTTTTTGGATGCTCGCTTTGGTATGGGATTAGAGCCAAAGCAATGTGTGGTATTCGAAGATACGGACCTTGGTAAACAAGCTGCTCACGCTGCTCAGATGGATTGCATTCTAGTGGTTGAAGGGAATAAGTTAGAGTTTCACCCTGCGCCAAACTGATAGCTATTGAACCAAGAAGGTAGCCTAGCTGACGCTTTGGAGCTAGGCGATTTCACTCATCTCTGTGTCTAAGAACAAACATACGCTATCACGGCCCGCGGCTTTCGCTTCATATAGCGCCAAGTCGGCACATTTATAGTTGAGAGCCGGATCGCTCGTTAGGTTGGTGATACCGGCACTGACGGTAACAACACTGTCTAGTTCAAGGCTGACCGCAATTCGCAGTCGATTAAGTACGTAGTCAGCTTCTTCTGTTGTGGTGTGGGGCAGAATAACGCCAAACTCTTCACCGCCAATGCGAGCGACAAAGTCAGTTTCACGACACTCACGTTGCAATACTTGAGCAACGGTCTGAATCACTCGATCGCCATAGTCATGACCAAATCTATCGTTGATTCGTTTGAAGTGATCGATATCCAAAATCGCTAAGCAAGAGTGCTCGCGGGTAGGGTAGCGATTAATACGAGAACATTCGTCACGCAGCTCAAGATCAAACTTACGTCGATTCCAGCATCCCGCTAAGGCATCCTTTTCACTCAAGTTTCTAAGTTTGTTTTCAAGTTCTTTGTGTTTGCTGATATCAACAAATGACGCGACATAAAATTGGATTACACCTTTGGCATCTTTAATGGTTTGGATGCGAAGAATTTCGGTAATTAATGATCCGTCTTTACGACGGTTTACTACTTCGCCTTCCCATACACCTTGTTTTTTAATCACACTCCACATTTTAATGTAGAACTCTTGATTGTAACGACCTGACGCAAACATAGAAGGTTGTCGACCTTTTACATCCTCGAGCTCGTAGCCGCTCACGCGTGTAAATTCTTGGTTTACTTTGATGATGCGGTTATTACGGTCGGTGATTACTAAGGCAGACATACCGTTCATCGCGGCTTTTGCTAACTGGCTATCAATACTGTTTTTCTTATGGTTTCTGTTCCAAAGCACAAACCCTGCCGAGATCATTGAGATTAAAATCGTTAAGGTAACGATCTGTACCACAATGGCGTGGTTCTCGCGTTGATATTGGCTATTAAACTGTTGATTTTCAATGTGAAGAACCATGTAGATAGGGCCTTCAAACTGTTTTATCTTCGGGCTGATATCGGCGTGAAAATACCAGTTTTTACCATCAAAATAGCTAGAAGAGGTGTTGTCTTGTATCGCTGCCCAAAGTTTTGGGTACTGTTTGGCGTAGGTTTGTTCTGAACGCGCTTCAATTACATGGCCAAACGACTCAGAAGGGTCTGGACCCATAATGATGTGGCCCGTCTTGTTAAGGATGATTGGGACGGCAGAAGAATCACCAATCTGATAATGAAGGCGCTTATAAATTTCAAGCATATTTAGATTAGCAATGAAGTAACCAATAATGCGGTTGTTATCGGCTACTGGTGACATGATACGAAGCGCCGGTACTAAAGGTCGAACAATTTCGCCATTTTCAACCTCTAGATCAATCCCTTTACTACTGACGTCGCCAACCTTTAATTGTTTCAGCACCTCAAAATAGCTACGGGACGATTTGTCTTGAAGCTCGTTCGTGGGTACGACCTTGGCTTGACCATTCTTGTAATTAATTCTGAAGACTTCATTCCCGTCTAAATCAAGGTAGCGTAATTGAGAATAGTACTTCTGACCGCGAGCCAACATAACCCAAAGATCTTGCAGTGCTTCAGTATGAACGGTCGATGGTTCGTTGATTGCACGTAGAAGTGTTTTTGATTCAGCTATAGAAGGGACTGAACTGGAGATCTGCTCAACGATGACCGCTAGCTCATGAAAGCTGTATTCGATTTGGTTCTGGCTAGACTGCTTGATGTTTAGCGAGTGCTGGGCTTCTACTCTGTCGAATTCAGAGTTGATATAGAGGGCAGGGACTAATCCTAGGGCAAATACGGTGCACAGAAATTGGCCGACTAGTTTTTTTATACTTGTATTCATCACTGTCCTCAAAGAATCAGCGCAATACTATATATTTTATAGGGTTTTTAATGTGATCTTGACCCAGAACTTAAAACAAGTTTTGCATATTACTGTGATTTTACTGCAACTTTGTGCAATTAAGCTTGATTATCGAGCAACCCATTAACAACAAAACGGTTGCTCGATATAGAATTTCGTTCCAAAAAAAGAAGCGTTTAAATCTCGATTTTTCGATATTTATCTGGATTAAGGTGTCTAACTAAGGCCAACAATATTTCCATTGCTATCAATGTCTAACGACATGAATGCTGGTTTATCTGGTAATCCAGGCATCGTCATTACATTGCCACATAGAGCGTAGATAAATCCCGCACCCGCACACAGTTTTAGCTCCCTGACAGGAACGTCAAATTGGCTTGGTGCACCTTTGACTTGTGCTTCTGTTGAAATAGAAAGTGGTGTTTTTGCTAAGCATACAGATAACTCGTTAAAGCCGTGCTGTTTAAACTCTGCCAGTTGCTGTTTCGCTTGAGGGGATAGGGTAATGCTCGCCGCCCCATAACCGATTTCCGCAACCGCCATCAGTTTCTCTTCTAAGCTTTGCTCTGCTCGATACAGTGGTTTAAATTGACCGTCACTCTGGCATGCTTTGACTACGGCATGAGCAAGTTGAGTGACACCGTCACCTCCTTTGCCAAATGCTTCACTGACTTCTACTGTGACCTTGCTATCAAATTCTGTGATCATCTGTTTCAACGTAGCCAGTTCTTGCTCTGAATCCTGTGGGAATCGGTTAATGGCAACAACAGTAGGCACGCCATATTGCTTAACGTTGTTGATGTGCCATTTTAGATTTTCGAAACCAGCAATTAGTGCATCTTGGTCATCACTGAAGATTGAATCTGGTAGTGGATTACCAGGTCTCAAGTCATATAAACCTGAGTTCGCCTTTAATCCACGCAATGTCGCAACAATTACCGCACAGTCGGGCTTCTTATTGGAAGCTTTCGCTTTGATATTGCATGCTTTTTCGAAGCCCATATCAGAACCAAAACCGCCTTCAGTCACCACAAAGTCACTCAGTTTTAGCGCAATCTTATCGGCAATAATTGAAGAGTTGCCATGGGCGATGTTTGCGAATGGACCGGCGTGGATTAGGGTTGGAACGCCTTCAAGCGTTTGCATCAATGTCGGCTCAATGGAGTCTTTCATCGTCACTGTCATTGCACCAGCGACCCCAAAGTCGTCTGCGGTTAAAGGTAGACCTTGATTATTGTAGGCAAGAACAATTCGTCCAATACGTTGACGTAAGTCTTGAAGGTCATCGGCCAGTGCTAAAATAGCCATAAGCTCTGAGGCCGCTGAGATATCAAATCCATCTTCGCGCTCATAGCCGTTGATCGTTTTGTCAGGTTCGTTTTTACCTACGGTGATCATACGTAACGCGCGGTCATTATGATCGAGTACACGTCTCCAAACAATTCTGCTGGAATCGATATCCAAGGCTTTCAAGCCAGAGCGCGCCTCAAAAGCTTCTAAGCCTTCACGTTGTTCGTGATAGAAACGTGCATCGATCGCTGCAGAGGCAAGGTTATGAGCGGCTGTTACGGCATGAATGTCGCCAGTCAGGTGAAGGTTTAATTCGTCCATAGGCGCAACTTGAGAGTATCCACCGCCAGCTGCACCACCTTTAACACCGAACACAGGGCCCATTGAAGGCTGGCGAATACACGCCATTGCTGATTGGTTAATTTTGGCAAGCCCTTGCGCTAACCCGATGGTCGTTACTGTCTTACCTTCACCGAGTGGTGTAGGCGTAATCGCAGTCACAACAACCAGTTTTCCGTCAGGTTCCTCTGATAAGCGTTCAAGTGATTTGAGAGACACCTTCGATTTATATTGCCCTAATGGCTGGTGTTCATTGTTTTGTAGGCCAGCGTGCTTGGCAACCTCACTGATGTTTTTAAGGGGAGTAGAGCGACAAATATCGATATCAGACTGCATATTTGATCCTTATATCAGAACCGAAAGGTGGTACGTAAACGTTTGCGTGGCGATGGTACTGTATAAATTTGCTAAGTAAAGGCAAACCACAGGAATTATGTGCTGGAAGATAACAGATTTGAAGTGTCATTGCGCGAGATCAAATCTTCAATGAGCAAAATATTCGATTTGATTTTGCATTAAGTGCACATATTTACGCTGAATACAAAAAGGGCTGCATATCGCAGCCCTTTAAGATAGGAAAGGTAACTCACGTAATGAGTAACGTGGATTAACGATCCCAGTATGTTTCTTCTAAGCTATCTTCGCGTTCTGGTAGTGCGCGAGAAAGGCGAGGAGAGTGCTGTGTTAATACTTCGTAACTTACGCGGTTTGCGTACTTACAAATTTGAGACAGTGAAGAGTACGTTAGACACGCGTGCTCGTGTTTCTCTGAGTTTGGTACGTTAACGAAGTGGTAGCTGTTTGCTGCCATGTCGTGTAACAGAGCTGAAAGTGCGCCATCACCAGCACCGTTAGTGTTCTTAATCTCTAATGGTCCACCAAGGTATGGGCCAATGTGAGAGTACACTTTTACTGGGTTTTCACAGTCTTGTTTACGCATCGCACGGCTGAATTCGTACTTGTTGAACTCAGGGATATTACCTGGCAATAGCGGAAGCGTAGTTTCGCGTTTTGCTAACTCGTCTGTGTAACCTGCCATGTAAAGGCCGATTGGACCAGCCGTACACAGTACTAGGTCAACCCACTCTAGAGCTTTGTTCGCTGCGAGAAGTGGATCTTTTTCGCCTGTTAACGCTTCACCTTCGTCTTCATTCATCGCAACGATGGTCACGTTCTCTTTCAGGTATTCTTGCCACCATTCAGCATTACCTTCGATCACGTACTTTGTACCAAGCGTAAGAACAACTGGCACGTTATGCGCTTTTGCATACTCAATCGCTTTTTGTACCGCTTTTGGCATTGGATCTTCAGGGTTACCGCGCATTAGGTATGAAGACACGACAAGCGCTGATGCTTTCTCGAAGACTTTCTCAGGAATGCTTTCAGGAAGAAGTTGGTTCATGTGTCCTTCGTTGATAGCAAACGTACGCTCGCCATCTTCGGTGATTAGCGTGTAACAACGACCAATCGGACCATCAACAGTTTGTAGGTGGTTTAGGTTCATACGAGAAGAAGTACGGCATAGGTAACGGTAACCGAATGAGCCAACTTCAATTTTCTTTGACATTACGCCAAGCAGCACAGATTTGCTGTCTGCAAGTACGGAATAGTTGTGCAGTGTGTTGCCGATAGTGTCGCCTGGGTATTGATGCGTGATCAAACCGCGCTCTACAAGCTCTTCATACAGCGCATCGGCTTTACTTTCTTCCAATACCAGTGAGTGACCTTTACTCAGCTCATATTTATCTAGGAACGCGCTGTCAACACGGGCTTCGATATCAACAATCGTTTGACCGACACCAACGATCGTTGCACGGTGCAGTTTAGGTGTTTGTTGAATTTGGTTGACCAACGGATCACGTGCGTGAGTTGGAAAGTAATGCTTAGATTTACGCTGTCCAGGAAACTTCATATGAAAAATACAGTGAAAAAATTTTGCCGCATGATATCACATTTTGTTTCTGTTTCTTTCATTTTTATTACATTTTGAATCACCTGCACAATGTCTGTACAGGTGATTCGTATTGATTATTCTGTTGGTACTAGTGTCGCAGGATCAACATAAGCCTCTGTGCCCCATAGAGGAACGGTAGACAGGCTATGTTTGAAGCTGCCTTCAGTCTCTTTCGTTGTGTAAGACAAGTAGAGTAGAGATTGATTCTCAGCGTCGTAGATACGGCGAACTTTCATGGTCTTGAAGAAAATACTTTTCGACTGTTTGAACACCACTTCACCTGATTTACTTTTATCAATCTTGGCTATCATTTCAGGCGTGATTTCACCCGTCTGGCGGCAAGAAATAGAGCTGTCACTTGGATCAGAAAGGCTGAGGTTTGCCTCGATGGAAGCGATGTGACAAGTCACTCCTGGAATTTTGTCATCGTCTAAAGATGACATCTTAATGTCCTTCATTGTGAAGAAACCTAAAGATACGTCGCCAACCTCGTTGTCCGAACAGCCTACTAACATTGTCATGATACCAGCTGCTATTAAGGCTTTTTTCATAAGAAGTCCTTTTTATTTGTATAGTTCTGTTTACTATAAGGAAAATTGAAAGCTTGAATACGAGTGTAGAGCTTTTCGCTAAGTTCTTAAAGGATGTTGTTGGATAATGAAAAATATGAAGCATTTAAAGTACTTGTTGGCCTTGGTGATGCTCTGTATGCTCTCTGCATGTAGCTCGGCGCCTCAGCCGACCGTATGCCTTCCAAATAACTGCGATATTTGGGGATACTAACTGTAGGTACTAAAAGAATGAATAACGAAATACCTGAAATAGCATTAAAGAAAAATCAATGGTTATTTAGCCAACTCGACATTGCATACCCCGCAAAAGAGAGCCTTCTAGGTTTAGATATCTATAAAAAACAACTTTCCCAAAAAACTTACCAATTCCTTCCGCAAGCACAAACTCCCTCACACATCGATGAATTGCACAAAGTGGATTTTCACAAACTCACGGTACTTTTCTCGCTCAACCAAGCTAGTGCCTACCAAGATGAAGCCGAAAGGGCCAATATCTTGGAGTTCCTGAGCCAAATCATGTTGTCAGATGAGCATGACTTATATGTCGGCACTAAAAACGGTGACGTAGTGGCGAGTGCGATTGTGACCGTCAGTGAAGATGAAGTGTTAATATCGGATATTGTTAACCAAGACGATCAAAATATTGTCGGGTTTGCTAAACAGTTACATGATTTTTGGGCACAAGATCAAGGTTCTTTCGATAAAGTATGGTTCGAGAACTAAAGATCCTTTGAGAAAGCGTTAATCTGAGTACAATACACCGTCTTTTAAAAAGAGTTCGGTATGTACAAGCTATTGATCTCAATCGCTGTATTGTGTGTTAGCGCTTTTTCTCCTGTGATTTATGCTAATGACTGGGATGTTAAACAAATCCTAGTTCTTCACTCTTACGAACCTTCCTACCAATGGACCGCAGATTTCCAAAAGGGCATCGATAGTGCGTTCAAGCAATCTCAAAGCGAAGTTAAGCTCTCTATCGAGCACCTAGATACCAAGCGTATCCACAGCCAACAATACTATGACTCTCTAGTCGAATACTTCGAAGCCAAATATTCAGGTTATGAGTTTGAGGGGGTTATTGTGACAGACGATAACGCTGCCAACTTCCTTGAATCATTGAGTTCTATTATTGACCGTTCGACGCCAGTAGTGGCAGTTGGTATCAACGATCTCAGCACCGACATGTATGCGGTGAGTGATAAAGCGACCGTGCTTTATGAGAATGATCATATTGATATTAATATCGAGCTTATTTCTCAACTACGCCCCAATATCAAGAACTTATACTTTGTAAATGATTACAGTGTCACGTCTCAATTGATCCGTAAAGAAGTTCATAAAGTCATGGCGGGCTTCCCACAAATCAATTTAGTTGAAATCAATAATCAAACTCTGGAGCAGGCCAGCCAATACCTGAAAAACATTTCTCCTGACGATGCCGTGCTAATCAGCCACTACAATACAGAGCTACCCCAAGGTGTTTACCACTCGTATAGGGAAATTGCTGAGACGCTATCTAAGGCGAGTGCAGCACCCGTATTCGCTCTTTGGCAATTTTATATTTTAGGGGACGTTCTAGGTGGCTATGTGAACCACTCACAAAGCATGGGGGAACAGGCTGTCGATGCTCTCGACAAATATGTAGCACTGGGTTTTAAAAGCTCTTTGGTCCCAGGTGATAACGTACGTTTCGTTTTCAACTACGACGCGATTCGGAAATACGGTTTAAGCGAAAGCGTGTTGCCAGAAGAGTCCGTGATTATCAACGAACCTTCCTCTTTTCTGCGTAAGAACTTCCAACTGCTTCTGGGTTTGACCATGGTCATTGCGGGTCTTAGTTTGATTATCGTGATGCAATTCATCACTTTACGCCAAAAGAAAGAGCTAGCGAAAAAGAACAAACGCATTCTGTCTCTGCAAAAGCAAACTTTGAATGTCCAAAAAGAGATGATTCATGTACTAGGTGAGGCCATTGAGACACGTTCAGGTGAGACAGGCAATCATGTTAAACGCGTGGCTAAGTTGTCAGCATTGTTAGCCAAGCACAGCGGCTTGAGTCACCGTGAAGTCGAGATGATAGAGATCATCAGCCCAATGCACGATGTCGGCAAGATCTCCGTACCTGAATCCATTCTCGATAAGCCTGGTAAATTAACTGAACAAGAGTGGGAGGTAATGAAGCTTCATACCACTGCAGGTTATAATTTATTAAAGAGCGGTGCGGGTGATATTACCAACTTAGCGGCGATTATTGCCAATGAACATCATGAGCGTTGGGACGGCGCCGGTTATCCAAATGGTAAGTCGGGTGAGGAGATCCACTTGTTCGCGCGTATTACAGCTGTCGCGGACGTATTTGATGCGTTGCTGAGCGCGCGTTGTTACAAAGAACCATGGTCTTTAGATATGGTTGTAGACTTATTCGAACGCGAGTGCGGTTATCAATTCGACCCACAGCTCACACGATTACTTCTAAAGCATCTGCCTGAGTTTGTCGCAATACGTGATGCTTATCCTGACACCGCAGCTTTTGAATATACCTTCAAGGTAGAAGATAAATCCAAAGTCGAAGAAGAGTCGGCAGTCAGTTAATACTTCGTACAACGATTTTTGTATTCTAAGATTTATATTTTCTCCTATTAACTTCAGTTTTTTGTAAAGCTTTCAGGCATTGATACTGTGAGCCTGGTGATAATTTGATGAAAACTGTTGCTTATGGCGACTCAGAAGGTGATCTGCTGCATATTTTGCGAAGAGAAATAAGCATGCATCCGTAAACTGTTACCTCAGTCATCCCTCACTTTGAAAGAACCCTATAGGATAAAACTTGGATTGAATCTGAGTGAGAGAACTATGCGGTTAGAACAGACTAAATGTGTGATATTTGATTGCGATGGCACGCTTATCGACAGTGAAAAGCTGTGCTGCCAAGCCTTAGTCAATGTCTTCAGCGAATTTGGGGCCAACCTAAACCTCAACGACTGTTACGCTCACTTTCAAGGCGGGAAGTTAGCAGATATTTTAATGGACACGCAGGCTCGTCTTGGTTTATCCATCTCCATTGATACACTTGAACCTTTATATCGCACTGAATTAGAAGCCTTGTTCCAACGTCACTTGAAACCGATGGATGGCGCTATCGAACTGATTGAATTCCTCAAACATCAAGACATCGAATTTTGTATTGCTTCTAATGCACCTAAATCTAGAGTTGAATCTTCTCTCGCAATGACAGGTATGCTTGATGACTTTAAAGGGAAAGTGTTTTCGGCGTTTGATGCAAACAGCTGGAAACCGGAGCCAGATTTGATCATGTATACCGCAATGAATATGGGCTTTTTACCTAATGAGTGTATTTATGTTGACGATACCTTGAAAGGTATTGAAGCAGGTGTAAGAGCGGGTATTCAGTCGTTCAGATTAAGACCGAATGTAGATGAGACATTAAGTGATGCTCCAAAAGCCGACACAGCAGAGCTGGCGGCTCAGGATATCTATAGTTTGGAAGAAATTTCCGTTTGGATTAATGGCAAGCACTGCTCAAGTGGTGATAAACCGAGCTCTGCAGCTTTGGTGGGTTAGCGCCCAATTGAAGGCTAAGTACTTTACTAAATTGTTTTGTGTGAAATCCGCAGGATGCGCAAGTAAACTTCTCTCCATTTTCTGAGAGTAGATATTCGTCATGTTGGCATAAAGGGCATGTCACGTCTTCGGTGTTTGGTGCTTCTGTTTTATTCATTATGTGTCACCTGCAGCAAGAGGGTAAGCGAAAAAAGACCCGTATAGCTAGATTACTCCTAAGCTCGTTTATTAGACAGTTTTGCTCCCTTATATTCTCTCCTTTGCGACTTGCTTCATGGTAATGATAATCTCATCGTTAGTAACCATGATAAATGTAATGACATTGGCGAATTTTATTAAAAAAGGACTCATAGCGAGTCCTTTTTAGTTTGCTTTCAATTTTTCCTAGTTCAGAAGCTGGCGATTGTTATTTTCCAGCGCCATGACGCTAATCTTCGTTAGTCTAAGTGCGATATCTCGCTAAAGTCTGAGATAGGGTAATCGATGCGTCCGTAAGCTTTGATACACCGTTCGATGAGTTTTGAGCGACTTCTTTTATTACATCGGATTGACTGCGAATGTCATTGAGCTCTGCGGCGATGGTATTCGCTACGTTACTTTGCTCATCAGCAGATGTGGCGATTTGAATACTCATGTCCATTAGTGCTTGTGCGGAATCAGCAATTGAGTTTACGTCGTCCCCGATGTTTGAAATCAGCTGGCTACTGGTCTGAGCTTGATCGACGGTTTGCTCGGTAATCTTTGCAATGTTTTGGCTTTCTTGTTGTAACCGCTCAATCATAGCTTGGATCTCTACCGTTGCGGATTGAGTTCGGCTAGCCAGCGTTCTTACTTCATCAGCAACCACCGCGAAACCACGTCCTTGTTCGCCCGCACGAGCTGCTTCAATGGCCGCGTTCAATGCGAGTAGGTTTGTCTGCTCTGAGATAGCATTGATTGTGGTTATCACTTCGTTTATTTGACTGGTGTTCACATTCAAGCTGGTCACAGAAGAAGAGGTTTGCTCGATCAAAGAAGAGAGGGTCGTTATTTCTGAAATTGCTTGTTGTACCTTCGCGTGGCTGTCGTTAATTTGTTGTGCGTCTTGCTCCGTCTGCTCGGTCGAACGTGCTGAAATGTTAGATACTTCGTTTGCAGAAGCTGTCATCTGGTCCATTGCTGTTGCAACAGAGTCTAGCGAAGCGTTTTGACTCATAATTTGTGTCTCGCTGCGCTTCATCTCAGTTTCAAAAGAAGAAGAGGTTTCGCTAAGCGTTGCGGCGCTTTGGTTAACGTTGTTTACCAGTTCGGTTAGAGTATCCATTGATCGGTCAAGTGCGCAGCCAATCGTTCCAAACTCATCACGTCCTGGGTGGAAGCCGAGTCGAGAGGTTAAATCGCCATCTCCAATCTTTTGAGTTGTTGTATAAAGTACCCAAAGTGCGCCACCTAAGAACGTGGCAACCCAGTAGCAGAAAAGACCGAAAGGGACACACCATAAAAAGCTGAGTAATAAAGTGTACAGTGCTTGCTGTTTTTGGTCTTGAGTATCGTAATTGGGAAGGGTCAGTGAATAGTATTTACCATCGGTACCGATTGCCGTTGCCGTAACAACGCCTTTATCTGAAATCGTTGTAGCGTGAGGGTTTGATTGTTGGGTAACGCCACTTACGCTAGTTGGGATATCTGAGGCTGATAAAATGCCTTGTAATTGGTATTCGGCTTGTTGTTTTGCACTAGTGTCAATTTGCTCCATTTTATTGACATAGTTGAGACCAGATAAGCTTGCTACTGCAGCGAAAAAGATTAAGAAAATAACCCAAAACTTATCGTTGATAGACATTTTGATAAACAGCTTGTCTATCGTTCGAAATTGTACTTCTTTCATAAAAACTCCACGGTAAATCCTTTACCGTGGACTCTAAATAACCGACCTCAATAAAAATGTGACTTAAGCCGAGTAATTGTGAAAATTAATGATATGGATATGTCATTAATGAGATCTCGATCAATTATATCATTTACGTAACCCGTTATTAGCCCAGTGAAGGTAATAACCCTACTGATATAAGGATTTGAATCGCAATGATAAATACGCCAACACTACCCGCTAAAAATAGCGCTTTGCTTCCGCCCAATACTTGGTAAGTCGCTTCTGTACCGTGAGATTTTACCGAGAAATTTGTGTAGCGAACTTTGTATACCATTACGGTAGGTAGAAGAATCGCCAGCACTGAAAGCGCAATCGCAGCATAACCCAGCGCCATGATGAAACCTTGTGGGTAAAACAGGGCGAAGCCTAAAGGCGGTAAGAAGGTGATAACAGAGGTTTTAACGCGCTTTGCACTGCCTAGTTTTTTGCTGAGCGAGTCACCCATAAATTCGAATAGACCTAAGCTCACGCCAATAAATGAGGTAAGAAGTGCAAGGTCAGCGAACACACCAACAATCACGCTTAGATTTGATTGGTGCACCGTTTGCGAAAGCGAAACTAAAAGCGCGCCCAAGCTTGTGTCTGACAACAGTTGTTCTTGGCTTACTACGCCCAAAGTAACGCTCTGCCAGAATACGTAGATAACCAGAGGTAACGCAGAGCCAACAATCATTACCTTGCGTAGAGAGCGAACGTCGCCATCTAGGTAACGAACGATCGATGGGATGCTGCCGTGGAAACCAAAAGAAGTAAATACAACTGGGATAGCAGCGACAATCAGACCTTGTTGTAAAGGCATGCTCAGTAAGTATTGAGAAGTGATGTTTGGTGCTAGGAAGCTAAGTACCAGAACCATAGCGATCAGTTTCAAACCAAATAAAACGCGGTTTACTTTATCAACACTGTGTGTGCCAATGGTTACAACGCCCGCTACTAGCAGTGTGAAGAGTAAAGTCGTGACTTGGCCGTTCAGTTCAATACCCGCTATATCTGAAATACGCTGATTAAACTGTGCGCCACCGCCCGCGATGTAGGCTGCGCATAGAGCATAAAACAGGAACATAACAGCGAAGCTCGCAATCCATTTCCCCTTAGTACCTAAAATCGTGTGAGCCAGTGTGTGTAGGGTCGCGTCGGACTCCACGAATTGGTGAAGCTCAACCATTAATAATGCTGTAAACGCCATTAATGCCCACAAACCAAGCATCAAGAAAAGTGAAGTTGAAAAGCCAATGCCTGCAGAAGCAAGAGGAAGAGCGAGCATGCCAGCACCAATCGTTGTGCCTGCAATGATCAAAGTACTACCGAAAACCTTTGATTTATTCATTGTATATAATTCTTTACGTTAGAGTGTGTTTTCATTGTAATTCTTCTAGCTTAAGCGCATAAACCCAAAGAATATCTCGATTTTGAAGTATTCTGATTGAGTTTAATTCCAAATGCAATATCTAATGTAATTAAAAATATCCACTGTAAATCTATGTTTACGTCCATTTTAGGTCGAGGCACTTAAAAGGGCGAAGCAAACGTTTGACCATGATCTGCTTCAAAATTTATAGAGTAATTTGTTGTACTTGGTGTAAGGTCGCAGTACATATGTCGTTCGCGTATACCCCTTTAGCGTAGATAAGCGCTGATGATCGCGAGTAGCTTCAAGCTATAAATATGGAATGGGTAGAGTAGAGTGCGTTCATCAAAGTGACATAATATAAGTCCAAGATGGTGCACTAGTTAATTGGACAACACGTCCACACCAAGGAATAGAGGGGGCACAATGAGTGACCAATCTTATAATGACGAAAGTCTTGAACTGTTAGATGCTATGGAAATTGGCATTGATTTATCTGACTACGAACAGACAGTTAAACAGTTAGCAGAAGAGCTTTTTACATCTTCTAACTAACGTTTCATTTCAATTCTTATACTGAGCAAATCTGATTCGCTCACTCGTCATACCAAAAGCTATCCTCATTAAAGTTCGCGAAGATAAACAAGTACGTTTACCATGTTACTTAGTTCTCGACACTTTAATGAGGTTCAATGAACTTTCTCGCACACCTTCACATCGCCAAACACTGTAAGAGCGACCTAGCAGGAAACTTGTTAGGTGACTTCGTTAAAGGCGACCCAAATAAATATTATTCAGACTCACTTTCTGATGGCATTCGACTTCATCGATTTGTCGATAGCTATACTGACCGACATGATGTGTCTCGCTCTGCCAAATCTCTCTTTTCAGATCAAACAAAGCGCTTTGCGCCTATTGCACTCGATGTATTCTGGGACCACTGCTTAGCTAATCATTGGGCTCAGTTCTCGACACAAACACTTGAGCATTTTTGCTCCGACAGCCATCAGCAGATCTTTGAACACCAAGAGCCACATTGGCCTAAGCACTTTATTACTGTTCACCAAAAAATGGCTGAGCAGAGGTGGTTAGAGAGCTATCAAGAGATGTCATCCATAGAAATGGTGTTACAACGAATGGCGTTGAGAAGGCCCAAACTCGGTCTGCTTAAAGCGTGCTATGCTGACTTAGAAAGTCACTATGATACGTTGCAGTGTCACTTTAATGAGCTTTATCCCATGGTTTTGAAGGAAGCAAACGAGTTTAATGCACTCCAATTACAGAAAAATCAAAAGGAAAGGTAAACAGCGTAATGCAGGTTTGCTACAATCCGCGCCTATTTAATCTTTGAGCATCATACTATGTCTGAATCTACGAAATCTTTTAACCAACTAGGATTGTCTGAGCATCTACTTGCTACGCTATCAGAGCTTAATTTTACGGCTCCAACCAGTGTTCAAGAACAAGCGATTCCTTTGGTATTAGAGGGCAAAGATGTGCTGGCTGGTGCTCAAACGGGTACGGGTAAAACAGCGGCTTTTGGCTTGCCAATTATTCAAAGATTACTCGCAACCAAAGATAACGTTATTCCAAACCCTAAGTTAGTTCGTGCTCTGGTTTTAGTGCCAACGCGAGAGCTTGCACAACAGGTGTTTGATAACGTAACTAGCTACGCAAAGGGTACAGACCTTAAAGTGGTAGTGGCTTATGGTGGAGTGAGCATGAAGGTCCAAACCGATAACCTACGTGCAGGTGCCGATATCTTAGTTGCGACTCCGGGTCGTTTGATAGACCACATGTTCACTAAGAACATCATGTTGAGCCAAACAGAAGTATTGGTATTAGATGAAGCTGACCGCATGCTAGACATGGGTTTCATGCCAGATATCAAACGTATTCTTTCGCGTATGAATGAAGTGCGACAAACTCTGTTTTTCTCGGCAACGTTCGACAACAAAATCAAAGCCATTGCGCACCGCATGATGCAGTCACCAAGTGAAATTCAAGTGACACCAACCAATAGCACTGCTGAGACGGTTAAACAGATGGTTTACCCAGTCGATAAGAAGCGCAAAAGTGAATTACTAGCGTACTTAATTGGTTCAAATAACTGGCAACAGGTATTGGTGTTTACTAAGACGAAGCAGGGCACAGATGCTTTGGTTAAAGAGCTTAAATTGGATGGGATTAAAGCGGCATCAATCAATGGTGATAAGAGCCAAGGTGCTCGCCAAAAAGCCCTCGACGATTTTAAATCAGGTAAAGTAAGAGCACTTATCGCAACCGATGTTGCTGCCCGTGGTATCGATATTCAGCAGCTTGAACAAGTGGTGAACTACGATATGCCTTACAAGGCGGAAGACTATGTACACCGTATTGGTCGTACAGGCCGTGCGGGTAATAGTGGCCTTGCAATTTCTCTTATGAGCCACGATGAAGCGTACTTGCTGGGCGCAATTGAGCGACTACTCGATACACGTCTACCTCAAGAGTGGCTAAAGGGCTTTGAACCTAGCCCCGAGCAAGATGTGTCACCTGAGCGAGGTGGTAGCAGTAAAAGCCGTTCAGCAGAAAAGCGTAAAATGAAAGCAAAGCTCAAGATTCACCAAAATCGCGGTAAGGCTCGCCGATAACCGGGCTTTCTGAACCTTTTCAATAGAAACGCGCCGTTACATGAATGATGTAACGGCGCGTTTTTGTATCGTTCAAATTGTTTTTACCTGGAATTGATGTCAGTCGTGGTTGTGTTCTGGGTTACATTTCCACTCGCACGGCACTTCATAAATTAATTCTTCCAGAGTGCTAGGGTTAAGTACCCATTCTTTTTCAATAGCAAATTGATTAACCATTTGTTTATTGAACATCTGCCAGTGTTTCATTAGCGCTTCTTCAGCCGTTGCCTCCATATCACCTTCGTTCCAGGTACTTTCCATGAAGGGAGTTAGGCAAACTGCGCCATTCGCGAACATAATCATTTGCCATTTAATTTCATAAATATTGACGGCTTTTTCCGGATTCGCTTTGTTGTATTGGTCTGCAAGCATGTTTATCTCATACTCAAGATCGCCCACATTATCGATAAAGTAGTCAACGAGGTTGTCTTCTTGACGTACAGAATCTGAGAGAAGCTGCATTGGTCTTCGAGAATGGATCATGTTAGTAAACAGACGCATGGCAAACAAATAGATCGAAATATTCGGTGCAACACCTTTTGGCAGTTCCTGCATGATTTTACTGATGTAAGATTGAAAATACACATGTAAACAATCACTTATTGCGTGCCATATCTTTTCTTTACTACCGAAATGGTGGCGAATGAGGCTATGAGATACACCAGCTTTTTCGCTGATATTACGCAACGAAACACGTTCGTAACCAGAGTCACAGAACATCTCTGCAGCCACAGTCATTATTTGAAATCGAGTTTCTTCAGCGTCTTTTGCGCTTCTTCTACCTTGCTTCTTTTCAGTCATCTTCATTTCACACATTTATCCGATTACGACATTCTACACTGTTTTTACTGAAATAAAAAATACTGCACAGGTGGAAAGTAAAGCTTGTGAATCTGCAATTTTTCAATATACTGCACACCTGTGTAGTAAATCATAATAATTAAATGGAGACGCAACATGCAATCCAAGGTGTCTATTCACGCCAAAACAAGTAAGCAGATAGGTGCAGTGATCGCCGCGCTGTTACTCGCAGGCTCTCTGGCCGGATGTAACAAGGTTCAGTCAGAAGAAAATGTACAGGTTATTAAGCCCGTAAAGTTGTTTGAGATCCCTCAACAGACGGATGTTGATCTTGATAGCTTTATCGCAAAGGTCGACGCGACAGATCGTGCTGCGTTGTCATTCCAAGTGGGTGGCGATATCGAAGTTTTCGATGTTCGTATGGGACAAGAAGTTAAGAAAGGCCAAGTTTTAGCCGTGTTAGATGCAACGGATTACCGAATTGCGGTTGATGCTGCACAAGCGAAGTTTGACCTTGCGAACAGTCAATACAAGCAGGCTTCGGAGTTGTACTCGAAAAAGCTTGTGAGTACCGATTATTACGACCAAGCCCTTAACACTTTTACTGCCGCTGAAGTTGAGTTGGACCAAGCAAAAACAAACCTTGGCTACACGACATTAGTTGCACCTTTCGATGGCGTGGTATCGATGGTATTTGGTAAGCAATATCAGCTAATTGCGGAGAAACAGCCAGTTCTAAACATTTTGAACAACGGCGAAATGGATGTGACATTTTCTATTCCAGTTTCGAAACTCGAAGACCGTTCGATTCAAGAACTAACAAGCTCAAACATGTGGGTTGTGATGGATAGTCACCGCGGTATTCGTATCCCAACTCGCTTTAAAGAGATATCAACTCAGCCCGACGAAGATACCAATAGCTACCAAGCGGTTGTGTCCATCGAAAAGCCACAAGATATCAACCTGCTTTCAGGAATGACTGCGCAAGTGGAAGTACAGAAAAACCGATCGGACTACGGTATCGGTATTGTTGATTCTGCTTGGCTCAGTAAAGAGGCAGACCACGGTGAACTTTGGCGTTACAACCCTGATTCGCAACTGATTTTTAAGGTACAAGTCATTCTGAATAAACACGGTAATGTGATTGATGGTCTGTCTTCGGGCGACTTAATCGTAGAAGCAGGTGTCGATGTTTTATCTGAAGGACAACAAGTAAAAGCATGGTTACGTGAGGGTGGTATTTAATGAACCTTTCTAAATTATCAGTGGTTGTCGCGTCAGCGTTGTTACTTCAAGCCTGTAACAATGAAATCCAACATCGTGAACAGCCGCCTTTGTTGGTGTCAACTTTTGAAGTCGGCGCACCATTGACCGATCAGTATAGAAGCTTTAATGGTCAGGTTATGCCTGCAGAACTCACACCATTGTCATTTAAGCTGGCTGGTGAAATTCAACAAGTAACCGTAGAGGCGGGGGACGCAGTAGAAAAAGGGCAGCTGCTCGCAACGTTAGATAACGCTACTTACGTTCAAGACCTTACGGACGCAAAGTCGCAGTTTGAGCTAGCCAGTAAACAACTCGCACGTGGTACAGAGATGTTTGGCAGCAAAATGTTGTCGCAATCTGAACACGATCAATTAACGGCTAACTACAAGCTTGCGTCGTCAAATTTAGCAGCAGCGGAGCGTAAGCTCAGTTACACCAAATTGCTCGCGCCATTTTCAGGTACGGTTTCCATGGTAGACAAGCAACGCTTTGAAAACGCGACTCCAGGAGAAACGCTACTTAGCTTGTATCAGAACGATAAAGTTTACGTGCGTATTCAAGTATCGGATTCGATTTTAGCGTCGATTAGCCCAGACATGCGTTCCAGCAGTTACCGTCCACAAGCAACCTTCGGTGGACACTCTGGCCAATACCCTCTGACTTACCTAGAACACACAAGCGAACTGCACCCGCAATCTCGCACTTATGAGTTTTGGATGCAGATGCAACAACCTGAAAGTGAAATTCTGCTGGGTACGAGCGTGAGCGTGAATGTCGATATGGCAAAGGCTGGCTTGAGCGATGTTCAGGGCTACCAATTACCTATGACGACGCTAGAAGCGGGCTCCGAAGCGAATCAATTTTACGTTTGGAAAATGGAAGACGGCCAAGCGTTCAAGAGCGAAGTTGAAGTCGAAAAGGTTAGCGGCCACGGCGCACTCATTGCTCATGGTATCGAACAAGGTGACGTACTCGTAAATTCAAATCTAAGAAAACTCCGTGACGGAATCAAATTGTCAGGAAAAGCAGAATGAACATCGCAGAATATTCAATAAAGAACAAAGTAATTAGCTGGCTGTTTCTAGTCATTTTAGCCATTGGCGGTGTCACTTCTTTTGGTAATCTATCCCGTTTAGAAGACCCAGCTTTTACCATTAAAGATGCCATGATTATTTCAACTTACCCTGGCGCTACGTCAATGGAAGTTGAAGAGGAACTGACGTATCCACTTGAGAAAGAGATACGACAGTTGCCTTATATCGATAAGATCACATCGACCTCATCGAATGGTATGTCTCAAATTATGGTCAGCATGAAGATGGACTACGGTCCCGACGAGCTGCCCCAGATCTGGGATGAAATGCGCCGAAAGATAAACGATCTACAGCCAACTCTGCCAAGTGGTGTTAATTCCGTTCAGATCATCGATGATTTTGGTGACGTATTCGGTGTGATGATCATGCTGACCGGTGATGGCTATGACTACGTTGAGCTAAAACAGTACGCCGATTACCTAACGCGTGAAATCGAACTGGTCGACGGTGTCGGTAAAGTAAGTATTGCCGGTGACCAACAAGAACAACTGTTTGTCGAGATGTCACTGGAACGCTTAGCCGCATTGAACCTAGATATGTCGACGGTTACGTCACTGTTAGCACAACAAAACAGTGTGGTATCGGCAGGTGAGGTGATGCTGAATGGTCAAAGCCTAACAATCAAGCCAAACGGCACATTGAGCACGGTTGAAGAGCTAGAAAACCTGATCATTCATGGTCGCGATACAGGTAATCTAATTCGATTGAAAGACGTTGCCGAAGTGACTCGCGGTATTCAAGAAAAACCAGGTAATGTATTAACGTATAACGGTAAGCCTGCAATTAATTTAGGTATAGCGTTTTCTTCAGGCGTAAACGTGGTTGAGATTGGTAAAGCACTGGATTCGGAACTTGATCGCCTAGAAAGCATTAAACCAGCGGGTGTAGAACTGAACTACTTCTACAACCAAGCGCAAGAAGTCGATAAATCAGTGGCTGACTTCTTAATCAGCCTAGTTGAAGCGGTAGCGATCGTTATCATTGTACTGTTGTTTGCTATGGGGTTGCGTAGTGGTTTGATCATCGGTTTAGTTCTTCTGTTGACGGTATTTGGTACTTTCATCTTGATGGACTACAACAACGTGGAATTGCACCGTATCTCACTGGGTGCACTGATAATCGCGTTGGGTATGCTGGTGGACAATGCGATTGTTGTGGTTGAAGGTATTCTGGTTGGCTTGAAGAAAGGTAAGACTAAACTTCAAGCAGCGAAGGACATCGTGACACAAACACAATGGCCATTATTGGGCGCGACCATTATCGCTATTACAGCCTTCGCACCGATTGGTTTGTCGAAAGACGCGACAGGCGAGTTCATGGGCTCACTGTTTTGGGTGTTGTGTTTCTCATTATTCTTAAGTTGGGTTACGGCACTCACGTTGACTCCGTTCCTTGCAGAAATGATGCTAAAAGAAGAAGACAAGGTCGATGAGAACGAAGATCCATACAAAGGTATTCTGTTTGTTGTATTCGGTGCGTCTCTGAAATTCGCATTGCGCTTCCGATGGTTAACCGTAGTGAGCATGGTTGCTCTGCTGGCTGCATCAATTGTTGGTTTCGGTATGGTGAAGCAACAGTTCTTCCCACCATCAAACACGCCAATGTTTTATGTCGACATGTGGATGCCAGAAGGTACCGATGTTCGTGAAACCATCAAGCAAACTGAAAAAGTTGAAAGCTACATTCGTCAACAAGACGACGTGGAGTTTGTAACCACAACGGTTGGGCAGGGTATGCAACGTTTCGCTCTGACATACCAACCAGAAAAGAGCTACGAAGCGTACGCCCAGTTACAAGTAAGAACGACTGACCGTGACACTATGTTTAAAGCGTTAGAGGCACTCGATAAAGATTTAGCGAATGTATTTGAACAACCGACGTTCCAATTCAAGTTAATTGAGTTTGGTCCATCACCAGCATCTAAAATCGAAGCGCGTATAAGCGGCGCTGATCCACAAACACTTCGTAATATCGCGGTACAAGTGGAAGACATCTTGTTAGCTGACCCGGGTTCTCGAAACGTTCGTCACGATTGGCGTGAACGCACTAAAGAGCTGGTACCGCTGTTCAACGAATCTAAGGCTCGTCGCCTAGGCATTTCAAAAACTGATCTGTCCGAGACGTTACAGATGGCGTTTGGTGGTTACAACATCGGCCTACTGCGTGATGGTACGCATATGTTACCTATCGTGGCGCGTTTACCGGAAGAAGAGCGTTTTGATTTCGAATCGCTAAACAATGTGAAGATTTGGAGCCCGTCACTACAAACCTACATTCCAGTCGAACAAGTGATTGATGGTGTAGAGCTTCAATGGTCTGAACCACTGATCCAGCGTCGCGATAGAAAACGCACGCTAACGGTATTGGCTGACCATGATGTACTGGGTGATGAAACACCAGCAAGTTTGTTTGCTCGTGTGAAACCAAAGGTAGAAGCATTAGATTTGCCAGAAGGCTACAGCATTAGCTGGGGCGGTGAGTATGAAAGCTCTAAAGATGCACAAGAGTCTCTGTTTGGTTCACTGCCAATGGGCTACTTATTGATGTTTATCATCACTATGCTTCTGTTTAATTCGGTACGTAAGCCGCTTGTGATTTGGTTTACTGTTCCACTGTCTATCATTGGCGTTTCAATTGGTCTGTTAGGTACTAATATGCCATTTAGTTTCACGGCGTTCTTAGGCTTACTTAGCTTAAGCGGCATGATTCTGAAGAATGGTATCGTACTGCTTGACCAGATCAACAGTGAACTTGCGACAGGTAAAGATCCTTACTTAGCGGTTGTAGATAGTGCGATTAGTCGTGTACGACCGGTATCTATGGCAGCACTAACGACTATCTTGGGTATGATTCCCTTGGTATTCGATGCATTCTTCGGCTCGATGGCGATTACCATCATGGCAGGCTTAGGCTTTGCTACAGTACTAACGCTAATAGTAGTACCTGTGATGTTCGCTATCTTATATAGAATCAAACCGTCCACTGCGGGTTATTAGGGATTGATATAAAACAGATTCTTTTAAGCCAGCCCAGTCATTGTTGACTGGGCTTTTTTGTATCTAATTGCTTTGTGAACATGATCAAGCCAGATCAAACCTGAGTCAAAGACGAGCATGAAGTCGTAATGGGGTTCAATCAGTATTGAGTAGAGCGAAAAAAGGAGGAGGGGAATTACATTGCAAGTTGTAAGTCGAGTTCAATCGGTTGTGGCATCGCTAAGTGGTAACCCTGGAACATATCGAACCCTAATGCCTGCATACGTTCTAGCTGCTGCTGAGTTTCAATACCTTCAATCACCGTTTTCGCGTCGATCGACTCAGCTAGAGAGATAGCAAGTTCCATATCGGAGGTATCGCCATCCTCAAACTTAAGCATGACAGAGCGGTCGACTTTAATGATGTGAGGAGCTATGTGTAAAACGCGGCTTTCTGTAGATGCTTGAGTGCCAAAGTCATCGACAGCTATTTGGAAGCCGTTGTCTGCAAGAGAAGTGGCCGCCAATTTGAGCTTTTCTTCACTATCGACACTAAGTTCAACCAGTTCCATGACGATTTGGTCACAGGACAGGTTTAACTCGTGGAGTCTTTTAGCCAATAAGCTTTCGCTTACTTTTTCTGCGGCAAAGAGTTCGCCTACATTTGGCAGGACATTCAAAAAGAGTTGAAGGTGACGGACAGTAGATTGAGCAAAGTTACGGATATGAATTGCGCGACTCAACCTTTCGACGTTTATTTTATCCGCATTAGAGGTTTCGTCTGAATGAAAGAAGTGATCGGGGCGAACAACCTCGCCGTCGTTGTTTGAAATACGCACCAAAGCTTCGACACCTATCTGACACATTGAACGGTCAAATATAGGTTGATAGACGCTTCTTAGAGTGAGGTCTTGATATTTAGCAATAAACTGCATATCGGCATCTACTGATATACAGCTAATAAATTCACTTCTGTCTGATAAAATCATATTCGCTAGTAAGGGGGTAATTCATTGACGAACATAAAAGTCACGGCTGTCACAATATTGACAGGTGTAAGTAAATTGTCAATTAATAAAAACTCATTTGTCGGATCAATGTATAAATAAATATAATTAACGAAAAATCAGCATGATAATTGATGTTAGTCATTAAAATTACTTATCAAAATCTGATATCCATAATCTATGCGAATTAAAATGCTGAGTAACATCATCCATATTGTTTAAGGCTAATGTAAGGTAAGACGGGCTATACACAAGAGAAAAGTAGGGTTAAAGGACTAGATTATGGGTTAATGTCAAAGTTGTAAAATCGAACAGCTTTGATCTTTGCATAGAAATGCTATCTACTTCTCAAAATACATTCAAAACACCAAGTTGTTATTATTTAACCTAAGTTAACTTTTGGATAAATAATGAGCGCATGAAAAATAGATTTTTGTAAAATATTGGGATGAAGACCTAGGATTCGGTATTTAATATCAAGTACAAAAGCTGAGCGATATTCTTATTGCCATTGAAGTACAGCGTAAAGTTGTAGGTATTTGCGAACCAATTGCTGGTTACCTGAACGTTTTAAAGGGTGGCCAAATTTAATAAAACACGGACTGATCTTAAAGTTACTATTCAAATCGGCAGCAAATTGAGAGTCACTCTCTCTAAGTGTAATACCTTGTTGGCTGTACTCGTTTATCTCGTCGGGCAATTCGCCCATCCACCAGTGCAATAACTCTCCGCTGTTCTTACTTCGGCTTATCCAATGATCAGAGACGATAATCAGAAGATCATTGGGTTGAATCGCAAACCCGTACTCTTGCTGCCAGTTGTGGATATCTATCATCAATTTTTTACGGCAAGTCTTTCCCGCGCTGACCATATGATGGCTGATCACCCAAACGGTCCCAATCTCCGACGAGATTCTAAAGTGTCGTGGTGTATCTCCGGAAGAAAGCATTTCTAAAGGGCTAATGTTACTTGCGTGATTAAAGCTTACGAAGGTGTGCTCCATTCGTCGAGCAAATGCTTTGCCGATGTGATGCTCACTGATCCCTTGGTTATGCACTGTAGGGTAGTGGTGTTCACATAGTTTTAGGCAGTCATCTTGAAATTGATTAACGCTTTTAATCACTAGATCTAATAACAATGAAGTCCCTTATACATAGTTACTATCTTATTGATGGGCAATAGTACGGTAATTGATGTGTCATTACCTATTAGCAAAGTGCGAGTTCTTGATCCCTCTATCAAAATTAGCGATTACCAGGCGATTTTATGGATAGCACTGGCACTTACAAGGTCTGTATTCTAAATTATGAGGAATTCTAATCAGTTAGAAGGATTATGGTTGGTTAACAAAGTTATCGCCAGTTAAATTAATTTTAGTCAGTTAATCACAATTGTTCTAGCTACACTTTATTTGGACATCGTCATGACCCCTATCTGGCAGGGTAGTTGTCACTGTTAAAATTTAACCAGTCTGGGCGATAAAGAGTAATTGTGTCTCGTATCTCAATAGAAAGAAAAGAAGCTATATTGAAGAAGCTATTACCTCCCTATTCGATGTCAGTTAAAGAAGTGTCGGAAGAGGAAGGAATCAGTACTGCGACCCTGTATCATTGGCGCCAGCAACTCAGACGTTCAGGAGCCGCCGTGCCAAATAGTAACACTTCATCAGAGCAGTGGTCTGCTCAAACTAAACTAGCCATTGTCGCTGAAACCTACTCAATGACAGAAAGTGAACTCAGCCAATATTGTCGTGAAAAAGGTCTTTTTCCAGAGCAAATCCCAAAGCTGGCGCAGCGAATGTATGCAAGGGTTTAAGTCGAGTAAAGAGCACGAAGCTGAAGCAAAGAAGCAGGCTAAAGCTGACAAACTTGAAATCAAAGAGTTGAAGAAAGATTTACGACTCAAAGAAAAAGCACTCGCTGAAACGGCCGCCCTCTTGGTACTAAGAAAAAAGCTGAGAGCCTTTTACGGGGAAGAGCCAGAGGACGACTAACCTCAACCGATGAAAGGCAGACCATAGTGACTCTTATCCTTGAAGCGAAGCAATGTGGATGTCGTTTAGAGCCAGCTTGCCATGAAGTTCAAATCGACTTGAGAACATATCGTCGCTGGTATCAGCAAGGAGAAGTACAAGCTGACAAAAGGCCAATATGCCTCAGGCCTGAGCCTGCTAATAAGCTGTCGCAGGAAGAGCGTGATGCGATAATCGAGGTGTGTAACCGCTCAGAGTTCGCAAGCTTGCCTCCAACTCAAATCGTCCCGACATTGCTTGATAGAGGTGAGTACATCGCCTCTGAGTCGAGCTACTACCGAGTGTTGAGTACGCAGGGGCAACTTCACAAGCGAGGTCGTCAGCGGAGCAGACAGAAGCAAGCGAAGCCAACCAGTTACACAGCGACGGACTCGAACCAAGTCTATACTTGGGATATCACTTACTTACCCTCAAAGGTTCGAGGTCAACATTATTACCTGTATGTCATTGAGGACATCTACAGTCGAAAAATTGTTGGTTATGAAGTGTATGAGCATGAATGCGGTGAGCTGGCGTCACAACTTCTGCAAAGGACGTTGATGCGAGAGCAGTGCTTTAATCAAGCG
The DNA here is from genome assembly GCA_000169995.1 of Vibrionales bacterium SWAT-3. Lineage (GTDB taxonomy): Bacteria > Pseudomonadota > Gammaproteobacteria > Enterobacterales > Vibrionaceae > Vibrio. The sequence continues at coordinate 826 of AAZW01000004.1, read as the reverse complement.
CTGGTTCTTCACTCGGATAATGGTGCGCCAATGAAGTCGTTGACGTTCAAAGCTAAAATGGAAGAGTTAGGTATTACCTCGTCATATAGTCGCCCAAGAGTCAGTGATGATAACCCTTATGTCGAGTCATTGTTCCGTACAGTTAAGTACATGCCAAACTGGCCAACAAAGGGCTTTGAAAGTCTCGATAGTAGCCGAAGTTGGGTTGAAGCCTTCGTACTCTGGTACAACACCGAGCACAAGCACAGTAAGCTAAATTACGTCACGCCTTCAGAGCGTCACAATGGAAAAGATAAAGAGATCTTGAAGCGTCGTGTAGAGGTATTGTTCGCTGCAAAACAGCGAAAGCCTGAGCGGTGGTCTGGTGATATCAGGAACTGTGCGCCTGTTGGTGACGTTCATCTGAATCCAGAAAGAGAAGCTGCTTAATAAGCAAGCAAATGATGACAACTACCTTGAAAAACACCGTGACCATTCAATTAGATTCAAAACAGAAGTCGGAACTTACTCAAACGCTTCAAAAGTACCTCCAAGATGAGCTCGATGTGGAGCTTGGTCAGTTCGACACTGAGTTTTTGGTCGACTTCATCAGCAAAAAGTTTGGTGCCGTTTACTACAACAAGGGGATAGAAGACGCTCAAAAGGTGATGGAACGTAAGATGTTAGACATTTCTGATGAGCTTTACGAGATTGAGCAAATCGTTGAAATTTAATATTAAGCCTGAACTTGTTCAAAAATTTTGAATAACTTGTTTAATTTGAAATGATGTTACCAATGTAAAGCTTGGTAAATACTATGTTACACAAACTGAGTGTAGGGTACGCT